>NZ_JAAFZA010000116.1 GCF_015356865.1 Catenulispora pinisilvae
GCAGGCCGAGCTCGGCGGCAGCGCCGGCGAGTCGGCGACGTCGGCGGTGGCAGCGATTTGGGCGGTGCTGATCTGACGGTGATCGTGAAGTGGGTGCGGACCGGCGTGGACCGGGCACGCAGCGAGCGTTGGCGACTGGGTACCGAGGCGGCCGCGTTGCGGTTTCTGTCCGAGAATCTGGGGCTCGCGATCGCGCCGCGGGTGATCGCCGAGGATGCGGATGCCGGTTTCCTGGTGCTGGAGGACCTTGCGCCCCGCGTCGCGCTCGATCTGCTCATCTGCCGCGATGGCGCCGCTGCGCATCACGAGCGGCTGGCCGTCTTCGCGCGCGCGTTGGGCGAGTTGGGCGCCGGCACTGCCGGGCGGGAGGAGTTGTATCGCACGCGGAGTAGCGCAGTAGGTTCAGCGGGCTCAGTAGGTTCGCCCAGCTCGGGCGCGCAGGATCGCTTCGCCGGGCTCTGGGAGCGTGCGCACGATGCCGCCTCGGCATTGGAAGCGCCGATCGGCGGGTCGGCCGCGTCCGAACTCACGGCTGGGCTCGACGAGCTGAGCACGCCGGGAGCGTTCCGCGCGCTGAGCAACGGGGATGCGGAGTCCAACAACATCCTGATTCACCCGTCGGGCCCCGCCGACGCCCGGTTGATCGACTTCGAAGCCGCCGGCTACGGCCACGCGCTGCTCGACGCGGTGTGCCTGCATGTGCCCGGGCCGCGATGGATGTCCGTCGGCGACCCGGTCGCCAACGGTCTCGCCGACTGCTACCGGCACGCGTTGGCCGAGGGAGTGCCGGAGGCGCAGGACGATCGGCGATACGGGTTCGGGCTGGCCGCGGCTTGCGCGTCGTGGGCGCTGCTCCGGCTGCAACGGTTCGCAATGCTCGACGAACGTCCGCCGGGCGATGACAGTCGGCTCCAACTCGTGGAGATCCTGGAGGCGACGGCCCGCACCGCCGAAGCCCACCACGCGCTGCCCCACCTCGCGGGTTGGTTCCGGCGCGCCGCCGAGGCGCTGCGCCGTCGTTGGCCCGACACGGATGTGGACCTGACGGATCCGGTCAAGTTCCCGCCCTACTCGCCGCGCCGTTGATCGCACACACCTCGGCCCAGGCGCGAGACTGAGGCAATGAGCCTCAACGTGTTCAGGGAGGTGCCGCGGTGAAGCAGAGCGCCGGCATCCTGATGTACCAGGTCGAGGGCGGGAAGCTGCGGGTGCTGCTGGTGCATCCCGGCGGGCCGCTGTTCACGAAACGCGACGCGGGCTGGTGGTCGATCCCGAAGGGCGAGTACACCGACGACGAGGACGCGGTGGCGGCGGCCGTGCGTGAGTTGCGGGAGGAGACCGGGGCCGAGATCGACGCCTCGGGGCTGGTGGAGCTCGGGTCGGTGCGGCAGAAGAGCGGGAAGGTGGTCACGGCTTGGGCCGCGGAGGCGGACTTCGACGTGACGACTCTGGTGAGCAACCTGTTCGAGCTCGAATGGCCGCCGCGCTCGGGGGTGATGCGCGAGTACCCGGAGGTGGACCGCGGTGAGTGGTTCGGACCGGAGGCGGCGCGGGAGAAGATCAACAGTGCACAGGCGGCGTTCATCGATCGGTTGGAGGCTTTGCTCGCGGAGCGGGAGGGGTGATGGGTGATGGGTGATGCGGGACGACGCTCTGGCGGCGAGGTTGGTGACAAGGCAGGCTGCGAGGTTGGTGGCAAGGCTGCCCCTGCCACTGCGGCTAGTCCCAGCGGATCGGCAGGTGCTTGAGTCCGTTCTGGAAGTTGGAGGTCAGGCGGACCGGGTCGCCGGCCGGCCGGACGTGCGGCATCCGGGTGAGCACCTGGCCGAGCATGGCGCGCATCTGGGTCTTGGCCAGGTGCGCGCCGAGGCAGTAGTGCGGGCCGAAGCCGAAGCTGACGTGGTCGTTCGGGCTGCGCGTGATATCGAAGCGGTCGGGGTCGGGGAAGACGGTCTCGTCGCGGTTCGCCGAGGCGTGGTAGACGACGACCTTGTCGCCGGCGCGGAGGTCGCGTCCGCCGAGAGTGACGTCGCGGGTCGCGGTGCGGCGGAACTGCATGACCGGCGGCCAGTAGCGGAGCAGTTCGTCGACGGCGGGGCCGAGCAGTGTCTCGGGGTCGCGGCGGAGGCTTTCGAGCTGGTCGGGGTGTTGGAGGAGGGTCAGGAGAGCGCCGGGGATGCCGTTGCGAAGGGTTTCGTTTCCGGCGACGGCGAAGAGGAAGAACATGTTCTCGAACTCGGCGTCGGTCAGGCCCTCGGCGAGGAGGCGGCCGACGATGCCGGTGTCGCGATCGGCATCGGCGCTGCCGTCAGTGGTGGCGCTGCCGTCGGTGGCGACGGGGTCGGTAGCGGCTGCGGGGTCGGTAGCGGCTGCGGCTGTGGCAAGGCCGTGCGCGTACGCGTACATGTCGGCCAGGCCGACCCGCGATCGCGGATTGAGCGGACGGCCGTCGGGGCGGGTCATCGACGCCGGACGTTCGGCGAGCGCCGCGCGGCCGAGCGGGCTCAGCGCCTCGGCGTCGGCGGTACTCAGGCCGGCGTAGTCCGTGTCCTGATATCCGATCACCCGGTTGGCCCAGTCGTAGAGCAGCCGGCGGTCCTGGTCCGGGACGCCCATGACGCGGGCCAGGGTCCACACCGGGAGGTCGGCCGCGACCTCGACGAAGTCGGCGTGCCCGGCGGGCAGGACGGCGTCCACGAGCACGCGGGCCCGGTCGGCGATCATCTCCTCCAGGCGGCGGATCGCGCGCGGGGTGAAGGCGGCGGCCACGATGCGCCGGAGCCGGGCCTGCGCCGGCGGGTCCTGGTTCAGCATCATCGCGCGGACGAAGTCCAGGTCGCCGGACGTCTCCGGGTCGCGGATCTGGGTGCCGCCGAGGTGGGAGGAGAAGGTGTCGGGGTCGCGCAGCACGCGCTTGACGTCGGCGTGGGCGAACACACCCCAGTAGCCGGGCCCGGCCGGCCACGCCCCGACCGCCGGCTCCTCGATCCAGCAGACCGGCGTGGTGCGGCGCAGTTCGACGAAGCGGTCGTAGGGGACGGCTCGGGTGTAGGTCGCGGGGTGGAAGATCTCGGCCGTCACGGTTCCAGCGTGCCGCAATAGGGCGGCGGGGTGGAAGAGCGCCAGGAGTTGGCGAGGTGGTCGGCGGGGTGTCAGCGGGGTGTCGGCGAGTGCAGAACTCAGGTCACAGAGCCTTGACCCACCGGGACCACTCGGCCTGCGGCGCGTAGCCGCCGGCGCGCCAGGCGTGGTGGGCGAGGTCGTTGCCGTCCAGGACCATGGCGTCGGCGCGGGCGCCGCCGACGGCGCGGAACCGGGCCTCGGCCGCGTCGACGAGCAGGCGGCCGAGGCCGGCGCGGCGGCGGTCGGGGTGGACGGCGAGGCGGTAGAGGTGGCAGCGCCAGCCGTCCCACCCGGCGATCACCGTGCCGACCAGCTCGGCGGTGGCCGGATCGACGGCGAGGAGCAGCGCCTCGGGGTCGCGGGCCAGCAGGGCTTCGAGGGCGGCGGCGCTGTCGGCGGGGCGGTGTGCGTCCTCGGCGGCCAGGCGCCAGAAGGCGAGGACTGCGGGGAGGTCGGCGGCGGTGGCGGGGCGGAGTTCGGGAGCCGGCATGGGGATGAGGCTAGGTGCGAGCTGGATGGTGACGCTGCCCCTGCCTGCTATCCGGACGGCTCGCTCCCGCCAGTCTCCGACCGCCGAGGCCTGCCGCAGCCCGCCCGCGCAGGCTCACGACCTCTGCGCGGCGCCGGCGCGCAGCAAAGCACCGCCTACTCGTCGTCCCCGATGACCGGCTCCAGCAGCGTCCCGGCGTTGTGCTCCAGCAGCCGCCAGCCGCGGCGGGCCTCGCCGAGGATGGACCAGCAGCAGTTCGACAGGCCGCCGAGGGCGCCCCACAGCCCGTAGGGCAGTCCCATCATGCGGCCGAGGGCCACGCGGGCCGCGCCGCCGTGGGTGGCGACGACCAGGGTGCCGCCGGGCGGGACCTTCTCCAGGCCGCGCAGGATGGCCGGGACCACGCGGTCGGCGACCTCGGTCTCCAGTTCGCCGCCGCCGCGGCGGATCGGCTCGCCGTGGCGGAAGGCCTCGAACTCCTCCGGGTAGCGGGCGATGATCTCGTCGTCGTTCAGGCCCTGCCAGCGGCCGGCGTAGGTCTCGCGCAGGCCTTCATCCAGGGTGATCGGCAGGTCGGTGAGGTGGGCCAGGGTCTCGGCGGTGCGGGTGGCGCGGATCAGGTCGGAGGCGATGATGACGCTCGGGCGCAGGCCCGCCAGCACCCGGGCGGCGCGTTCGGCCTGCGCCAGGCCGACCTCGTCCAGCGGGATGTCGGTCTGGCCCTGGAAGCGGCGCTCCAGGTTCCAGGCGGTGCGGCCGTGGCGCCAGAGCACGACGTTGCGGGCGCCGTTGACCTGCGTGGCGCGGTCCAGTGCGGCGGCCTCGGTGGGCTCGTAGTCGCGCAGCTGGGCGGCCGGCGACGGCGCGGCGCCGGCCCCTATGCCTCCGTCCTGGTTCCCGCTCACGCGCCCGGACCGCCGGCCGGCTCGGCGTCGTCCTGGAGGTCCTCGTCCTCGAAGTCCTCGTCCTGGAAGTCGTCGTCCTCGAAAGCGGCGTCTTCAAGACCATCGCCCTGCGCCGCGGCCAAGGGCCCCCCGCCGGCGACCGTCTCGGCGCCGGCCGGCCGCTCGCTGCGGCCGTTGGTCACCGAGTCCGGCAGCTCGATCAGCGGGCAGTCCTTCCACAGCCGCTCCAGCGAGTAGTACGTCCGCTCCTCGGCGTGCTGCACGTGTACCACGATGTCGATGTAGTCCAGCAGGACCCATCGGCCCTCCTGCTCGCCCTCGCGCCGGGCCGGCTTCGCGCCGATCTCCAGCAGTCGCTCCTCGATGCCGTCGACGATCGCGCGCACCTGGCGGTCGCTGTTGGCGGAGGCCAGGACGAAGGCGTCGGTGATCACGAACACGTCGCTGACGTCGTACGCGACGATGTCGTCGGCCACCTTGTCGGACGCCGCCTGGGCCGCCGCGATGGCGAGCTCCCGGGCACGGTCGGTTGCGGTCATGGAGTTCTTCCGTTCGTGGTCACTT
Organism: Catenulispora pinisilvae; assembly: GCF_015356865.1. Taxonomy (GTDB): domain Bacteria; phylum Actinomycetota; class Actinomycetes; order Streptomycetales; family Catenulisporaceae; genus Catenulispora; species Catenulispora pinisilvae. The sequence goes on from NZ_JAAFZA010000116.1 coordinate 5,083, forward strand.
GCTGGGCGGTTACCAGGATCTCATGCGCGCCGGGGCGGGGTGCGCGGTTAACCGGTCAGCCGCCGGACGGGGCCGAGCCCGACGTCGGCCCCGACGCGGTACCGGAGTCGGTCCCGGTCCCGCCGTCCGTCCCCGGCCCCGACGGGTTCCCCGACCCCGACGTGGTCGGCGCCGTCGCGCCGGTCGGCTGGTCCGCCGGGACCTGCCCGATCTGCGTCCAGTCCGTCCCGAGCACCACCCGGGCGTCGGTGAGCGTGGTGTCGAACGGCGTCACCCGCACCGCGCTGTCCGGCAGCCCCAGCGCCAGGGCCACCTGGTGGCCGAGCGACATCGCGCCCTGGTTCGGCACCGTCACGTACGTGGTCGGCGTCTGCTGCGTCACGCCCTGGTCCAGCGGGGTGTAGCCGCCGCCGACCAGCTTGGACTCGGCCATCGCGCGGCTGGAGACGGTGTCCGAGCGGCCGGTGCCGTCGGCCACCGACACCCGGGTCAGACCGCCGTTGTCCTTCGCCTTCGACGCGCCGTTCAGCAGGTTCGCGACCACCGTGGAGGCCTTGTCGAGGTCCATCACCCCGGAGCCGTTGGCCTGCACCGGCAGCGACTGCTCGGCGAACCGGTTGCCCTGCTCCTCGGCGCCGAGCGCGGTGAGGATGGCGGCCAGCTTGGCGTTCGGCAGCGCCGGGTCCGGGACCGCGGCCAGGCTGTTCAGCACCGCCGCGGTGGTCGACGCCGTGTGCGGGATCTTCGCCAGCATCCCCTGCACCACCTGGCCGAACCGGGCCAGCTGCGCCGAGGCCGGCTCGCCCTTGGGCCGGTCGACCGCGTAGAAGGCGGCCTTGTCGCCGGTCAGGTCCTGGGTCCCGGCCTGGAACAGTGGCTTGCCGGTCTGCGGGTCGACCACCGCGGCGGCCGAGGCCGGGTCCACGTTGACCGACACGCCGATCAGGTTGTTCAGCAAGGCGGCGAAGGTCAGCTCGTCCATCGACCAGACGCCGTCCACGTCCACCCCGAGCAGCGTGGTCAGCGCGTCCTTACCGGCCGGCGCGGAGCTGGGCATGGCACCGCCGAACGGCTGACTGTCCAGCGCCGCGGACTCCACGCTCAGCTCGGAGGGGATCAGCAGCGCCGCGCCCCGGCCCGACGGATCGGACTTGCCGGCCACCTCGTTCTTGTCGGCGACCAGCACGACGTTGCCGACGGCGTTGCCGTTGGAGTCCTTCACCTGGAGCAGGACCGTGGTCTGCGTCGCCTTCGTCCCGCCGCCGCCCTTGAGCACGAACCACAGGCCGCCGCCGACCGCCAACAGCACGACGACGGTCGCCAGCGAGATGAGCCGGATCCGGCGGCGCCGGGCCCGCTCGGTGCGGCGGTCGTCGCCGCCGACGAACTGGAGCCAGTTGGTCAGCTCGGCTTCCGGCTCGCCGGTGTTGGTGTCGGACTCGGCGGCTTCGGCCGCGGTCTCCGTGGTGACGCCGCGCGCCGCCGGCTCGAAGGACTGCTGCTGCGTGGGCGCCGACTGCTGAGCCATGGGCGCCGGCTCGGGGTCCGGCGCGTAGGCCGCGACCGGCTCCGGCATCGTCGGGAAGGCCGAGATTCGCGGAACGGCTGGTTCCGCGTAGGGGTCTTGCTCTACGTATGGGCCTTGCTCTACGTACGGGGCTTGCTCTATGTAGCCGGTCGGCTCCTGATAGGAGGGCTGCTGGGGGACCGGTTCGTAGGCCGCCGGTTGCTGCGCCTGGCCGCCGCCGTAGGGGTCGTACTCATAGGAAGGCTGCTGCGGTTCCTGGTACGAGGGCTGCTGCGGTTCCTGGTATGAAGGCTGCTGCGTAGGCTGGTAGAAGCCCGAGGAATCAAGGTTCCGGTACTGCGCGGGGGCCTCGGGATAGCCGGTGTTCCCGTATCCGTACGACTGCGCCTGGTAAGGGTCCGGGGCCTGGTACGGATCCTGAGGCTGGTACGGATCCTGAGCCTGGTAAGAGTCCTGGGACTGGTATTGCTCCGGTTGGGCGTAACCCTGTCCGTAATACGGGTCCTGCGGCTGCGGCTGCTGTTGATACGTGCCGCCCTGGTAATAGGCCGGATCCGCCTGCCCGGAGTACCGGTCGTACGCCGCGGCCTCTTGCTCCGCCTGCGCCACGTACTCCGCCGGCCGCTCGTACTCCCCTGAGCCGTGTCTCCCGGAGGCTTCCTGGCCCTGTGGGGCCTGATACGGATCCTCAGGAGGGCTGTCGGCGCGCCGTCGCCGGCCGCGTCCTCCTGAGCCCCCGCTCGTGGGCGGACCGTTCTCCCCCGGCCAGCTCATGTCGTCCCTGTCCCAGGGGTGTCCCGGTACAGCCCCCGCTTGTTGATGTACTGAACGATGCCGTCGGGCACCAGGTACCAGACCGGCTCCCCGTGCCGGACCCGTTCACGGCAGCCGGTGGAGGAGATCGACATGGCCGGCACCTCCACCAGCGAGGCCTTCCCCGGCGGCAGGCCCGGGTCGGCCAGTTGATGGCCGGGGCGGGTGACGCCGATGAAGTGCGCCAGGTCGAACAGGCCCTCGGCGTCCTGCCAGGAGAAGATCTGCTCCAGGACGTCGGCGCCGGTGATGAAGAACAGGTCGGTGTCCGGGCCGCGTTCGGCCGACAGCTCGCGCAGGGTGTCGATGGTGTACGTGGGCCCGCCGCGGTCGATGTCGACCCGGCTCACGGAGAACCGGGGATTCGAGGCGGTGGCGATCACGGTCATCAGGTACCGGTCCTCCGCGGCGGAGACCCGGTGGTCGGTCTTCTGCCACGGCTGACCGGTCGGGACGAACACCACCTCGTCGAGCCCGAACAGACTCGCGACCTCGCTGGCCGCGACCAGGTGGCCGTGGTGCACGGGGTCGAAGGTGCCGCCCATCACGCCCAGCCGCGTCCGGCGCCGGCGGGCGGCCCCGGAGGCCTGCGGCTCGGGCGTCGGATGAGTGGTCATGGCGCGCCACCCTACCCGGTCAGGGACCTGTAGTGGGACTACCGATCCTTGTTCAGACGGGTGGTCACGAACAGCAGGATCAGCAGGACGATGAGCACGATCGCGCCGTTGAGCGGCGGGTTGATCCCATTGTGCGTCTTCTCGGGCGTCGTCCCCTCAGCGAGGAGGACGTGCGCGGCCTGCGTGGCGGTGGAGATTGCGGACATGGTGGTCAGCATAGGGGGTGCCGGGTACCGGAATCCCGGCAGGGTACCCGCTTGGCCGACGCCGTCAGCCGCGCGGGCTATTCGCCCTCGGAGTCGTGGTTCCGGTAGCCGCGCAGACACGCCCACGCGAGCAGGGCGACCAGGATGATGGCACCCAGGATGAACCAGCGCAGCCAGCCCGCGGTGTGCGGCGCGTTGTCCTGGGGGAACGGGCTCGGGGTGCCCATCAAGATCGAGTGAACAGCATGCATGGCGACCACAGTACGCCGCGCCTATAGGGAACTCCCCGGCAGGTCCGCGCGTCCCTACTTTGAGAGCTCCACCGGCGGCCACTAGAGCGCCCACACGAGGGCCGCGCCGGGTCTACTGTGAGCTATAGAGACGTCTACAAGGGGGTTCCCGTATGCCGGAACGCGATGGTTCTGAGAACACGCCGGAGCGGAGCCGCCAGCGGTTCCCCGGAATCAGCTCCCGGGCTTACGAACATCCCGCGGACCGCACCGCGCTGGTGGCGCTGCGCAAGATCGACGGCTTCGACATGCTGCTGCGCAAGCTGTCCGGCTTCATCGACGAGCGCAAGATCCGGCTCTCGCTGCTGGCCGACGGGGTCAAGGTCGGCGACCTACAGTTCCCGCGGCTTCAGACGATGCTCCAGGACGCGGTGGACGTGCTGGACATCGGCTTCATGCCGGAGATGTACGTGGTCCAGAACCCGGTCCCGAACGCCTTCACCATCGGCATGGAGCGCCCGACGATCGTGCTGACGACCGGGCTGTACGAGCTGATGGACGAGGAGGAGATGCGCTTCGTCGTCGGCCACGAGGCCGGCCACGTCCTCTCCGGCCACGCCGTCTACCGCACGATGCTGTTCTGGCTGACGAACTTCGCCACCAAGCTGTCCTGGATGCCCATCGGCAAGTGGGGCATCGACATGTTCATCAACGCCCTGCTGGAGTGGTTCCGCAAGGCCGAGCTGTCCTGCGACCGGGCCGGCCTGCTGGTCGAGCAGGACCTGGACGCCGCCATGCGCTCCCTGATGAAGCTGGCCGGCGGCTCCCACCTGGCCGAGATGAACCCGATCGCGTTCCTGGACCAGGCCCGCGAGCACGAGGGCGGCGGCGGCCTGCGCGAGTCGATCCTGAAGATCATGAGCCTTCGGGAGCGCACCCACCCCTACACCTCGATCCGCGCCCTGGAGCTGACCCGCTGGGTCGAGTCCGGCGACTACCAGCGGATCATGGGCGGGACCTACCCGCGGCGCGAGGAGGACCCGCAGGCCAGCGTGCGCGAGGAGGCCAAGGCCGCGGCGAACCAGTACAAGGAGAACTTCGAGAAGACCACCGACCCGCTGCTGACGAAGGTGCGCGGGTTCGCCGACGAGGTGGCCGGGGTCGGCAGCCGGATCGGGGAGACGATGTACCGGAAGTGGGGGCCGAACCGGAGTCCGGACGACGTGCCGGACGCGGACGGCGACGAGGACTGAGTTTCGAGGTGTTCAGTGGGCGGCCCCGATCCCTGTGGGAGGCGGGGCCGTTCGCTGTTCGGAGTTCGGGCTACTGGAGCCGCGCGGGATGCGGGCGGCCCGGATCAGAGCGCGACGCTGCGCCCCGGGGCCACCAGCACCGACTGATAGTCCAGCCCCGCCACCGAGAACCGCACCGCGTCCTGCCCGGCCGCGGAGACCGAGGCCGACGCGCTGGCAGTGGTCCCGGAGCCGTCGGGGGTGCCGGAGGCCGGGGGGACGTTCGGGTTGCGCTCGGTGCCGCCCTTCGAGGAGAACAGGCGGGGCACGCCGATGACGGCCGAGGTGATCAGCGCCGCCAGCACCACCCAGGCCACGTTGCGGCGCCAGCGGCGGCGGCGCTCGGTGCCGTAGCTCACGCCGCCGCCGTGGTCGTGTTCGTCGTCGTCGGCGGGGACCGGGACGGCGTTGAGGTCGGCCGGGGTGCCGTCGGTACGCCAGCCGGTGTCCCGCGGATGCGCCCGGCGCCACTTCTGACCCAGCTCGCGCTGCCGGGCCGAGGGCTCCTTGAAGGTCGCGGTCTTGGTCGACTCCTTGGTGAAGGAGCGCTCGAACTCCGCCCACTCCCGCTCGGAGAGTATGGGCGCGTCGCCGGGCTCGTCGGCGTTCATCTGGTGCTTGTCCTCGGCCACGGACGGCCTTTCCCACCCTGATCAGGCACGGCCCACTCCCCCGGGCCGCGACACGGACATGATGGGCGAAAGGCTACTTGATCCGGGCGGCTCGCACACCTGGTTCGGCGCCCGCACCCACCGCGGTCACCGGCGGATCTGGCCGTCGCCGACCATCAGGTACTTGGTCGAGGTGAGCTCCGGCAAGCCCATCGGGCCGCGGGCATGGGTCTTCTGGGTGGAGATGCCGATCTCGGCGCCGAATCCGAACTCGGCGCCGTCGGTGAACCGGGTGGAGACGTTCACCCCGACCGCGGCCGCGTCCACCCGCAGCTGGAAGGCGCGGGCGGCGACCAGGTCGCGGGTGACGATCACGTCGGTGTGCCCGGTGTTGTAGGCGTTGACGTGCTCGATCGCCGCGTCCAGGGAGTCCACGACGGCCGCCGACAGGTCCAGCGACTCGTACTCGGCGGCGAAGTCCTGCTCGGTGGCCGGGACCACCGCCGCGGAGAAGGCCGCCACGCGCTTGTCGCCGTGCACGGTGACCCCGGCCTCGGCCAGGGCGGCGAGCGCCTTGGGCAGGAACGCCTCGGCGACGTCGGCGTGCACCAGCAGCGACTCGGCGGCGTTGCAGACGCTGTAGCGCTGGGTCTTGGCGTTGATCAGGATGGCCAGCGCCTGGTCCAGGTCGGCGGCGGCGTCGACGTAGACGTGGCAGTTGCCGGTCCCGGTCTCGATCACCGGCACCCGCGAGTCGTCCACGACGGAGCGGATCAGCGCGGCCCCGCCGCGCGGGATGAGCACGTCCACCAGCCCGCGGGCGTTCATCAGGTGGGTGACGGCCTCGTGCGAGTCGCCGGGCACCAGCTGGACCGCGTCGGCCGGGAACCCGGCGGCGGCCAGCGCGTCGCGCATGACGGCGACCAGCACGGTGTTGGAGTCCTTGGCCGAGCTGGAGCCGCGCAGCAGGGCGGCGTTGCCGGACTTCAGACAGATCCCGGCGGCGTCCACGGTGACGTTGGGCCGGGCCTCGTAGACGATCCCGACCACGCCGAGCGGCACCCGGACCTGCCGCAGCTCGATCCCGTTGGGCAGCACGTTCCCGCGCACGGTCTCCCCGATCGGATCGGGCAGCGCGGCGAGCTGGCGCAGGGCGTCGGCGATCGCGGCGACCCGGGCGTCGGTGAGGGTGAGCCGGTCGATGTAGCCGGCCGGCGAGCCGCCCTCCCGGGCCCGCTCGGTGTCGCGGGCGTTGGCCGCGACGATCTCCGCACCGCGGGCGAGGAGCGCGTCGGCCACGGCGTGCAGCGCCGCGTCCTTCTCGCCGCGCGGTCGCTGAGCCAGGTCGGCCGCGGCCTTCTTGGCCCGGCGGGCGGCGTCCAGGACTTCGGTCTGCAGGTCCGTCATGACTCCAGCGTAGGCCGGGCGGGGGCGTCTGAAGCGGGATTTCGCCTTTCGAGACGCCCCGGCCGGCGCTCGGGTCACGCCGCGAGCGGCTTCACCGTCAGCTGGTAGTCCTCCTGGACCCGGCCCTCGCCGTCCAGCTTCAGGAACACGCGGGCCGACCAGGCGGTCTCGCCGATCTCTTCACCCCTGGCGTGGTCCAGGCCGATGGTGAGGACGACGATGTCGCCGTGGGTGGTGGCGTCCTCGCCTCCGGCCAGGGTGTACAAGCCGCTGGCGACGAAGGCCTCGTACGCTTCGGCGACCCGGTCGACGAGCGCGGCCTGGCCGACGAACTGCGTGCCGTCGACGTACTCGATTCCGTGGTCGCTCCACAGCTCCGCGACGGCCTTGGCGCGGTCGGCCGGGTCGGCGACGCTCCAGACGGCGAGGTAGCGGTCGATGATGATCTGGTTTCCGGTGTTGTTCGTCATGGCCATGACTTTCGGCCCGCCGGTCACCGGAGGGTCAAGGGCGCCGGTACGGCAAGACTCTCCCGTAGCGGGAGGCTTCACAATCGAGTCATGGGAATGTTCCTCACCATCGGCGATTTCTCGCGCGCGACGCACCTGACCGTGAAGACGTTGCGGCACTACCACGACGTGGGCCTGCTGGAGCCGGCGGACATCGATCCGGCCACCGGCTACCGGCGCTACACCACGGCCCAGATCCCGGCCGCGCAGGTGATCCGCCGGTTCCGGGAGCTGGGGATGCCGCTGGAGGAGATCCGGACGGTGATGGACGCCCCCGACGTCGACACCCGGAACCAGCACATCGGCGCGCACCTGAACCGGCTGGAGGAGGAGCTGGGGCGCACCCAGCGCGCCGTGGCCTCGCTGCGCGACCTGCTCACCACCGGACCGGCCACGGCGGCGCCGGACATCTCGCTGCGGGACGTGCCGGCGGTACAGGCCGCGGCGATCACCGACAAGGTCGCGGTGGCGGACGGCGCGGCCTGGACGCAGGGCGCGCTGGGCGAGTTGTACGCGACCGTCGCCGGGCAGGGCCTGGCGCAGACCGGGCCGGCCGGCGGCCTGTTCACCGACGAGGTGTTCACCGCGCACCACGGCGAGGTGACCATCTTCGTCCCCTGCGACGGACCGGTCCGGTCGCTGGGCCGGGTGCGGCCCGCGACCGTACCGGCCGCCGAGATGGCGGTCATCGACCACGCCGGTCCGCCGATCGAGTCCGACCGGGCCTACGGCGCGCTCGCCACCTATGTCGAGCGCCACGCCCTAGCGGTGCAGGGCCCGATCCGGGAGTACTTCCTCGTCGGACAGCGGGACACCGCGGACGTGGCGCGGTGGCGCACGGAAGTGTGCTGGCCGGTGTTCCGGGTCGGGAGCTGAGGCCGGCCGGGGTCTGCGGCTAGGACCAGTACGTCCACAGTTCGTACGTCCCATTGCCGTTCGAAAGGCAGTTGTACGAGTCCGCGCCCTGGGCGAGATAGGCCCCCCCGTTGGAGTTGCATACCGAGAGGCTGGGGAAGGCGCCCTCGTCGACCGAGGTGTGAACCATCGGCCTGACGGCGGCGGCACTGGCGGTGCCGACCGGCACCGCTACGGCCGCCGCGATAGCGGCGACCACCAGGGTGGCTTTGACGGTCCGATGTCTGCGCATTGACATACTCCTCGTCTGCTGAGCTGTTCCCGCGGGCCTGGATGGATCCTGGCCGCGCAACCGAGCCTAGGAGGCCACGGCTGCGGGACCACGGAATCCGTACAAGTCCGTACACCTGTTAGAGGCCTGACACAGTGCCGGACGGAGCCGTGCCGGCCGGTGTTCCGTGCCGGCCGGTGTTCCGGGTCGGGGGGGCGAGCCCGGCGAGAAATCTCCGCCACCGCATGCAACCGATCCCCGGGCCGTCCCGGTCAGGTGGGTGTCAGCGAGCGGGGCCACCGGGTCCCGCCGCCACCCGAGCCGCCTGTACCGTCGGCGGACCACGCAACGAGGGGCGGGCCGATGGCGATATCCGAACGTGACGCGGAGTTCACCGAGTACCTCAGAGCACGATCAGGATGGTTGACCCGGGTCGGCTATCTGCTCTGCGGGGACTGGCACCGGGCCGACGACCTCGCCCAGACCGCGGCCGTGCGGCTGTACCGGCACTGGAACCGCGTCTCGCGCGTCGAGAACATCGACGCCTACGCGCGGCGGATCCTGGTCAACGCCTACCTCAATGAAAGACAGTCCGCCTGGTCCCGGTTCACCTTCCTGCACCGCGGCACGATCGAGCGGGAGGCGCCGACACTCGACGCCGACGCCTCCCTCGATCTGCGCGGCGCCCTGGCGAAGTTGGCGCCGCGACAGCGCGCGACCGTGGTGCTGCGCTACTACTGCGACCTGTCGGTCGAAGAAGCAGCCGAGGTACTGGGGTGCTCCACGGGCACGCTCAAAGGTTGTTTGCCCACCATGACAGTGGGACAATAGAGCCATGGGTAAATCAGAGTTCGAGGGCGAGTCGGCAGCGATCTACTGCCGGATCTCGCACATCAAGGACGACGACCAAACCGGGGTGGAGCGCCAGGAGCGGATCTGCCGGGACATGGCCGCGCGGTACGGTCTGCGGGTGTCGCCGGAGCATGTGTTCATCGATCCGTCGCGGTCGGCGTGGCAGCGCAACCGCAAGCGGCCGGGGTGGGACAAGATGCTTGAGGCGATGGACGCAGGGGCGTTCCGTCACGTGCTGGCCTACCACCCCGACCGGCTGATGCGTCAGCCTCCCGATCTTGAGCAGTTGCTGATCAAGGCCGAGGAACGCAACGTGATCCTGCACGGGCAGGCCAACCGGCGTGACCTGTCCAACGCCGATGACCGGTTCTTTCTGCGGATTGAGGTGGCGCACGCGTGCAAGTCCTCCGATGACACCTCCCGCCGGGTGAAGTCAGCGCAGGAGGACGCTTTGGCGGCCGGGAAGGCGCACGGGGGACGTCGGACCTACGGCTACACCAAGGACTCCACTGCGATCGTGCCGGAGGAGAAGGAGATCGTTCAGGAGATCTTCCGCCGGTTCCTGGACGGTGATGCGATTTGGGCGATCTTCCAGGATCTCCACAAGCGCCAGGTTCCCTCAGCCGGTGGCGGACTGTGGACTGTGGGGCGGGTTCGGGCAACCCTGGATCTGCCCAAGCACGCCGGGCTGATCACCTTCCAGGGCGAGGTGCAGAAGGATGCGAACGGCGACTACCGCACCGGTGCCTGGCCCGCGATCGTGTCCGTCGGGGAGTGGGAGGAGGTGCACCGTCTGCGCCAGCAGCGATCGGCCGACTACGCCGATGCCCGCCGCAGCTTCCGCAAGTACCTGCTGACCGGGTTGGTGATCTGCACCAACTGCACCCGGTCCATGGTCGGGGAGAAGGTGGGCGGGGTTCGCGGGGTCCCCTACTACCGGTGCACGCGTAAGACCAGCTCGATGCCCGAGGCGTGCACCCGCAAGATCAAGGCTGTGGAACTGGAAGAGTTCGTCAAGGACGCGGCCAAAGACTTCCTGACGTCGCTGTCGCCATCGGACCTGGTGGCCCCGTCGGTGACGATGGACCCGGTAGACGCCGAGCAGGCCGAGGCAGACGACAAGGTGAAGCTGGCCGAGATCCGAGAAATGTGGGACGCGAAAGAGATCACTACCGCTGAAATGCGCGAGATGCAGGCGAAGATCAAGGCCCGGATGGCCGCGCGCAACAAGGCCACCGTTATCCGGCCACTGACCGCGCTGGAAGGCATCGTCATCGGGGAAGGCGCCGCCGAATCGTTCGACGGCCTCACCGAGGACCGCCAGGCCGCCGCCCTACGGTTCCTGTTCCCCGCCGTACGGATCAAGGCGTCCAGCGTGCGCGGCGTGGTCGATTTCGGCCGCGTCGATATCGATCCGCCGCAGCTGCACTAATCAACGAACGCGATCAAGGGGCCAGACTCAGTCAAGGAGCCTGGCCCCACACCACGCTACCGGACCGGTCACTCACCAAGCCCGACCATGATCGTTTAGGGGTTGGCCGGCGGAGCCGCACCCCACCCACCCACCCGGGCCGCACCACTCCACACGTGGCAGCCTTCACCCGGCGACCCAGCACAGGACGTTGAGGTGAATTGACGCCTACGGCGCAGCCTCTTAAGCGGAGTACTCTGCCACTCACCACCTTCGCACCGCCGACACCGGCCCAGACACGGCGAAGGACCGGACCCGCTTTCACGAATCCGGCCCCACACACCATCACCACCTACTCGGCGCGATCCTCAACCTCAAACAATCGGGCCAGGCGCCGCACCGACTCCACACTGATCTTCTTCGGGAACTGCGAACACACACGGGCCAGATGAAAATCCCGATCGGTAGGACCGCCCGGAACCACATGGTGGCGAGGCTTCGGCTCACCAGTCATGCCGCCTCACCCCCGCGCATGCTCTCCAGCGCAGCAGCCTCACGAGCCAGCGCCTGAGCCTCCAACCTGTCTTCGTAGACTCCTTGCGCGTAGTCGCTGATCGCTTCGGTCTGCCAGCCCCGCCCGGCATACCGCCACTGCCGCTCGGTAACCGTCTCCACCTGCACGACCGGCTCACCAGCCGCCGCCGCCTCAGCCTGGTGATCCGCCCGCATCTGACGCAGCACACCCATGCCCACCGAAAACCGTCGAGTCGATGACAGCACATGACCGCCGAACCCGAGCATGTGACACCACCGGCCCAGACCCAAACCCGCGAACTCCCGCTGCTGGTCCAGCGTCCACGCCGTGTGCATCGTCGCCGCCACATGCGGGGTCCGCGCCCACAGATTGATCTGCGACCGATGCGTGATCGGCACATCCACCCCGTGCGCGTCCTCAGTACCCTTGGTCACATACTTCGCGAAATACCCCGCCGCCCGCTCCGCCGGAAACCCCCGGTCCGCATCCAACACGATCGGCCGCGCATCCAACTGCGACCCGAACCGCAGCACATGCGACCCGAACCCGGCTGATTCCGGAGCCGACACCGACACCGCCGACGCCGCCGACACCACCGCCGAAGCCAGCACCTCCGAAGTCGCCCACGACGGAGGCGCTTCACGATCTTCCGGGCCGTCCAGACGCAGCCCGACGTGGAAGTGCACCAGGCCACGCGCCTGATACTCCATCGCGCGAACGTACTCCACCCGCAGCAGCTTGCGGATCTGGTTGTTGCGCACCCCGCCGACCCGGACCAGCCGCCGATACAGTGCCTCACCGAACCCGTTCCACAGTTTCGTGGCCAACGCGTTGAACAGCACATGCCCGGCATGGTCGTAGCAGGCCGCACACATCGGCTGCCCGACCACCACATCACCGGGGGCGTGCCGCGCACCGCAGCCCATAGGCCGGCCATGCACACAGCACGGATCATCACGACGCGGACGACACCGATCGTTCGGCCGGGACGGATCAGGCTTGCGATGCACCGGACCGAACGACGGCGCGGTCAACGTCGCGAACACCATCGGATGATCCTGGACGGTTTCGGGAACGCCTTTGCCGCCGACGAACCCCGCCCGCACCAGATGGAACGCATCGGCCTGATACAGCGCCGAACACGACCGGCACCGCGACCGCCGACGATTCATACACCGCACCACGATCGCCCCACCCGGCGCATCCACCGAGGAGAACACATCCACCACACGCCCGGTGCCAGCCTCGGTCTTCACCGTCTCACCCGACAACCGGACCGGGTTCTCACACGCACCCACCGCCCGGATCTGCGCATCGATCTGCGCAAACTCCGGATTCGCCAACAGTTCCATCAGTTCCCGCTCACCCGGCGGCAGCCACGCGAACGGCGATTCAGCCGGACCCACCGACATGGCAGACCCAGCCCCCGAGACCTGAAACACTTCCACTCCCTGAAGATTCAGCGCACCGACCATGCACCGGACCATCAGCGCCCTATCCGGGCACACAAACCGCCACGGCAAAGACGCCACGGGAGACACCGCGACAGAAGAGAAAAAGCGCTCAGGAGGATTCAGAGAGTGCGCGGCGAAGAATCAGGAAGGCTTCGAAACCCCGGAACGACTGGATCGCCGCCCCGGCACCGGCTGCCACACCGGCCGCAGGAAAGGTATGCCGCGAGAAGAAGGGTTCACGTCCCGAGATGAGGGAAACGTTTGGGATGCCTGCTGGTGTCCCCGCCAGATCCGGCAGCCGACGCCACCTGTCCTGACCCACCGAGTGTATCACAGAACCTTGATTCAGAGCAGCTTTCTACCGTACCTTGCGAAGGGCTCAGGGCACAAGTCCCGCACGTCACGTCACGTCTTTGGCAACACCGCCCAGAGCCAGATACGAGACAGGTGAGAGGGGTCCTGGGGAATATCTTTACTGACTCAAGACTGACCCGTCCCTGGCCGCCCTCCTCAACATCCCCGAGGACGAACCCCTGTTCATCGTCGACGCCCCGGCAATCGAAGAGGGAACCGGCCGCAAGACCCTGATCCGCGCCTTGATCCCGATCGACGCAACGGACGGATACGCCCCCGACTCCGACGCCGACCCGGCGACGCTCCTGGCGATGCAGATCAAACGACACGGCAAGGCATCCACGACCGAATACGTCCGCGCCCGTATGCCCAACCCGGACGAACGGTCAGCCCTGGACCTGTCAGACGCCGTCCCGATCTTCGAGACCATCCGCGTCGCTACCGTCAAGCGCCGCACCATCTACGCCGAGACCCAGCGCACCAGCACCGAAGGCGTGCAGCTCGCCTACCCGATCAGGTAGACGCCCTGGGCGCGTTTGAAAAGTCGTTCGGGTTGGGCTGTAGGGCTCGTACTATGGGCGTTGGCTGCAATCCCGGTGCTGCACAGACGGGCGATCGGGTGGCGGACACCGGGAGTTTCCGTCGCTTGCGCCCGTACCAACGTCGTAGTCGGTGCTTTCGGGTCGCGTCTCATGGCCAGTCGTTGATGGCGGCGATCTGGATGCCTTGAAGGCGTGACTTAACCTTCCCTTACATAGATCAAGGGCGGCCTTCGGCCGCCGCGCGCAGCCCGCGCCGTCCTCGCGCCCGCGCGGCATGCGGCCTCCGGCCGGTCCGCGCGACGCGGTCCGTCCCGGCCCGCGCGCTGGGGAAACAATCAGCCCAGAGCAGAACCAGTTCACGATCACCCCCCGTGCGACAGCTGCGCAGCGCAGGCCCACACAGCCAATACCGCATCCGCGGCGACCGTCGCCCCGCTGGACCGCTCCGCCGCACCTGTCTCCGCCCCGCACCAAACCGGCCCAACCGGGTGTCAACGGTCACGACACGAACACAGCCAGGACACCAGATGCGAACCGGCCACTGTCAGGTCACCAACTCCCCGCCAGGCACCGGCCGCAGCTCGACACGACACCCCAACGCCAGAACCCACCGCATGAACCCCGTCCCGTGGGGCGACCACGCCCCGCCCTCCCAATTGACCAACGACGCCCGGCTGACACCAGCAGCCCGCGCCACCTCAGCCTGACTACGCCACGACATGCGACACTCACGCAGCCACCGCAACGTCACCACCAAACGCCGCACCTCGAACACATCCCGACCTTCCCCCGGCTCCCGAACCACCAGCACACGCACCCACTCCCCACACCCATCAACGATGACCACTCCCAAACCAAACACACGCGCCCAAGCGATCAGATACGCCAACCTGGGATACTCCTCGCCCCGCTCCCAATCCTGCACCGTCGTCACCGACACACCCAGCAACACAGCCAACCGCCGCTGCGGCAGATCACCACATTCACGCCGAGCCGCCTTCAACACACCGACCAGCCAAGCCAACTCGTGGCCAACCCGCGCCTCATCCACACACAACAAACTGCATACCCTCCCAATTCTTCGCGAGTACCGCCAGCATTGACACCCTGCGGTCACCAGGCAGAACCGGCAGGCGGACGGCCCGCACACGCCAACCGTGCGAAACCACGCCAGCCACCCGCCGGCCAAACCCGCCCCAGCCGCCTCACCTTCACAGCGGGTTGCGTTCACACCTACCGTGCTTAAGCCACCGCAAGGTCGCCGAGGTCCAACGGCACCGGCTCGTCCGGTCCGAGCTGTGCCCACAACTCCGCGTCATCCGGATCAGGCCCGATCCACGCAATCGCCGTCCCGTCCGCGCACACCGCCCAGGCCGGGCCGTACAACTCCGCCGCCGACCGCAGATCCTCAGACGCCGCCTCACCACCGGCCAACCTGACCAGCAGCGACGCCAACCAGCGAGCACGCGCATAAGCGACCACGTAATTCACCCCCGGCCTGCACACCCAGAAATCCGGATGCGCTGACCAGTCACCGGCTACCACGTCCAAACACCCTCCCGACTCGGACCAACGCGACCCGCGCCGAGGAATCAGGATGCTCACATGTCGGTGCACCCCGGTACCATCGGCACCGGGGTTGATCACCCCGCCGGACCGCCCCGCCTGCCAAGGATCAGGGCGGTCCGGCTTACTTTCTTGAGCGGGAAGCAGGTGGGGGGACCGCCGAGCGCACCACGGCCTGGCCCTACTCCCCGCCACGGCCACGCACGACCGACTCTGACGAGAAACCCAAGGCCCCTCGAAGCCGCACGCAACCGCCTCGCGGGCGACAGCCATCAAGGCCGAGTCACCTCACCCGCAAGCACCACCCCCCGCACTACGGCGGCACAGGGGACTCTTCAGCGCCGGATCCGCTGGCGTGAGTCAGATCCGAGATCTCCACCCACCGCAACGGCTCATCGCCGACAGGGGTCCGGACCAGCGCGATTGGCACGCAACACAGCAACCCCAAATCCGGCGCGTTCTGCGACGCCTCACACGCTCGATGCGTCGGCAAAACCACGACGCTCAACGAGGGCTCCCTGCGAACCCGCACCACATCGCCGGGCACATACCGCGCAACCTGGCCGATGTCTTCAGTGCTCATGGTTTCCACCGTGATACTCCGAAAAGAAGTCCCTGGCCTCCGGATGCAACGGACGGCCGTACACATCCACCAGGCCCCAGACCCGCTGACGCTGGTATTCCGGATCAGCCCACAGCCCGATCAGGTCCATGCAGCCGCCCTCGGGCGCCGTACGCGAGGTGGCGTCAGAACCGAACCCGAAACCCAGCAGCGGATTCCCGGCCGCATCCACCAGACGCCACGAGCCATCTCCCACAGGCTCAGCGTCGAACCGGAATCCCCGCACATCAAATGACCGCATGAACTCAGCCACATCCGGTGGAAGATCCGAACGATCCGGCAGCGCATCGGCTGACCGAGCCCGCCGTGTACGTTTTGAACGCCTCCGGCCCATCAGCGAACGCCGCCCCGCATCAGATAGAAGCCCATGATCGCGTTCACAGTGAGCGACGACGCCAACCCGCCCACCAGCAACAACCACCGGGTATAACCCCGAGGCTCGCCCGACTCGGCATAAGACAGGCCCGACACGCCGTCCTCCCGTATCGTCACAACGCCACCCCCTCAGCGTCGATCACGCGAGCCAAGTGGACCCGGG
The DNA here is from genome assembly GCF_015356865.1 of Catenulispora pinisilvae. Taxonomy (GTDB): domain Bacteria; phylum Actinomycetota; class Actinomycetes; order Streptomycetales; family Catenulisporaceae; genus Catenulispora; species Catenulispora pinisilvae. The sequence goes on from NZ_JAAFZA010000116.1 coordinate 21,296, forward strand.
CGTCCATGAAGGCCGTGACAACCGGATACCCGTACGCCGTCTCGACCGTGACCCAGCCGTTGATGGACGTACAACCCACGACCGGACACCAACGGCCATCGATCCCGATAGCGTCACCGCTGTTGAGCAGGCTCATCGTCACGTCCTCACCGGTCATGACCGTGAAGCCCACCGGACCGGGACCAGGGTCCTGGTTTAGCTGAGCAAGGATGCGAATCGGGGTCGGTCCCTTGCCGACCTCGTTGCGGACAGTGACCGTTCGCCCGTCTCCGCCGATTCGGCGCTCCGCTTCGAGCCTGACCGCTTCGATATCGGTTCCCATGGCTCTAGCATGAATTGGATCAAGAGCGGTCAACAGCGCAGATTAGTAGGCAACTTAGGATTCGGTTCAGTAACCTGATGGCGATGCCCAACGAGCGACTTCTAGCCCTGCGACTCGGTTCCGCCTGGACACAGGCCGAGGTAGCCGAGTTGCTGAGTGACGAGGTTCAGCGGGCAACTGGCCGCCGCCCAGCAGTAGACGGTCAGGCCATCAGCCGTATGGAGCGTGGTGAGATCACCTGGCCGGTTGCCGCTACACGTCGAGCCTTGCGAGTAGTCTTCGGCGTTGACTCAGACGCAGATCTAGGCCTGTTCCCCAAAAGGACACGCCGAGACGCTGAGAAGGTGGCCGCCACGAAACGCAGAGACTTCCTGACTCTTGCTGGTCTAGGACTGTTGGACGCCAGCCCGCGCATGCTTGGGCAGCCAGACGTAGCGACCATGCGAAGCCGCTTCGATCGGCTCCGTGACCTTGACAACTACCTGGGCGGTGCCGACACCTTCCGGCTATACGGCACCGAGCTTGCCCACACCGAGCGGCTACTCAACGAAGGCCGCTATAGCGCCGCCACGCGAATCGCGCTCACCGAGCTGGCGGCCGAACAAGCGCAACAGGCAGGTTGGGCAGCCTTCGACGCTGGCCACCCGGCCCCCGCGCTCCAGCTGTTCGAATACAGCCGACGAGCCGCCGACGATGCTGGAAGTAGTGATCTTGTTGCGAACTCCTTCGTCCACATCGCATACGCATCTGACGCAGACGAGGCAACGCGCGCAGCGGACGCGGCACGCCACGCACTGCCAGTGGACGCCGCTCCGACGACGCTAGCGCTCGTGGCAACACGCCGAGCATGGTCCTATGCCGTCGCCGGGGATGCCCAAGGCGCCGAACGCGCACTGGACGAGGCATGGACTTCTCTGGAGTCAAGCTCCGCAACAGACGCCCCGCACTGGTCCAGTTGGGTGGACTCAAAAGAAATCGAGATCATGACGGGGCGCGTCTGGGCTGTTCTTCATGTTCCGGATAAGGCCGTTCCTGCTCTTGAGATCGCGCTAGCGAACTATCCGGATCAGTGGGCCCGCGACAAGGCTCTGTATTCGACTTGGCTCGCAGACGCCTACATTGACGCTGGAGCGATCGACCAAGCGGCGTCGGTCCTAAACCACGCGATCACGCTGGCCGATCCCGTTGCTTCCGTTCGGCCAGCGAACCGGATCAAGGAAGTAGTTCGGCGTCTTACCGGCTATGACCTGCCAGCGGTGGCCAGCCTGACCGAACGTGCGGCGAAGATCAATCCGCCGCTCGTTGCCTTGCTGTAGTGCGCTCGATCCATTCGGCGTAGCTTGCGGCGCACCAGGCCATAGGCGCAGCCGACACCTCAGGACTGTCCCACGGGTGCAGTTCGGCGAGACGCGCAGCCAGGGCGTCACGCGATGCAGCGGATGTACGCAGGATCACGCGCCACTCTTCACCCTCGCCGAGTTCACCGAGGTGCCAGAAGACTGAGATAGCGGGACCAGTGATCTCCGCCCCTGCGGCAAGGCGCTCGCCCACTGTTGCACGCGCCAGCTTCACGGCGTCGGCCTGGGTGGGCGTCGTCGATGTAACGGACCACACTCGTGCAGTTGTCATGCAGTCAGCCTAGACTCACGCGGGACGAGCCCAGGAGTATCCGTGCCGCCGCTGCTTGTGGCCAACATGTGCACGAGTATTGCCGCCGCTACGGTGGCGCCTTCTCCGGACGTCAAGGGCGCTACGCTAGCCCTCGCCCTCCTCCGAAGACACCCCCTCCGCTCTTGAGACGCGTGGTCACCGGAACAGGCCAACAGCTCACGTCCCGCTCGTGGTTGTCTGTGGTCCGGTCCGGGGCGGGCCGAGATTTTACCCACCTCCGTGCACGGGGACCCCACCTGAAGCACTTCGAGGGGGCCTGAGAGTGCCACCTGCGGGCAGGTCCACGAACCTGCCCTCTCTGCTAAGCCAGCGTAAGGCCCCCTCGAAGTGCTTCAGCCCCGCACACGCAGGACACCGGCCAAACTCTCGGACCACCCCTCAGCGGTCGGCTGCGGCCTGTTCGTCTCCAGCCCGAAAACGACCTGGTCAGCCCATGGTGTGCGAACAAATATTCGGCACCGTAAAGAGCCAGACGGCGCGGGCGCTGGCCCATCTGCGGGTGTTCCTGACACCCGCATCGGCGATCGAACTCGAAGGGATCACACTATGACCGACGATTTGGCGACGGCCCTGCGCACGATGGCGGACTCCGACCAGCCGCCCGTGATGGACGTCGAGCGCGTACTGCACGAGGGGCGGCACACTCTGGTGCGGCAGCGCATGGCGACCCTCGGCGGCGGGACCGCGGTGCTGGCGGTGACCGCGCTGGCGGTCGGCGCGCTGGCCGGGATGGGGAGCGGGGTGCGGGGCGGCACGGAGGCGGCGAGCGCCACGTTCACTGTGAACCCGCACGATCCGGTGGTCACCCACTGGCAGTTCGCGTATATCCCGCCGGGGATGGTCGCCTACGGCGCCTTCAACCCGGCCGATGAGCAAGAGAGCACGGTGCTGCAATCCGCAGACCCTCGCTTCCAGCTGGAACTCATCCCGATGGAGGCTCCCATCCTGATCGACGGGAACCCCCGCGGCGGCGGCGCGACCGAGAAGGTCCCGGTGAAGGTGCCTGGAACCGCCGAGGCCTACTGGGAGGGCTACGGAAACGGCCGGATCACTGCCAGCAACGGCGAAGGCGGTGAGATGGCCGCGCTCCAGATACAACTGAAGAGCGGTGAGTGGCATGAGATCAATGCCAACAACATCGAGGCCCGCCCGGACTGGCAGGCGCAGACCCTCAAGGCCGCCGGGAGCCTGGTCCACCAGGACCGATCGGTGCCCATGCCCTTGCAGGTCGCCGGAGCCCTCCCCCAGTCCTTCACGTTCTTGGGCGGCGAGGCCATGCGCAAGAACGGGGCCACCTCTGCGGACCTCATGTACCGTCTGGGCCCGGATCAGCCGCACGAGGACATCGTGAGCATCAGTGCGTCCATGGTTGGCGGCCAGAAGAACGCGGTGCAGCCGGGCGACACGGCAATCTGCAAGGACTCCAAAGGCCTGAGAATCTGTGTCATCGCTCCTAGCCCCGAACCGGCGGCGCTGACGGCTATCGGCGGCGCGCAAGGACTGCTGGACCGGGTCACCTCGCTCGGCGACGACCCGGCGAACTGGACGACGGACGTCATCCGGTAGCCACCCGACAAGAACGGAGCCGGGACGCCTGGTAGGCAGTCCCGGCTCCGTTCTCTTCACGATCAAAACCCGCGATCGCCGCTAGTCCCGCTCACTGCGGCATCAACCAGCACCAACCGGCGCCCGCGATCGTCGCACTAGCCGCGGATCCCGCTCACCGCAGCACGACCAAATCGTCCCGATGCACCAGCTCCCGCTCGTACTGCGGCCCCAGCGCCACCGCCAACTCCCGCGTCGAGCGCCCCAACAGCTCCGGCAGCTCGCTGGCGTCGTAGTTCACCAGCCCGCGCGCCACGGCCACGCCGGCGTCGTCCACCAGATCCACCGGGTCCCCGGCGCTGAAGGACCCCTCGACGCCGGTCACCCCGGCCGGCAGCAGCGACAGCCGCCGCTCGACGACGGCGCGCACCGCTCCGGGATCCAAGCGCAGCGACCCGCGGGTGTCGGCGGCGTGGGCCAGCCACAGCAGCCGCGTGGGAGTCCGGGAACCGGTGCGGTGGAACAGGGTCCCGACGACCTCGCCGCGCAGCGCCCGGGCCGCGTGCGCGGCCGAGGTCAGCACCACCGGGATCCCGGCCTCGGTGGCGATCCGGGCCGCCTCCACCTTCGTGGCCATCCCGCCGGTCCCGACCCCGGCCTTGCCCGCGCCGCCGATGGCGATCCCGGCCAGGTCCTGCGGGCCGCGGACGTCAGGGACCTGCGAGGTGCCGGGCTTGGCCGGGTCACCGTCGTACAGCGCGTCCACGTCCGAGAGCAGCACCAGCAGGTCGGCGTGCACCAGGTGGGCCACCAGCGCCGCCAGCCGGTCGTTGTCGCCGAACCGGATCTCGTGGGTGGCGACCGTGTCGTTCTCGTTCACGATCGGCAGCACGTTCATGTCCAGCAGCCGCGCCATCGTCTGGTGCGCGTTGCGGTAGTGCGAGCGCCGGGTGGTGTCGTCGACCGTGAGCAGCACCTGGCCGACCGTGCGGCCGTAGCGGGCGAAGGAGGCCGTGTACCGGCCGACCAGCAGGCCCTGGCCGACCGAGGCGGCGGCCTGCTGGGTGGGCAGGTCCTTGGGCCGCTTGCGCAGCCCCAGCGGCGCCAGGCCCGCGGCGATGGCGCCGGAGGACACCAGGACCAGCTGGGTGCCCGGGACGCCCAGCCGGGCGGCGAGGGCGTCGACCAGGGCGTCGACCCGCTCTCCGGACAGGCCGCCGACCGCCGTGGTGAGCGAGGAGGAGCCGACCTTGACCACAATCCGCCGGGCAGCGCTCACCACCGCTTCTCGATCTGACTCAGTACGCGGCTGGCCGGACACGGTCGCTCAGAACCCTTACTCTTCGTCGTCCTCGGGGGCGAACACGTCGATTGTTCCATTCGCGCGGCGGCGGTGCGCCTTGCGATACTCGGCGTCTCGCGATGTGGGCTGCTCCTCGTGCAGGTGCAGGCGCGGGTCCTCGCCGCGGCGGCCGCCGGTGGCGGTGACGCCGAGCGCGCCGGTGGGGATCGAGGGCTGCCAGTCGAAGACCACGGCCCGCGGGCCCTCGCCGATGACCACGGTGTCGCCCTCGTGCGCGCCCATCTTGACCAGCTGGTTCTCGACGCCGAGCTTGTTGAGCCGGTCGGCCAGGAACCCGACCGCCTCCTCGTTGTTGAAGTCGGTCTGGCGCACCCAGCGCTCGGGCTTGCCGCCGAGCACGAAGTAGGCGTCCTCGGCCTCGTCGTAGCTGATGGTGAAGCCGACCTCGTCGACCGCCTTCGGGCGGATGACGATGCGCTCGGGCTCCGGCTCGACCCGGTTCGCCCGGGCCTCGTTCACGATCCTCGCCAGCGCGAAGGACAGCTCGCGCAGGCCGGCCCGGGACACCGCGGAGACCTCGAACACGTTCAGGCCCCGGGCCGCCAGCTCCGGCCGCACGATATCGGCCAGGTCCTGGCCCTCGGGGATGTCGGTCTTGTTCAGCACGACCAGCCGCGGCCGGTCGGACAGCTTGCCGTACAGGCCCCACTCGCTGTCGTCGCGAGAGGCCTCGTAGGCGGTCAGTTCGGCCTCGATGACGTCCAGGTCGGAGATCGGGTCGCGGTCGCTCTCCAGGGTGGCGCAGTCCAGGACGTGCACCAGCACCGCGCAGCGCTCGATGTGCCGCAGGAACTCGTGGCCCAGGCCCTTGCCGTCGGAGGCGCCGGGGATCAGGCCGGGCACGTCGGCGATGGTGTAGACCGACTCCCCGGCGCTGACCACGCCCAGGTTCGGGACCAGGGTGGTGAACGGGTAGTCGGCGATCTTCGGCTTGGCCGCGGACATCGCCGCGATCAGCGAGGACTTGCCGGCGCTGGGGTAGCCGACCAGGGCGACGTCGGCGACCGACTTCAGCTCCAGGCTGAACTCGCCGTCCTCGCCGGGCTCGCCGAGCAGCGCGAAGCCGGGGGCCTTGCGCTTGGAGGTGGCCAGCGCGGCGTTGCCCAGCCCGCCGGTGCCGCCGTGCGCGACGACGAACCGGGTGCCGCCGCCGACCAGGTCCGCGATCACCTCGCCGAAGCCGTCCTTGACCACGGTCCCGGAGGGCACCGGCAGCACCAGGTCGGCCCCGTTGGCCCCGGTCTGGAAGTCGCCGCCGCCGGGCTTGCCGTTGCCGGCCTTGCGGTGCGGGGCGAAGTGGTAGTCCAGCAGCGAGGTGGTGTTGCCGTCCACCACCAGGACGATGTCCCCGCCGCGGCCGCCGTTGGCCCCGTCCGGGCCGCCCAGCGGCTTGAACTTCTCGCGTCTGACCGAGGCGCAGCCGTGGCCGCCGTTCCCGGCCGTGACATGCAGCTTCACGCGGTCGACGAAAGTCGCCATGGTCAGCGCCTCCTTGCAATCTGTATAGGTCCTACAACACGAAGAAGCGGGCCGGGGATCTCCCCCGGCCCGCTCCGTGAAGCCGAGTTACTCAGCCAGCGCCGGTACGATCGAGATCACGCGCCGACCGCGCAGCGTGCCGAACTCCACCTTGCCCTCGACGAGCGCGAACAGGGTGTCGTCCTTGCCGCGGCCCATGTTCAGGCCGGGGTGGAAGTGGGTGCCGCGCTGGCGAATGATGATCTCGCCGGCGTTGACGTTCTGGCCGCCGAAACGCTTCACGCCGAGGCGTTGGGCGTTGGAGTCGCGGCCGTTCTTGGAGGACGATGCGCCCTTCTTGTGTGCCATGGTTCAGCGCCCCTCTTCTTACTTCTTGCCGCTGTCGATAGCGGTGATCTTGATCTGGGTGTGCTTCTGGCGGTGGCCCTGGCGCACGCGGTAGCCGGTCTTGTTGCGGTACTTGAGGATGTGGATCTTCGGACCCTTGGTCTCCTCGACCACCTCGGCCTTGACCTTCACGCCCTCCAGGACCCACGGGTCGGAGGTGACGGCGTCGCCGTCGACGAGCAGGATCGCGGAAAGCTCCACTTCCTTACCGGCCGGGGCGCCCGGGAGGCGGTCCACCTCGACGACGTCGCCGACAGCCACCTTGTGCTGCCGTCCGCCGCTCTTGACGATCGCGTACACCGCGAAACTCACTCTCTTCTCGTCGACTGTGGGTCGATCAGGTCTGCAATCACACTCTTGACCAACTCAGTTGCCGGTCACGAGCGTCCAGCACTTCTGACGAGGTGCGGACTGACGACCCATCGAGCCGATCATCACCCGGGCCGCCTACCGCTTGCGCGAGGGCCCCTGGATGCCGGGCACACGTATCGCATGCCGAAGCTCAAGGGTACGGAAGTCCGCGCCTGTGGGTCAAACTGGCGCCGGAGCGGTCCGGCCGGGCCACACGGCCCGGCCGGACCTGTCTGTCAGCTGTGCGCGGTCGGCGGACCGGCCGGACGCTTGGCCGCGCGCCGGACCCGCAGGCCACGCCGCTTGGGCGCGTCCTGGGCCGATTGCGGGTCCGCCTCGGCGGCGGAGGCCGCCGCCGCGACCGCCACAGCCACCGGCTCCGCCTCGGTCTCCTGCTTGTCGGCCTCGGCGCTCACGTCGGCGCCCGCGTTCGGGACGTAGACGGTGTGCGCCTGGGCGTCCCCGGCGGCCAGCCGCTCGGTGACGTCGGCCTCCTCGGCGGCGACCACGTCGGCCGGGGTCAGCACCGGGGCCACGACGTGGGCGCGGTTCGGGACCCGCTCCACCTCGCTGTGCTCGGACAGCTCGGCGGCCTCGTCCTCGGCCGGGTCCCGGTCGGTGCCCGCCGCGACCTTCGTCACCTTGGTCACCGTGACCGGGCCGGCCGGAGCCTGCTCGCCGTCGGCGAAGTCCTGGAACTCCTCCGGCACCCCGTCCACGTCGTACTGCGGGTCGAACTGCTGCTGGCGGTCGGCGTGGCCGTGCGACTTGCGCCGCTTGCGCCGCCCGCGCCCGCCCTCGTGCTCGTCCTCGCCGCCGTCGGACTGCCCCGAACCGCCCTGCTTGCCGCTCCGGCCCTGATTGCGGCCGTCGCGGTCGTCCTCGTGCAGCTGCGCGTGGCTGACCGGCACCGGCTCCATGTGCACCAGCACGCCACGGCCGTTGCACTTGTCGCAGGTCTCGGAGAAGGCCTCCAGCAGGCCCTGGCCGACCCGCTTACGGGTCATCTGGATCAGGCCCAGCGAGGTGACCTCGGCCACCTGGTGCTTGGTCCGGTCCCGGCCCAGGCACTCCAGCAGCCGGCGCATCACCAGGTCGCGGTTGGACTCCAGGACCATGTCGATGAAGTCGATGACGATGATGCCGCCGAGGTCGCGCAGCCGCAGCTGGCGGACGATCTCCTCGGCCGCCTCGATGTTGTTGCGGGTGACCGTCTCCTCCAGGTTGCCCCCGGAGCCGGTGAACTTGCCGGTGTTGACGTCGATCACCACCATCGCCTCGGTCCGGTCGATGACCAGCGAGCCGCCGGAGGGCAGCCAGACCTTGCGGTCCAGCCCCTTGGCCAGCTGCTCGTCGACCCGGTGCACGGCGAAGACGTCCTGCTCGGAGGTCCAGCGCTCCAGCCGCGGCGCCAGGTCCGGGGCCACGCCGCCGACGTACTCGCCGATGGTGTCCCAGGCCTGGTCGCCGGAGACGATCAGCTTGCTGAAGTCCTCGTTGAAGATGTCGCGCACCACGCGCACGGTCAGGTCCGGCTCCCCGTACAGCAGGGTCGGGGCCGAACTGGCCGAGGAGGCCGCCCGGCGCTGGATCTCCTCCCACTGCGCCGACAGCCGCTCGACGTCGCGGCGCAGCTCGTCCTCGGTCGCGCCCTCGGCGGCGGTGCGGACGATGACCCCGGCGTGCTCCGGGACCACGGCCTTCAGGATCGCCTTGAGCCGGTTGCGCTCGTTCTCCGGCAGCTTGCGGCTGATCCCGGTCATGGTGCCCTCGGGCACGTAGACCAGGTACCGGCCGGGCAGCGAGATCTGGCTGGTCAGCCGGGCGCCCTTGTGCCCGATCGGGTCCTTGGTGACCTGGGTCAGGACCGCCTGGCCGCTCTTGAGCACGCTCTCGATGCGCTTGGCCGAACCGGTCACGCCGGCCGCGTCGAAGTTGACCTCGCCGGCGTACAGCACGGCGTTGCGGCCCTTGCCGATGTCGACGAACGCGGCCTCCATCGAGGGCAGCACGTTCTGCACCTTGCCCAGGTACACGTTGCCGACGTAGGAGGCGGACTGCGCGCGGTTGACGTAGTGCTCGACCAGCACGCCGTCCTCCAGCACGCCGATCTGGGTCCGGTCGCCGCTCTGGCGCACCACCATGATCCGCTCGACGCTCTCCCGGCGGGCCAGGAACTCGGCCTCGGTGATCAGCGGCGCCCGGCGGCGGCCGGTGTCCCGGCCCTCGCGGCGGCGCTGCTTCTTGGCCTCCAGCCGGGTCGAGCCGCGCACGCCCTGCACGTCGTCGTCCGTGGCCACGCCGCCGCCCTTGCGGTCGCGGCTGCGCACCCGGGACTCCCGGACCTTGACCACGGTGTTCGGCGGGTCGTCCGGGCTCGCCTCGACGGCCTCGCCACCGGCCCGGCGGCGCCGGCGACGACGGCGACGGCTGGAGGACGTGCCGCCCTCTTCGTCGTCCTCGTCTTCGTCGTCGTTCTCGGCCTCAGCGCTTTCGGCAGCGGTCTCCGACTGCTCCGCGCGGTTGCGGTTGCGATTCCGCGTGCGGGTGCGACGGGCCGGGGCCGGCTCTTCCTCGGCCTCCGCCTCCGGCTCGGCTTCGGCCTCCTCGGCCTTGGCCGCCGCCTTCGTCGCCGCCTTCTGCGCGGCGGCGGTGGTCAGGTCGGGGGCCTGGAACAGCGGGACGCCGGCGGCCGGGGCCGCGGCGCGGGCGGCGATGATGGCGCGGGCGCGTTCGGCCGGGGAGAGGCTGTCGAGGTCGACCGCGGGGGCGGCGGACTGCTGCCCTTCCTCGGTTTCGGGCTCGGCGTCGGTGGTGGCGGCGTTGGCGGTGGCCTTGGCGTTGCTCTTGCCGGTGGTCTTGGCCGTGGCCTTGCCCTTGGCCTGCGCCTGGTCAGCGGACCCGGCGGCCTTTTCGTGGGGGCGCGGCGGGCCGGCCGGGGACGAGGCGGCGCGGCGGCGGGTGCGCTTGGGGTTGGATTCGGTGGTTGCTTCGGGGG
>NZ_JAAFZA010000117.1 GCF_015356865.1 Catenulispora pinisilvae
GCGACCCCGAAACGGCCGAACGTCAAACGATCGAGACCACAGACAGCCGCCCACGACCAGCACGAGCACCAACGAACCCAGCCATGCCAGCCCCCTGAACAGCCACTTCAGGATGGTGGATCTTCAAGGGGAAACCCGCCTACCGCGGCCTGCTCCTGCACGACGAGGACTTCACAATCGTCGCCAAGTACGGGTCCGAGTACCGCGGGTTTGTCCAGTACTACCTGCTCGCACACAACGTGTCCCGTCTGGCACGACTGCGCTGGGTCATGGAGACTTCGATGCTCAAGACCCTGGCGAGGAAGCACGCCTCGACCGTGGCGAAGATGGCCCGCAGTTACAAGACGACCATCGACACCCCGGACGGCCGACGGACCTGCTTCCAGGTCACCGTGCCGCGAGACGGCAGGAAACCACTGATCGCCCGCTTCGGCGGGCTCCCCCTCAAGCGCAAGCGCACCACCGTCCTCACCGACCGCAAACCGCCCCTGGCCACCGCCCAGCGCAATGAGCTGATACACCGGCTCCTCGCCGATCGGTGTGAAATGTGCGAGGGACGCACCGGACTCCAAGTCCACCACGTCCGCAAGCTCGCCGATCTCAACAAACCAGGACAGCCAGAACGGTCACCATGGATACAACTGATGGCCAAGCGCAAGCGCAAGACCCTCGTGGTCTGTGAGCGCTGCCACCAGGACATCCACGCAGGACGGGCCACAACCACCACCCGGAAGTAGAGCACTGGAGAGCCGAATGCGGGGACAACTCGCCAGTCCGGTTCGGGAAGGGGCCGTCGGAAAAGGACCCGAACCACGGGCACCTCGCCGGCGGCCTACTTCACCATCGCCGCATGGTGGTCAGGAAGTGGACCCAGCCTCGGTCTCCGGGGCGTCCGCCGTTGACCGACGAACTTGTCGCCCTGATAGTGCGACTCGCCAGGGAGAACCGCGCCTGGGGTGTTTTGTCCGTATCCAAGGTGAGCTGCGTCGGCTCGGACATCGGATCGGCGCCGGCACCATCCGCAAGATCCTCAGGGCTCACCGCGTCCCCCCACCTGGCCTCCGCGACGACAGGTGGCGCACGTTCCTGCGGGTCCAGGCCGAGTCCATCCTGGCGATCGACTTTTTTCACGTCGACTGCGCGGTCTCGTTGACGCGCCTGTACGTGGCGTTCGTCATCGAACACCGTACCCGCCGCGTCCACGTGCTCGGCGTGACCCGTTACCCGACCGGCACCTGGGCTACGCAGCTGGCGCGGGACTTCACCGCGGACCTCGAGCAGGCGGGACACCGGTTCAAGTATCTGATCCGCGACCGGGATGCGAAGTTCGCCGCAGCCTTTGACACGGTGTTCGCCTCCATCGGCGTTGAGAGCGTGCTCACCGCACCACAGACACCGCGGATGAACGCAATCGCGGAGCGGTTTGTGCGCACCGTCCGTGCCGAATGCACCGACCGGATGCTGATCTTCGGCGAACGCCACCTCCGCGTTGCCCTGGAGCGGTACATCGATCATTACAACTGCGGACGCAGCCACCAAGGCGACGGGATGAAACTGCGGTCGCCCGGCGACGACTCGAACGTGATCCCTTTCCCGGCCCCAGCAGACCGGATCCGCCGTAAACCAGTCCTTGGCGGACTGGTGAACGAGTATCAGGCAGTGGCATGAACCAGCAGGTCAGGCTCGGTAGCTGAGTTTCAGGAGTACTACAGGGTTTGCGGCCGCCGCCGGGGCGGCGAACACGGCGGTCGGGAAGCGGTTCCTCCCCGGCTTCCAGCTCGAACACCCCGGTGCGCACCGTGGTCTCCGAGACCCCAGCCACCGCCGCGACCGCCCGCACCCCGCCGTGCCCCAGCAGCCGCGCCTCCTGGCCGAGGACCAGCCGGCGTTGCCGCTCGTCCAGATGCGGCAGCACCACATCGAACCGCAGCGCCAGCTGGGACAACACGTCCTCGGAGAAGCCCATACCAGGACAACGAGCTTGTCATACGAAAGTAACAGCTTGTTTCTTTACAACTCCACTATTCCAGGAATTTGCAGGCCCAGGTCGGCAAGACAGCGCAGCCGTGGGTGGCCACCCTGCTGCGGACCGTCTTCGAGCAGCCCGACGCCGAGGCGGTTGTCGCGCAGATGGCCCGCACCATCGACATACTGGCCGAGAAGGTCCCGAAGGCGGCCGAGCACCTCGACGCGCACTCCGCCGACCTGCTGGCCTTCACCGCCTATCCGAAGACGGTCTGGAAGCAGATCTGGTCGAACAACCCCCAGGAGCGACTGAATAAGGAGATCCGGCGGCGCACCGACGTCGTGGGCATTTTCCCTGACCGCGACGCGATGCTCCGCCTGGTCGGCGCCGTGCTGGCCGAGCAGACCGACGAGTGGGCCGACCAGCACCGCTACATGGGACTGGAGATCCTGGCCGACTGCCGTCGCCTGAAGGAGGGAACTCAGAGCCCGGCCACCGAAATCCCGGCCCTGGCAAACCTAAACTAGTTGTCAGCGAAGCGATTCACCGAGTGGCCGCCCCATACACCACTCATCTGGACGTGACCCCCCGCCGAGAAGCCGGCCCGTGGCCGCTGATCTCCCAGCCGAGCAGCGCACCCACGCCGATCGCGACCCACGTGGAGGGCTCAGAGAAGAACTCGGCTACTGCACCGCGCAGCTTGGGCGTACGACGACAGCACTGAACCCGGGAGCACCTCCGGCGACCTGTGCCCCATCCCCGAGCTGGACACGTTCGGGGACAGGCTGCCAGCATGCTGACACACTCGGGAGGTGACCTGATGGTCAAGCGGTTTGACGGCCAGGTGATATCCGGCACAGGGGACAGGAAGCGCTGTCGGCGGCTGCTCGAGGCCGCACTGGAAGACCTCCAGGAGGTCATAGCGGGTCTGGAGCTGGAGGACGGCGAGGAAATCGGGGTCGGGTTATTGCCCTTGATGACAGACACTCTGCACCGCCGGTTCGGAACCGACCGGCCGCTTCTGCACGAAGAGGTCGTGTGGAGGCGGGTTCGTAGATGGCCCCTGTCTCGCTGGACCCAAGTCCGCGTGACCCTCGGCAAGGAAGTCTGTTTCCGGGTGCCCACTGGACTGACTCTCGACGATCGGTCCACGACTAGCTGGCTCGCGGAGCTGACCGTGGCCACCGATGGCGTCGTCCAGCTCTCAAGCTCCGGAGGGTTCTGCGCGCCCGCGACCGAGCTGGGCCTGTGGGTCGCCCGATGCAGGGCCGAGGTGCCGGCCGAGGCACAGGCCGCGCAGAAGGCGCGCCAAGAGCACAAACAGGCAGTCGAGGAGCAGGACCAGATCTACCAGTGGCGACGCAATCGCAGAAGGGCGGTTGACGACTCGGTAAAAATCACACCCTGCGCCAGCGACTTTGACCTAGCGCTGTCCTTTGTAAAGCTCAAGGGCGCCAAGGCGCTGCTTCACCAGGAGATCGCACTCAGGACAGAGCGGAAGTTTCGCGTGATAGTCGAAATCGACGGCACTCAGCTGATCCGTTGTGACAAAGACGAACCGCGACAGCTGCGACTGTACGAGGAGACCTTGAGCTCGTATGGAGATCCGGACGACAGAGACTCGTTCTGGAAGTGGACATACACGGTCGGATACAAGTGGGTGTACGGCAACATCACCGCTGTTATGACTGTGAACGCGGACGGCGTAGTCGAAATCAGCAGCGGCAGCCTCGGTGCGAGGAAGCCTGTGACCGTCGAGAACATTCGCGCCGTCCTTGGCGGTGCCAGGTGACGCACCCCTTGTAAGCCGCGCCAGCGCTACCGTGTGACTCCTGTCGCGGCGGGGCTGTCCGGCAGCACCGTGGGTGCGGGGATACGAGATCTGCAGGACGCGGACGTGCCGGTCGACCGTGTCCGGCGCTCGGGTGCCGGGCGGCACGGCATTGAACAGGAGCAGCCCGGCCTGTGGCCGGCGCTGGACGCGCTGATCGAGCCGGTGGAGCGCGGCGACCCGGAGAGCCCGCTGCGCTGGACTATCAAGTTGACGCGGGTGCTGGCCGATGTCAGCAGACATGGCAAGATGGCTTCCACTGTTCATTGACACCCCATCCCGGTACTCATGCTCGCCGCGGTCCTCCACCATCGCTATCGGCTACCGGCCGCGCAGATCAGCCGCCTGCTCGACCTCAACCAGGTCAGCATCAAGAAGCACGTTGACAACCTTGCGGAACTGTTTGCCGAGCACGGATACCCACTCGCCTTCGCGGGCATCGGAGTCAAGAAGCTTGAGGACCTTCTCGACCTCGCACCGCTACCGCAATCAGACCAGCGACACGCGGAGTTATGACCTAATTACTTCCAGCTCCATTGACTCCAGCCCCGACATAGATCAGAACGCTGTCACATGCGGCACCGGAGCACTAGACCCCAGCTCACGCCATGATCCAAAGATCTGACTGCTTACGCCGAGAGTCGAAGATCCCATTCAGTCTCGCCTTTTCCACGCCTTGGTTTCAGCGTTCCAGTACAGCGACTCCGGGGAAATCTGAGCCAGGTCCAGGTTGAGGATCGCCGACTTGGCCTCGTCCCGCAGGTCGAACGCGGGAAGCACAAAAGTGGTTGTGCCGGTCGGCGTGTCGATAATGATGCGCTCGATGTTTTTCCCGCCCGCGAGCCGAAGGCGTGCGGGAACGAGGGCCATCGGTTCGCCCAGCGACGCGCTTAGCCTTTCGACGAGCGCTTTGCCGAACGGCCCGAGGAACCTTACGGCGACGATGCCTGCGACCAGAGCCTGTGGATCAAGGCTCATGCGGGCGCGTAGCTCGTTGATCATGGGGTCGTTGTCGATATCGGGGAGGGATTGCCGCATCCGTTGAAACCGCTCCATCCGAGAAGAGGCATCATCGGCAGAGGGCTCTGATATGTGTTCTGACATGCGTGCCACTATGCCATGAAACAACAGGGGGACCACTCTCGATCGCGGTGTTGGTTGCGCTGTCTCAGCGACTACATCTTCGCCAGGCGCAGGGTTGGCGGCGCCCATCCGTTCGCCTCGGGATCTTGATTCCAGTTCACCGCTGCATGATCTCGGGGTCGCCGCTGTTGTAGAGTAAGCAGTCAGATCTTTAGATCTTGAGCGCAGCTCACCCCTTCGATCACGTTGGCGGTCGAAGATTACTGACGCGCGCGGGGCCCAAGGTGTCAGGTGAAAACCAACATCACGCCGGTCAGCGCTGAAGACACCGAAACGGTGGTGTCGAATTCGGGACCGGAGCACCGACGGGCGAAGCCAATCGGAGGGGGTGGACGACACCCCTGAATCGAGGTGCGCTCATTCCCGATAGATCATTTCCCTGATGAAGAAAATCCGAGAAGCCTCTTTATCGTTCCAGCAGTCTCTGTTGAGGGTCAGCCCTCGCTCATCGTCGATCCGCGCCACGAAGACGAGCGCTCCAGACTCGTCCTTTTTCACCACCATCGCCGAGGCGAGCGAGCCGAAGCGGAAGTTACACGAGATCTCGTGATCGTTGTCGGCATAGACCCAAGCGACGTCGGGTTGATCCTCGTCCGCGCGGTTCGCACGGACGCCCTGTTCGTTCAGGTACGGGACGATCTGGTCTATACCCATCCCCGTGAAGGGGTCTCCCAGCAGAGCCTTCACCTCGCTGGGTGTCATCCCCACCTTGATCTGGAACACCGGGTGCATGAAATCCATCTTCTAACCTTCCCGTGAGTGTGGTTCAGAGTCTCAGAGGCGAACCTCCACCCCGGCCGCGCTGACAAGCGCCTGCATGGCGGCGGCGCGAATCTTGCTGGTAGCCGTGCATGTCTTGGTCAGCCGGACCGTCCGAGGCGACTGCGGGCTCGCCCAGGGACATTAGCTGGCCGTTCTCAAATACCGCAGGGCTTGAAAAATGCCAGGTCGGATTCGGTATCGACGCCAAGCTGAGCGTTGTCGACAAGGGCCGCGACGACGTCCGGGTCCACCCCGTCAGTGCTGGAGTCAGTAACCTTTGAGCCCCAAGCGATGATGGTGTTGTTGCCAGCGCGTTCCTGTGCGCCGGCGAGGTTGTTCAGTTCGTCAACTCGGGTCTGCAGCGCGGACTTCACCGCCGGGTCGGTTGCTTCGGAAGCTGCGTTGCTCAAGCCAGTTGCCTGCTGCTGGTAAAAGGGGATGAGGTCCAGTGGCACCCGCACGCTTCTGTGGTGGCTGACATCGGTGGCGGCCAATGCGTCGGCGCAGCCAGCGGGCCACCCTGATGAGGCGGCCGTTGACGCCGGTGCGGAACCGGTCGGCGGACTCGGCAGGTTGCCTGCCTGCAGAGGTTGGTCTTGATGGTGCTCGTAGACGATCAGTCCTGCAATTGCAAGCAGCAGTACTACCAGGCCCGCAACCAGCCATTCCCGAGTTCTCTTGTTGCCGGTGGGCGGCAGAGCGCCGGACGGTTGCGGGGCGTCAATCAGCCGCGGTCGGGGCAGGCCGGCGCTACCGGTAAGCGTCACCGAATCCCAGGGCATCTTTGGTGCCATGCCCTGATTCGCCAGTCGGCCGCTCGGTAGGTCAGCTGTGCCGGCTTCCGCAGCGGCTTCGCCCCTGGCCGGTTTTGTCCAGCCGCCAGTGCCGTTCCCGTTCAGCAGCGCCAACGCCTGCTCATGGTTCGGCCGCTGATCGGGCAGCTTCAGAGTCAGCGCCTCGATGAGCGGTGCGAGCGTCCCGGCCTTCGCCATCGGCGGCAGCGGCTTGGTAAGGATCGCGGTGAGCGTTCCCGTCTTGCTGTTCTTCCGTTCAAACGGTGAGTACCCTTCCACCGCCTCGAACAATGTTACGCCGAGCGAGAAGAAATCCGAGGCCGGGGAACCCGGTTCACCCTCAGCCCGCTCCGGAGCTATGTAGGCCATGGTGCCCATGACCGAGCCTGAGACCGTCACCGTGGCATCCGTCTCCGACTTGGCGATGCCGAAGTCTGTGAGCAGGACCCCACCGTCGTCGGCCAGCAAGATATTGTGCGGCTTGATGTCCCGGTGCACGATCCCGGCCGTGTGCATGGTGTCCAGCGCACTGAATATGGCCTCGGCAATCTGCCTGCCTTGAGCCTGGCTCAGCGGGGTGAGTTCCACATCCTGATCATCTGGCACGCCAACGTTTGAAGGGTCGCGGAGCACGCTACGCAGCGAGCGGCCCTTCACGAGTTGCATGACGATCCACGGCGACCCGGCGTCGGTGATCACGTCGTACACGGAGACGATGTTGGGGTGATCGGCCAGGGCGGCTGCGTTCTTACCCTCCCGCTCAGCTTGTTTGAGCCGGATCTCCTGCTGGGCAGGTGGTAGCGCGGGCAGCAGAACTTCCTTCAGCGCGACGAGGCGGTCAAGCTGAGTGTCCCGTGCCTCCCATACTCGGCCCATGCCACCATGGCCGATTTCCGCGACGAGGAGATACCGGCCGCCGACCATTTGGCCGGGTCGGGTCTCATCGAACGCCATGTGCTACCCCCCGCTTCACGCTACGCAGCCGAACCCCATGCTTAGCGTAAGAGTACAGACATGTACGCAAACTCGGAACAGAGTCCCGCAAGGACTCACGTTCTTGGGGCCGTTGCCGGTCGGACCCCTTCGGCGATCGGTGCGGCTTTGCCAACGACCCGAAGGCCCCTGGAGACCCGGTCACTGCGCCGGGAGCCTGCCATGTCCTCGAACGGGCCGCACCGCGACCGCATCAAAACCCTGATTCAGCCAACACCGATCAAAGGCTTAATGGAATAGCCAGGCTAACCCCACTCGCCGTGCAGCAGCATCTGGACCTCCCGCACGTGTTGCTGGACCTTGATCCACACCCAATGCAGTTTTTTAAGGTGCTCGTCGGCAGCCCCGGCCCTGATCAAGTCACGGTATCTGTACATTTCGGACTGACTCATCCTGGCCACCTCATCGACATACTCAAGCAGCGTCATCCCGCGGGCGCCGGCCTCCTGGGCCAGGAGGGCTCGATTGTCATCGCTGATTGCGTTGTAGTCGTCGTCGAACAGCGAGTCGAACCGTTGTGGGACAATCCTCCAGCGGAATTGGCCCACCCCAGGCGTCTCTTCGTAAGTCCAGCCGTCGTTGCTGCCCCGTCTATTCCGCATGTCGGGATTATTCCCCTTTGCTTCTAGTCATGGGCTGCGTTCTGGCAGGCATGGAGCAGATCCTGGTTCAGTGCCGACAGATGGCCGGTGAGGTCCGTGACGTTGGCTTTGTCGGAGGTTATGTCCTGGTGGTTGTTGTTGTCGGAAGAGAGTTGGGTCAGAGCGGAGCTTGTCTCGGCCGCATTGGTCGCAAGGTTCTGGATCGCTGTTCTGACTGCCGGATCGTTGGCGAGGCCGGCGGCGTTGTTGTAGTCGTCTGTCGCGGTCGAGGCCGCCTGCGTGAGGGCGGCCATGGCACCGACCGGATCGGTGCTGCTGTTGGGAGCCGCACTAACCGCCTTGTTCTCCTTGGCCAAGGCGTCGTTCGCTTCCTGACAGCCAGCCGTCATATTGACGGACGGGGTGGTCTGGGCCGACGTCGTTACCGTCACCAGATCTGTGGTGACCGGGTCTGTCGGGACGACGTAGGACGTCGTGACAGCCGTGGTCGGTGGTGGGGTGGGCTGCTGGTTCGCGGACGGCTGATTGTGCTGATGGTCGTTCCACCACCCGAGGCCGATGAGGATCGCAGCGACCACCCCGATGACTCCGGCTATGCCGGCCCAGTTGGGGGTCTGCGGCGGGACGGCGGCACCGGGTGCCTGCGGCTGGGGCATGGACACCACCGGTGGGCGGGGTAGCCCCGCACTGCCCCCGAGAGTCACGGACTCCCACGGCAGCTTCGCCTGGCCGGCAGGCCCGGGGGTGGCCTTGGCGTGTGGAGCTACTGCTTCGGTTGTCACATCGTCGGGCGAAGGAGCTGTCCAGCCGCCACTACCCTTGCCGCTCAGTAGCGCCTGCGCCTGGGCGACCGTGGGCCGCTGCTGCGGTAGTTTGAGGGTCAGGGCCGTGATCAGTGGCGCCAGCTTCCCGGCCCGGCTCATCGGCGGCAGCGGCTTGGTGAGGATTGCGGTCAGGGTGCTGGTCTTGGTGTTCTTCTCGAACGGCGACACCCCCTCCACCGCCTCGAACAGGGTGACGCCGAGCGAAAACAGGTCGGACTTGGGGTCATCGTCCACGCCTTCGGCGCGCTCGGGAGCGGTATAGGCCATGGTGCCCATGAACGAGCCGGAGACCGTGACGGTGGCGTCGGCCTCGGCTTTGGCGATGCCGAAGTCGGTGAGCAGGACCTGACCGTCATCAGCGAGAAGTATGTTGCCGGGCTTGACGTCGCGGTGCAGGATCTTGGCGGTGTGCAGGGCGGCCAGCGCGGAAAGGATCCCCTCGGCGATCCTGGTGACGGTCGTGCTGTCCAGCGCCACCTTCGCCGAGGCGGGGTCGTCCGGGTCGGACAGCAGCTTCTGCCGAAGAGAGACCCCGCGGACCAGCTGCATGACGATCCACGGCTTGCCATCCTCAATCAGCCCGTCGTAGACGCTGACGATGTGCGGGTGGTCGGCGAGTGCTGCGGCGTTGCGGCCTTCGCGCAGCGCTCGTTCGAGCCGTTCCCGCTGCTGCTCGGGCGGCAGCAGGGACAGCATGACCTCCTTGATCGCGACGGAGCGCTGCAATTGCTCGTCGTCGGCCTCCCAGACCCGGCCGAAGCCGCCGGTGCCGATTACCCGGGTCAGCCGGTAGCGGCCAGCGAGGATGGTGCCAGGTTGGCTGTCGCGGTCCAACTGTCCCCCTGAGATCGTCCGCCCTATAGCAGGGTACTGATAGGACGCTGAGTTTGCGAGCCGGACGCGTGGCGCTTGGATAGAGTAGGGCTACTTGGAGAGGACCGGTCCTCGCCTCGATGCGCATCGTTACCCGATCGTGGGTACGTCACCCCACCAAGGCAGATACGCAATGATTTGCTCGATATTGCGACGCAAGCTGGTGCCCGGTTCGAGTTTTGAGTCGTCAGCTCGTCAACCGACAAGCCGATCGAGCGCTGGTTCGAGACGCTGAACACCGTGTACCGCGCCAGAATGGACGCATGGCCGTTGACCTGCCCGCTTGTGTGATTGGTTGATCGGCCCGCAGGCTCGACGACTGTGGCCGTGAAACTCATCTATCAGCTCATCGGCAACGTCTTCGCCTGGTTCGCGCTCCTCGCACGCGACGACGCCGCGAACCACGTCGAAATACTGGCGCTGCGGCATGAGGTCGAGATTCTGCGTCGTCAGGTCGGGAAGCCGAAACCGTCCTGGTCCGATCGGGCGGTGCTGGCCGCTCTGGCCAGGCTTCTGCCGCGTGAGCTGCGCGCGCATCGGATCGTGACGCCGGCGACGTTGCTGGCTTGGCACCGGCGCCTGGTGAAACGCAGGTGGACCCAGCCCCGCTCGCCGGGTCGGCCGCCACTGTCCCAGGAGTTACGCGATCTGATCGTCACGTTAGCCCGCGACAATCCGGGCTGGGGCCACCGAAGAATCCAGGGTGAACTACGCCGGCTCGGTCACCGCGTGGGGGAAGGCACGATCCGCAGGGTCCTGAAGCAACGCAGGATCCCGCCCGCGCCGAGGCGTACGGACACCGCGTGGCGGACGTTCCTCAAGGCACAAGCTCAGGGGATCTTGGCCACTGATCTGTTCCACGTCGACACGGTCACGCTCAAGCGGCTCTATGTCCTGTTCGTGATGGAGGTGAAGACCCGCCACGTGCACATCTTGGGGGTGACCGGGCATCCGACCGGTCAGTGGGTGACTCAGCAGGCCCGGCAGCTTATGGCCGCGCTGGAAGGTCGAACCAGCGACTTCCGATTCCTGATTCGCGACCGCGGCGCCAACTTCATCGACCAGTTCGATGCCGTGTTCGCCTCCGAAGGCATCGAGGTGGTGAAGACTCCTCCACGCCAGCCGAGGTCGAATTGCTGGGCGGAGCGGTGGATCCGCGGAGCACGGTACGACTGCACCGATAACGTCATGCTGTTCGGCGAGGCCCACGCACGCGAGGTCCTCGCGGCCTACGAAGACCACTTCAACGGGCATCGGCCCCATCAGGCCCGGGACCAGACCCCTCCGGACGCCGACATCGCGGAAGTCATCCCGATCGAGGGACGGATCCGCCGCCGACAGGTCCCCGCCACCAACATCTACGAGTATCACCGAGCCGCCTGACCAACTCGGCGAACCAGCTGGTCAGCACCCGTATACGCTAGTTTCGGCACGGTACAGGGCACTCGCGGACCGGAAGCCACACGGCGATACCACGTGAAACGGCCCGTGACCACACGGACTGCGTACGGGTGCTACCACATCGCTACCACACGCCCTGTTTTCGACGACTTTAGCCCCGAGTCGGGACAGCAAGAGGCCCCCTACTTGCGATGGTAGAGGGCCTCTGACCTGCTGTTTCATGTGCCTAACATGAGTGCGCACGAAGGGATTCGAACCCCTAACCTTCTGATCCGTAGCCGATTGGATCAGGCTATTTGTACTCGAGATTTTATATCACTCAGTGCCGCATAGTGTCAGCCACTCCACGTCCTTCCAATCCGAGCCTAGCCGATCATGCTGGCTGCTGCCGGCCTCTGCGGGGACGTCTGTTCCCGGACCGTTCCCGGACAAGTCCCGATCGTGTCGGCAGGTGTCGAAGAGTTCGGGCTGTGTTCGAGTGTTGACCGCAGCACTGTGTGTCCGTGATCAGCCTAGGCGGATTCCAGGTCGAACTCGAACCGCTGTCCCTTGACGGTGACGACGATCGCTGCGGTGTCGACCCCGGCCGCGTTCAGGTATTTGGCGAGGGTGGTCAGCATCAGGTTGTCCCGGCCCTCCAGCTTGGTGACCGCGGATACGTCGTAGCCCAGCGTTGCGGCGATCTCGGCCTGGGTCAGCTCGGCGGCTTTGCGGATGGTGGCCAGGTTCATCTGGAACGCGCGGTTCATCGCTTCCCGGGCTGGCCGCTCGGCCTCGATGAACTCGGCGATCTCCGGTTCGGCCAGCAGGGCCTCGACGGCGTCGGTGCCGTCAACGAAGCCACTGCCGGGCTGGGGCGTGTAGTCCTTAGCGGTCATAGCCGACACTCCTCTTCCACTGCTCGACGACTCCGTCGGCACGAGTGCCGACGGAGTCGTACCAGGTGTCGCCGATCGCCTTCTTGTCTCCGGCGAACAGTGCGACGACGACCACTTTGGCGTCCGGTGGGAACCAGCAGATCAGCCGGACCGCCGCGTCCTGGTGGTAAGGGTGGCTGACTCGCCACACCAGGTAGCGCCGGCGTTGGCGTACCCATTTCAGGTCGCCGGTCTCGCTGTCGGCTGCAGGCGGCTCGGTCAGCGCGGACAGTACCGCCAGTTCGGAGGCGACCAGGCGGCGCCGAAGCGCCGCGAGCGCGTCGCCGGCAGCCTCCGCCTCGGCCAGGCCGGCGAGCCACCGGCTGAACTCATCGGGGTAGTGGATGCGCACACCCCATTGTGACACCGGTGTCATATGACGTCAATGTCACATGGGGGTCGGGGTAGGCATCGCCTCGCCCTCGGGCCGTCAATCGCCGACTGGTAGAGGTTCGGCGCCGCAGACGTTCTCCACGAGTTTCGCCTGGCTGCTTGACCTGCATGGACGGACTTCCCGGCACCCGCAGCGTCGTGCTGGCCGCCGCCCTGGCGGCAGCCGCGTCGATGGGGACGGTGGCTGGCACGGCGTCGGCGGCGTCGGCCAGCTCGGCAAGCGTCGTGCGGCCGGCGTACAGCTCCTACGTCTGGTCGAACTACTCCGGCGGCGTGAACCTGCGCTCGTGCGGCAACACCGGCTGCGGTTCGTACGCCTACATGCCCAACGGCACGGGCGTGACGATGATCTGCTGGGAGGACACCCAGTGGGTCTACCCGCCGAACACGAACTACGCCTCGCCCCGCTGGTTCGAGGTGAGCTCGCCGTACGGTGTCGGGTTCGTGCACTCGGCGTTGGTGTCCAACCAGACCGGCGTCGGCCACTGCTAGGGCCGGAGGTCCCGTGACCGGTTCCCCCGTCCCCGTAAACGGCGGGACCTGGTGACGATGTAAGGGGGGAACGCCCCCGGGCCGTACTCCGCCCGGGGGCGTGTGGGGCTCGGAAATACGATTGGGCCTCTGACGTGGGTGCATGTGGCCTCTGGGTTGTCGAGCTGCGATCCTGGCTCGATGTTCTTGTCTCTCGTGTACCGGGCAACGCGTCGTGTCCTGAGTTCCGTGGCGGTCTTGCTCCGTCGTGAAGTGTCCAAGGACGCTGAGCTGCTGGTGTTGCGCCACGAGAATGCGGTCCTGCGCCGTCAGATCGTCAGGGTCCGTTACGAGCAGGTCGACCGGTTCTGGTTCGCGGCATTCTCATCGTTGATCCCGCGTCGGCGATGGGCTGAGGTGTTCCCGGTCAGTCCGGAGACGCTGTTGGCCTGGCACCGCCGGCTGGTTGCCCGTAAGTGGGACTACAGCACCCGGCGGAGACCCGGCAGGCCGCAGACCGCTGCGGCGGTCAAGAAGCTCGTGCTCACGATGGCGAAGGACAATCCGACGTGGGGCCATCGCAGGATTCAGGGCGAGTTGGTCAAGCTCGGTCACCAGATCGCTTCCTCAACGGTGTGGGGGATCCTGCATAAGGCCGGGGTCGATCCGGCACCCCGGCGTTTAGGTCCGACGTGGATGCAGTTCCTCACCGCCCAAGCCCACGGCATCCTCGCGGTCGACTTCGTGCATGTGGACACGATCGGTTTGAAACGCCTGTACGCCCTGATCTTCATCGAGCACGGAACTCGCCGTGCGCACCTGGCCGGGGTGACGGCGAATCCGACGGGGGAGTGGACGACCCAGGCTGCCCGCAACACCCTCATGGACCTCGCGGAGCGCGACAAGAGGTTCAAGTTCCTGATCCGAGACCGCGATACGAAGTTCACGGATGGATTCGACGCCGTGTTCGCCGATGAGGGAATCCGGATTTTGAAGAGTCCGCCACAGGCACCGAGGGCGAACGCGATCTGCGAAAGGGTCATCGGGGAGCTACGACGCGAGCTGCTCGACCGGATCCTGCTCGTCAACGAAGAGCATCTGCGCCGGACTTTGACGACCTACCTGGTGCACCGGAACGAGGCAAGGCCGCACCGCGGGCTAGGCCAGTTGACCCCGGCGCAAGCTGAGACCGGGCCGCCAGCGCCGGTCAACCTCGCGGACTACCGGATTCGCCGGAAGGCCATCCTCGGCGGACTTACCCACGAGTACCAGATCGCCGCCTGACCGCACCTCGCTCTCCGCTCCAGAGAACCACAGGTCAAGCCCCGATTCGTATTTCCGAGCCCCACACCACAGAAGACCGATACGGGCAGCTCGCAGCCACAACCCTTCCGAGGGAACAAGTGCCAGCCCCAGTTGACTGGTATCCGCTGTTCCCCAACCCGGTCGTCGCCGAAAGGCTGACCCCGGAGCCCGACCGCCCCGAGCGGCAACCCACTTTTCGATCAGGTACCCGGGTGGAAGCGGCCGACAGCAGCACCGCCCGCCCCGCCGATCCCGACCGACACTCACGCCGGCAGTCCGTCCCCGGGGAAGCCGTGGCACGGGTGGACGTCGCAGTGCATCATCCCGGCCTGCATGATACTGCTCCCGCGCTGCCGTCCGCGCCGACGCCGATGGCGTCTACGGTTCTCCGCGGATCATTGCCGAGTTCCGCGCCGCCGCCTGAGCCTTGAAGGTCTTCCCAACCGCTCATGATCACGATGGCCGTTCCCCGTGCCCGCAGCCGCCCCTAACCTCCACAGACCTCGCAACGATCAAGACTTACAGCTGCCGTATCTGAGTACGTTTAAGTGCAGTTTTAG
Source organism: Catenulispora pinisilvae (assembly GCF_015356865.1). Classification (GTDB taxonomy): domain Bacteria; phylum Actinomycetota; class Actinomycetes; order Streptomycetales; family Catenulisporaceae; genus Catenulispora; species Catenulispora pinisilvae. The sequence goes on from NZ_JAAFZA010000117.1 coordinate 14,836, forward strand.
CGGGCGTCGCTAACTTATTTAGAGGCAATATGCGCCAACAGGGGGAGGAGTAATGGATGAGCGACGCCGACTTTCCTCGGCGGTCGGCGCTGATGCCGCTGGGGCTGTATGCCTTGCGGAGGCGGGAATGGACGTGGCGATGCTCATCCCGGTCGGCTCGTCCTGCACAGCGGCAGTGGCAGAGGCAGAGGCAGCGATCGCGGAGGCGGGCCGACGGTCCGTGACTGACTTCGCGGACCTCGACGATCTCGCTTCCGTCGAATCCGCGCTGGCCCGAGTGCGCGCTTCACTCGGCACCCCTTCCGTGCTGCTGAGCATCGTGGGTTCCGGCTCGTACCGTGGCCCGGGAGGACTGCTCGACCAGGACTGGAAAGAGATCGTCGAGCGTCCGCTCCGGAGGGCCTTCCTGGCCGGCCGGGCATCGGTCGATTCCCTGATCAAGAATGGCTGGGGCCGGGTCATCACCGTCCTCGACGTCGACCGTTCCAGTCAGGCACCGCCGCACGAGGATGCAGTACTGCGGACTGGGTTGGAGGGGCTCGTCCGGACGCTCGCCCTGGAGCTGTATCCGTTCGGCATCACTTCGAACCTCATCACGTCCGACCCCTCCGGTTCGACTCGGGAGCGGGCGGGGGAGTGCTACGGATCGCAGGTCGCGGACCTGGTGGGCTTCCTCGTCAGCGATGAGGCCTCAGCCGTGTCCGGCCGGAGCATCCCGCTGTACGACGACGGTTCGCAGGACGAGGCGTCGGCTGGCCCCTCATCGAGGCGGCGGTGCGGCGGCGACCTGAACCAGCAAGTGGCGGTCGTGATGACAATCTAGGCCAACTGTTGAGGTGTTCGCCGGCGGTGGGCAACGTTCATCGCCGTCCGATGAAAAGGTTACGCAGGGCGCTGAGCGGGTCGATCAGGTGGCATATCGGCGCTGTTCTCTCGCCGCACCACATCGGTCGACATCCAGCTACGGATCAGTTCGCTTTTGATCGGCATGGCCAAACCAGACCGGGTACGACTGCGCGCTGAAACTCGTGCGCTCGGAGGGCGTGTTGGTATGACGGATCAACAGAAGAATCTCAGTATCGCGGACCTTTCGCAGGAGCTGACTGCCGCCTTGTCAGCCCGGGCGAAAGAGCTCGACGAGACACTCGAATCGGTTGTGCACGAAGCCTGGGAATTGGCGCTGAGCTGGCTGCCGCCGCACGGCGCCGGAGACATCGGCTGCACACTGGATTTCTCCATGCGCCCGCCTGACGACCGGATGCGGTTGAGCCTGGAGTACCGGCCCGACGAATTCGCCCGCGAGGACGCTGACCGGCTGCTGGCCTTGCTGGGCCGGATACTTGAAGCGGTGGAGAGGAACCCGGGCCAACCGGTCGAGAGCGTACAACTGCTCCACGCCGCCGAGCTGCGCCGGATCCTGATCAACAGGACCGGTTCCGGGGACCGCCAGCCTCCCCTTACCTTGGGCTGGCTGCTGGAGCAGCCGGTGAAACGGAGTCCCGACCGCATCGCGCTGGTCCAGGGGAGCGAGGCGATCTCCTATCGCGAGCTGGAAAGCCGCGCGAACCGGCTCGCTCGTCTGCTCATGGCCAGCGGGGTGGGACCGGGGCAGCTGGTGGCGTTGGCCCTGCCGCGATCCATCACCTTGATCACGGCCGTCTTCGCCGTGGCCAAGACCGGAGCCGCGTTCCTGCCGCTGGACCACGGCTACCCGCTCGATCGCCTGTCCTTCATGCTCGACGACGCCGCACCGGCGCTCCTGTGCACCACCGCGGAGGCCGCCGAAGGTCTGCCGGCGCGATCGTGGCCGCCGCAACTGGTGCTGGACGACGCCGAACTCGCCGCCCGCATCCGGGACCTGTCGGACGCGAATCCGGATCCGTCCGGAGTCCGGGCCGGCCGCGCGGCGACCGAACTGGCTTACGTCATCTACACCTCGGGCACCACCGGCCAGCCGAAGGGCGTCGCCGTGACGCATTCCGGACTGGTGGATCTGGCGTCGGCCGCGGTCGACCAGATGGCGCTCGGCGCCGGCGACCGGATACTGCAGTTCTCCTCGCCGAGTTTTGACGCGTTCGTCTTCGAGTTGCTCGCGGCCTTCGCCGCCGGAGCCACCCTCGTCATCCCACCGTCCGGGACGACCCTGGCCGGGGAGGCGTTGGCCGAGATGCTCGCCGAGAGCCGGGTCAGCCACGCGGTGCTCCCGCCGGTGGCCGCCGCGAGCATAGACCCCGAGGCAGTGCCCGAACTGCGCACACTTCTGGTGGCTGGTGAGGCGTGCACCGGCGATCTCGTCGCCCGGTGGGCTTCGCGGTGCCGAATGATCAACGCCTATGGCCCGACAGAGGCGACGGTGTGCGTCACCATGAGCGAGCCCCTGTCCGGCTCGGCAACCCCGTCGATCGGCGGGCCTGTCGTGGGTGCCCGCGTGTACGTGCTGGACCGGGACCTGCAGCCGCTGCCTGTGGGAACGCCGGGAGAGCTCTACGTTGCCGGCGACGGCCTCGCCCGCGGCTATCTGGGCCGCCCGGCACTCTCCGCCGAACGCTTCGTCGCTGATCCGTTCACGGGCAACGGTGACCGCATGTACCGGACCGGCGACCTGGCCTCCTGGCGAAGTGACCGGAGCCTCTCCTACCACGGCCGGGTCGACGATCAAGTCAAGCTGAGGGGGTTCAGGATCGAACTCGGCGAAGTGGAGGCGGTGCTGGCCGGCCACCCACTCGTCGCACAGGCGGTAGCCGCGGTTCAGGAGGACGAACGAGGAACCAGGCAACTCGTCGCCTACGTGATTCCCGCCGGCTCGGAGCAACCGTCATCGGGCGAGCTGCGCGAACACGCCGGCCGCTCCCTCCCCCACTTCATGGTGCCCGCCGCTTACGGCATCATCGACGCCCTTCCCACGACACCGAGCGGCAAGCTTGATCGGCGAGCGCTCCCGGTGCCGATCCCGGTTCAAGCCGCGACCGTGCGTCCTGCCCACACCCCCGCCGAGCTCGCATTGTGCGAGATCTTCGGCGAGGTGCTCCAGCGCGCTGACGTGGGTGTGACGAGCAACTTCTTCGAGCTGGGCGGCGACAGCCTGCTCGCCGTCTCGGTGATCCAGCGGGCACGCCGGGCGGGCTTCGCGCTCTCGCCCATGGAGATCGTCAACAATCCGACCGTCGAGGCGCTGGCCGCGGTCGCGGAACCGGTCGGCCTGTCACGTGGACGAGGAGCCGGATCAGCGAGGCCGTCCGACACCGACAGGATAGGCAGTGCACGATGACCGCGCGGTCCATGGTGTCGCCCGAAGAGATCGATGACATCGATCTTGCCGACCCCCGCCTGCACGCGGAGCGCGACCTGAGCGAGGTATGGCGCCATCTGCGCGCAACAAGGCCCGTCCATTGGCAGTCGGCGCGCGAGGACAGGCCCGGATTCTGGGTGATCACCCGACATGCCGACGCGATCGCCGTCTATCGGGACAAGGGCCACTTCACGACGGAGCGCGGCAACGATCTGGAAATGCTGCTCAGCGGCAGCGACCCGGCCGGCGGGACGATGATGGCCGTCACCGACGGGCTTCGACACAGCTTGCTCCGCAGCATCATGATGAAGGCGCTCTCCCCGCGGCGGTTGGACGAGATGTGGCAAGAACTGTGCCGCAGGGTGGACGCGTTGCTCGCGAACGCGATCGACGACGCGAACTGCGACTTCGTCCGCGACGTGGGGGGTGATGTCCCTCTGGGGATGATCTGCGACCTTCTCGCCGTACCGGAGTCCGACCGCAAGTACCTCCTGGATCTCACTGCTCGATCCTGGAGTAAGCACGCCTCCGACACGCCCCCGGAGGACGGCCGGACCGCGCAGGGCGAGATTCTGCTCTACTTCGCGGACCTGGCCGACGAGCGGCGCGGTGGCGACGGCGAGGACGTGGTGAGCCTGCTGGCGAACAGCCGTGTCGACGGCGAGTACCTGAGCAACGCCGAGGTCATGGCCAACTGCTACGGCATGATGATCGGCGGCGACGAGGCCCCGCATCACGCGATCAGCATGGGGCTGCTGGCCCTGATGGAACATCCGGACGCCTGGTCCCAGCTCAAGAGCGGCGGCGTGCGACTGGAGTCCGCGGCGGAGGAAGTCCTGCGCTGGACGGTGCCCGCCCTGCACGCTGGTCGCACCGCGACGGGCGACGTCACCGTGGGCGGCCGGCTGATCAGGGACGGGGATGTCGTCAGCGTGTGGATCTCCTCGGCCAACCGGGATGCCGAGGTATTCGAGGACCCGGACCAGTTCCATCTCAACCGAACGCCGAACGAGCACCTTTCCTTCGGCTTCGGCAAGCACTTCTGCATCGGGCACTATCTCGGACGCATGGAGGTCCAGGCAGTCCTGGACGGCTTGCGCCGGATGGTCGCGACCATCGAGCAGGTCGGACCGGAGAGCTGGATCTACTCGGACATCCTGCACGGCTTGAATTCGCTGCCCGTGGTTCTTCGCAGCTCGGCGGCTTGACAGGAAAGGACATCGCCCATGTCGAATCCGTTTGAGGACCCCGAGGCCCAGTACCTGGTCCTGGTGAACGAGGAGAACCGGCACTCGCTGTGGCCGGCGTTGGCGGCCGTGCCGGGGGGCTGGAAACGGGCGTTCGGCGCGGCCGAGCGCCAAGAGTGCCTGGACTACGTCGAGAGGTCGTGGACCGACATGCGGCCCACAAGCCTGATCGCGGCTATGGACGGCGTCGCTTAGCCACACCGCCGAAGCAACTCGACAACCTGATGGGCTGATGGGCGCCGCCGCCTTGGCGGGCTCCCGCCATTTCCGGACAGAGGAAACAGATGGCCGACAACACCGAGACCCGGTATCTCAGGTCCAACGTGATCCTTGAGCCGCTGGTCGACCGGTTCTACGCGTGGCTGCACACTGTGGCGCCGGTTCAGGCCTCGATGAACCTGGCGAACGTGCAGCTGCCGCTCCTGGAATCGTATCTGCAGTCCCCACAGGTTCACGTCTCGGCGAGCACCGACCCGAAGTTTCGTGGCGGCTACTACGTCGGCGTTCCGCAGTCCCGCGCGGCGGAGATCGCCGCTTTGGTCGCGGACATCAAGAGGGATCGGGCTCCGATGCTGGAGTTCGCCGCGGCAGTCGCCGAGGCCGAGAACCTGATCCGGCAGAACGCGACCGGATTTGATCTCTCCCCCCTGTACCCGAGGCTCCCCTCGGCCATCAGGGGACTCGTGGAAATCTGCTACGACACCAGCAACCAGCCTTCGCTTCATTACATCGAGCCGCTGGTATACCAGAGCGCCGCCTATATCGAGCAGCGGCAGTCGGTCCAGCTCTCCCTGGACGACGGTGCGGAGCGGCCGTTCATCCTGAGCACTCCGCGCCTGCCGTCAGCCACCACGCTCGACCTGGCACTGCCATTCCGCCATCCGGGCCTTGAGGAACTGGTCGGCGCACGGATCAGGCCGACGACGGCAGCCCGGCTGCGTGACGCGCTCGACCTCGACGACGGGCAGGCACGTGCCCTCGACCAGCTGCTGGACGCGAGCCCGAGCCTCTCGGCGGACCGGCACATTGAGGGAGGCGGCCGGATCCGCTATTTCGGCCACGCCTGTCTTGTGTTCCAGACGACCGAGGCCGCGATCGTCACCGACCCGTTCATCAGCACCGACAACCGGTTCGGCGACCGCTTCACCTTCGACGACCTCCCGGATCGCATCGACCTGGTCCTGATCACCCACGGCCATCAGGATCACATCGTCCTGGAGACCCTGCTCCAACTGCGCGGCCGAGTGGGGTCGGTGGTGGTTCCGCGCTCGTCCCGGGGAAACCTTCCCGAACCGTCGATGGCGCAGTATCTCAGGCACCTCGGCTTCCCGGTGACCGAGGTCGACGATTTCGACGAGGTCGCCTTCCCCGGCGGGAAGGTCACCGCGACACCGTTCCTGGGCGAACACGCCGACCTCGACATCCGCGGCAAGTCAACGTTCTGGGTGGAACTGGCCGGCAAGTCGGTCTTCGTGGGTGCGGACTCCTCGGGTATCGATCCAGCCCTGTATCGCTACATCCGCGGGCATCTGGGTCGCGCGGACATGGCGTTCCTCGGTTTGGAATGCGACGGGGCTCCGCTCACCTGGCTCTACAAGGGTCTGTTCACCAAGCCGGTGAGTAAGAAGATGAGCGACTCCCGCAAACTGTCCGGGTCGAACGCGGTACAGGCCGGCGCCATCATCAGCGAACTGGGGACGGGGGAGGCTTATGTCTACGCGATGGGCGAGGAGAGCTGGCAGGGGCACATCATGGCCACCTCGTATACGGAGGACAGCTACCAACTCCAACAGATCGACGAGTTCCTCCTCTGGTGCCAGGACCGTGGGATCGCCGCCGAGCACCTGTTCAACAAGCGCGAGTGGCGTTGGTGACGCGCGCAGACGCCTCGTGGCCCGCAGTGAGCACGGGAAAGTCGACGGAGTCAGGCAAGCGGCGGACAGACGAGACCAGGGCACGGCGCTTCAAGCGTGTTCACCACCAACGATAGGATGGCAGTGAGAACTGGATCCGTGGCCGAACGAAGCCCCCTGACGCTTCCCGCTCTTCTGGCCCACCGCGCGGAAACAGCGTCCGACCAGGTCGCGTACGTTCACCTCGTCAATGGCGAGGAGCCCGGCGAGCAGACCACCTACGGGGAACTGCACGCCGCGGTGCAGAGCAGGGCGCAGGCGCTGGCCGGACGGCCCGACGCAGCCCGCAGCGCGGTGCTGATGTATCCCACCGGCCTGGAGTTCGCCCGCGGCTTGCTGGCCTGCGCCGCGGCCGGGATAGCCGCGGCGCCTGTGCAGGTTCCGGCGCGACCACTGGCAGCACAGCAGTTGCGTGGAATCGCCGACGACGCCGGCACCAGCTTGGTGCTCACCACTCGGTCGGTCCGCGACCAGGTGTACTCAGACTTCGGCGAAATGCCCGAACTGGCTGGCCTTGATCTGGTCGCGACCGATGATCTGGCTCCGTCTGGGCCGCTCGTTCGGCTGCCCGAAGTGGGGCTGTCCGACGTGGCGTTGCTCCAATACACATCCGGTGCCACTGGTTCGCCCAAGGGCGTCATGGTCACGCATGCCAACTACTGGGCCAACACCGCGGAGACCGACGCGCTGTGGCCGTTCGGCGACGACAGCACTGTCGTGACCTGGCTTCCCGTGTTCCACGACATGGGAGTGATGCTCGGAGTGGTGGTTCCGCTGTGGGCTGGGTGCCCTGCCTACCTAATGGAGCCGGAGGCTTTCATCCGGCGTCCCGCCCGCTGGCTGGAGGCGCTTTCCCGATTCGGCGGCACCCATTCGTCCGCGCCGAACTTCGCCTACGAGCTCTGCTTGCGCGACCGTCCCCGGGGGCCGATCGATCTTTCGCGCTGGCGTGCGGCGATCAGCGGGGCGGAGCCGGTGCGTCCGCGCACGGTGCACGAATTCATCGAGAAGTTCGCCCCCCACGGCCTGGACCCGCGTGCCGTCTCCCCGGCCTACGGGCTGGCCGAGAACACCCTGAAAGCCTGCGGCAGCCGAGCGGACACCGAGCCTGCCCAGCTCTGGCTGGACGCCGACGAGCTCGGAAAGGGGCGTGTGGTCCTCGTTCCGGGCGATCCCGCCGGGGACAGCGAGTCGACCAGCACCGCAGTCCCGGTGATGAGCTGCGGGGTCCCCGTCGGCGGGACCCGGATCCGGATCGTGGACCCGCACGCGCTGCGAGCCGTCGGCCCGGATCGGCTCGGCGAGATCTGGGTCTCTGGCCCGTGTGTGGCTGCCGGGTACATAGGCCGTGAAGAGGAGAGCGAGCGGAGCTTCCGGGCACGTATCCGGGATGAGGAGGAGGCCGGCCCGTTCCTCCGCACCGGTGACACCGGATTCGTACGGGACGGTGAGGTGTATGTCACCGGCCGAATGAAGGACATGATCATTATCAAGGGCCGCGACCGCTATCCGCAGGATCTGGAGTATTCGGCGGAACAGAGCCACCCACTCTTGCGTCCAGCCTCGGCCGCCGCTTTCGTAGTGGCCACCGATGAGCAGGAGTCCCTGGTCCTGGTGGTGGAGGCCGACGGCAAGGCGCTGCGGTCCGCGGGAATCGACGTGCTGACCGAGGCCGTACGCGGGGCGGTGGCGCGCGACCACCGGCTCGAAGCCGCGGACGTGGTGCTCATACGTCGCGGTGCGCTGCCGAGGACCACCAGCGGCAAGATACGGCGCAATGCCTGCCGTGAGCTGTACGAGTCCGGTGCGCTGCCCAGATTGGGCCGGGCCTTGGAGCGCGCGTGATGGCATGACCCGGAAGGGCCCCGATCATGCCTACACCCCGTAAGGCATCCGGGGACAGTATTTGGTTTCATCATCCGACTTTGGAGCTGGTGTGAGCGCCATTCCTGAAATCGACCTTGCCGATCCGGCCGTACTGTCCGACCCGTTCACTGTGTACGGACGAGCGCGGGAACAGAGCCCCGTCGCACGCCTGCTGAAGCCCGGCCTCGGCGCGATGTGGGCGTTGACCCGATACGAGGACGCCAAGGCGATGCTCACCGACGTGCGCTTCGAGATGAACGCGAACAGCTACGTGCGTCCGGACGTACCGGAGCTGCAGCAGCAGGAAAACATACAGCAGATGGACGGCCCCAAACACGCTCGTCTCCGCCGCCTTCTCTCGACGCCCTTCACCGCACGCCGAGCCGCCGAGTTCCGGCCTGCCCTGCAACGCACTGTGGAGTCCTTGCTCGATGGCCTCGCGGGGCATGCCGACGGTGAACCGGTAGACCTACTTGGGCAGTTCAGTCGACCGTTTGCCGTCCACGTGGCCTGCGAACTGGTCGGAATCGTGCCGGAGGACTACGACACCTGGCGGACCCACGCCGCGGCCGTCGCTGTCGGTCACGGCCCCGAATTCATGCAGGCCGTTCCCGGCATCGCGCGTGCCGCGACGGAGGCGGTCGCCCGCAGTCGCCGGGAGCGAGCCCTCGGCCTGCTCGCCGAACTGCTCGGCACAGACGCCGAAGACCAGGACCAACTGACCGACACAGAGCTGATCACCGTGGTCTGGCATCTCGTTCTGGCCGGACAGGGCCCGGCCTACCTCATCGCCAATTCCGTCGAAGTCCTCCTCCAACACCCCGTCCAGCTCGCCGAGCTACGCGCCGACGAATCACTGATGCCCGGTGCGGTCGAGGAGTTGACCCGCATGCACGGACCGCAGGTGCTGACCCTCCCGCGATACGCTCGCGAGGATGTCGAGATCGCCGGCATGACGATTCCGCGCGGCGACCGCATCTGCGCGGTGCTGGCCAGCGCGAATCGCGACCCGCGCGTCTTCGAGGATCCGGATCGGCTCGACTTCCGCCGCGTGCCCGGTCGGCCTGCGCACCTGGGATACGTGCACGGCTCGCACTTCTGTCTCGGTGCGGCGTTGGCACGCGTCCAAACCGGAGTCGCGCTCAGCATGCTGTTGCGCCGCTTCCCGAAGCTCGCCCTCGCCGGAGGGGACGTCCTCCGCATTCCGAACTCGGAGTTCTGGCGGCCCACCGCACTCCTCGTCACGCTTTGACCTCGGCTATTCGTGCGCCCAGCAGAGCAGGAGTTGCTTCCGTGACGTAGCGGTTCTGCTGATGGTTCGCAAGCTCGTGAACTTGGTACTGCCGACGGGTCAGCGACTCAGGAAACTGGGAACCACCGGCTGCGGCCGCGGATACGGTCCGGGGGAGTCAGGCCACTTTCAGGGCAGAGGTCTTGGTCGGTCTCAAAGTTGGAAGGCGCGTGTCCGGCGTCGATGTCAGCTCGCCTCGCCATTGCCGTGGACCCCGATGTCGGACCAGGAGCGCAAGGTCCGCGCTGGTGGCGGCCAAGTTCGTCGAGATCGAGATCTTAGACGGCGCGGTTCAGTGTCCGACCGAACCCGCGGGATCGAGTGTACGGACTTGTTCGGGATCCGTGCCCGTCCACCCTCAGCACCCGAAGATAGTTCTGCGTCTGATGGTCGAAACCGCGCGGGCGGCGGCCTTGGCGTGGTCCATCTAGCTGCCGCTGAACCCTGGCGGCACGGTCAGAGGAAGGTTGTGGCTTCGGTGTTGTCGTGGCCAGACAAGGCGTCTCGTCTGCGCGGGCTGTGGTGCCGGGCTACCAATTCAGCGGCCACTGTGCACAGCGCGATCGCGGAGCTGTGAGGGGTGCTCGCCGGGCAACGGGGGATGTTCGTCACCGAAGACTCGGGTGTTCGGGCCGGACGGACAGGCCATGCAGGAACGTGTTCTGACAGCCGAGATACAGGGGAGCGGTTTTGACTGCGGGGACGAATGCAGCCGGGATGGTCCGCTCGAACAGGGCGCACCAACAGACGGCGCCCGTTGCGGAGGGCATGCGGGTTGAGAGCATCTCTTGTGTCCCGGTGAACTCGATCGCGGCCGGCGACTCGCCGCGCAGCGCCGGGCTCGATGAGGAGCACGTCCGGATGCTCGCCGACGCGGGATCGCCGTTGCCGCCGATCCTGGTCCACCGCGACACCATGCGGGTGATCGACGGGGCGCACCGGCTGGCCGCCGCCCGTCTGCAGGGCCGGACCGTTATCGAGGTGAGGTTCTTCGACGGCAGCGCCGAGGACGCGTTTCGGCTCGGCGTCGTCGCGAACGTCGTTCACGGCCTGCCGTTGTCGCTGGCCGACCGGCGGCGTGCCGCCGCACGCCTGATCGCCACCCATCCCCAGTTGTCGGACCGGGCCATCGCGCGCTCGGCCGGGCTCTCGCCGAAGACCGTGGCATCGATACGGGACAAGGCGGATGAGACGCGGGAGCCGGCCGCCAAGTCCAGGCGGGTGGGCATTGACGGCCGTACGCGGCCGCTCAACCCGGCAGACCGCCGCCTGGTCGCGAGCAGTCTGGTGCAACGGCGGCCCGAGGCATCACTTCGTGAGCTGGCACAGGAGGCGGGGATCTCTGTGAGCACCGCGCGGGACGTGCGTAACCGCGTGCTGGCAGGGGAGGACCCTGTTCCTCGGCGGCTCCAGATGGCACGGGAGGCGGGTACGTTCTCACCTGAACCCGCGCTAAGCGACATCGACGCGCATATGAACAGACTGCGGCGTGATCCGGCACTGCGTTATTCGGACTCGGGCCGCGCGCTCCTACGTTGGCTCGACGCGGGTATGGCTGCCCTGGGCCAGCTGCAGACATTGGCCGCACCGGGCGTGCCGCCCCACTGCGAGGCCACTGTCGCGCTGGTCGTCCGGGCTTATGCCCAGGGCTGGTCCCAGATAGCAGACGGTCTTGCCCCCGTGGCGCCCGACTCCTGACGGCCGGTCCACGTTGTGTTCGACTGAGGAAATCCACGGTCGAACACCAGGGGCCTGCAGTCGTCGCTCGGTCGCGCGAACTGCCAGCAAGCAGCGGGGTTCAGCCGCGCGGCCTCTGCCCTGGCGGAGCAGGGGCAGAGGCCGCAGTGGAGCCGGTGATCGGCCGGCGTCGTTTCAGGAGAGCGGTGCTGGAGTTCTCACGAGAGTCATCGCGTACTCCACCAAAGCGTTGACGGTGCCGTACTTCCACACAGCCATCTCATCGATCTTTATCAGCAGAGCGTCCTCGACCTCGGCGATAATGCTCATGCTGTAGACCGAGTCCATGCCGTATTCGGCGAGCTCGGCGTCTGCCGCGATCTTCGCGATGGGGCGGTCGAGGTAGTGCGCGACGCGCTCAAGGAGCCAGGTCCGGATTTCGTCGGGGGAGCTTTCGGCGTTCACTGTCATCATCTGTGGTTCCCCTTTGAGCATCCTTTGGCGGAATTCGGTTACCGCGTCGGTGAGTTCCTCGTGCAGCGGTTTCAGTGCCGCCGCCGCGAAGCGTTCCTTCATTGCCGTGCGCTGTATCTTGCCGCTGGTGGTGCGGAGCACGCTCCCCGGCGCGACGAATACGATGCTGGGCAGCGGGATGCTGAACTCGCGGACGAGGGTGGCGCGGATCTGGCCGGCCAGATCGCGATAGTCCGTCTCCCAAAGACCTCTCGGTCGGATCTCCTGCACAATGACTACGGAGTCTGCGGGCTCCTCCAGTGCGAAGACCGCGCTCGGGTATTTGTCGAGTCGAGGGTCTATTCGGCGCACGGCCAACTCAAGGTCCTGTGGGTACAGATTGCGCCCTCGGACGATCAGCACGTCCTTCAGCCGTCCGGTGATGAACAGTTCGTCGCTGTCGATCACGCCGAGGTCTCCGGTACGGAAGTACCCCGACTCGCCCGCGACAGACTGATCGAAAACCTCGGCGGTCAAGGCATCCTGGCGCCAGTAGCCCCGAGCCACGCTTGCCCCGCGGACCCAGACCTCGCCCACGTTCCCATCAGAAAGCGGGAGCCGGCGCGCAGGGTCCACTATCAGGACCCGAGATCGGTCCACTGCCCCGCTGCCCACCAGGACGTGTTCGCCGCTCCCGGGTGCGGCGTGGACGAGCTTGCCCAGCGCGAGTGAATCCGCATCGACGATGGCCGTGGTCGGCTCAATGCCTCTGCGCTTGCCGCTGACCATCAGTGTCGCCTCGGCCAGGCCGTAGCAGGGGACGTATGTCTGCGGCCGGAAACCTGCCGGCGCGAACTTCTCGGCGAACGCCTTCAGGGTCGCCGCCTGGATGGGTTCAGCGCCGTTGAACGTGACCTGCCAGCCAGACAGGTCCAGCTTCGCGATCCGCTCCGGTGTCAGAGTACGAACGCACAGCTCGTAGGCGAAGTTCGGCGCCACGGTGAAGTCGATGTCCAGCTCGTCGATGAGCTCCAGCCAGCGGTAGGGCCGCCGGAGGAAGTCCGTCGGAGAGGCGAGGAACATCGTGCCGCCGATGTATGCCATCCAGAGGATTTGGCCGATCAGGCCCATGTCGTGGATAACCGGCAGCCAGCCGAAGCCGCGGGCGTGCGGGCCGACGTCCGCGCACTCACTGATCAGTTCCATGTTGCTCAAGAGGTTGCCATGAGTGATCATGACGCCCTTGGGCTCGCTGGTCGACCCGGATGTGTACTGCAACAGCGCCAGGGCGTCGGTGTCCGGTTCCGGCAGCTCTCGTCCGGCGTCCAAAGCCGGATCCAAGCCGCGGGCCGGGCCACATGGCGTCGCGGTGCCGAATTGCTCAGCCAGCCACTTCTCCAGTATCGGGACACCGGCTGAGTCGGAGAGCGCCACGACGATCCCGGCGTCCTCCACGATCCTGGCGACCCGGTCACGCGCGGAGCTGAAACCCTCGGGCATCGGCGCCGGCACCGCGACCATGCCGGCGTACAGGCAGCCGAAGAAGCCCACGACGAAGTCCAGTCCCGGGGGGAAGCAAAGGAGGACGCGATCACCGGGCTCGGCGCGATCGCAGAGCCAGCCGGCGAGTCGGCGAGCCTGCTCGTCGAGATCGCGGTACGACAGCGTGTCGCTGGTCTCCGCGGTTGTCATGTCTTTGATGAAGCAGAATGCCTGCCGATCCCCGATGGTTTGGGCCTGCTGCCTGACGACCCCTGCATAGTTTTTAGCGTGCTGTGATATCACGGTGACCTCCATCTCCCGGCATCGAACAGCGCGGAAAACACCGTGAACCGACGCTAGTCGACCGCGCTAAAGCTGTCCTTAAGCGGTCTATTCCAAGCTGTTTGAAGGGTTCGTCAACCAGCATGAGCGCCGTGCTCGCCAGCCTCGCATTGACTTAAACAGGCGGATTCGCGACCTGGGAAGATAGCGGACATAGATGTGCCTATCGCGACAGATTGGTCCCGCCGGGCCGCTGTACGGCCGGCTTGACAGGGTTCTCACGTCGGAGGTACGAATGACACGGTTCTGCGGTACTGCAAGCGCGTCCCTGCCTTGTTCGTACGGCAACCGAGGCTAACGTCAACGGGGGGTGGCGGCGCCATGTCGCGATATCAAATAGAGCACGTGAAGCTATTTCCGCGCGGTATCCCCGTGGATGAATAGCATGTTCGTGCCGTGTCACAGTCCATCAACGTTCTGACGCCGGCGGCTTGCGGGATAGTCCCCATTCACATGGGGATCGCAACGCCATGATCGGCAACAATTGTCACCTGTTGTTCATTGCCTATTGGTCCCATATGCAAAACCCCTTCGGGGTCGTCGAGAGTCGTCTCGACGATCGGCTTCCACGCGCCCGGCGGTGCGCGTGTGCTCGCCCGAATCCGCCATCCGGTTCCGTCACACGTCGCATTTGGAGGGAAAACTCGCATGTCGAATCCGTTCGAGCAGGAGGACGGCCGCTACCGGGTCCTGCGCAACCAAGTCGGTCAGCACTCGCTGTGGCCGGTGTTCCTGCAGGTGCCGGACGGCTGGACCGTCGTCCACGAGGAGGACTCGCGCGCGGCCTGCCTGGAGTATGTGGAGCGTAACTGGACCGACCTCAAGCCGCTCGCGGTTGCCGGCGAGTGACCTCGAATCCGTATATCAGCCCTCGATAATCATCGGGAACCGGAGTCGTGATGGGTGTCGAAGCGTCCGAAACCGTGCCACTGCTGACCGCTCAGCTCGGAGTCTGGGTGGGGCAGAAGCTGCGGGCCGAGAGTCTGATCTTCAACATGAGCCAGTACATCGACATCGACGGCTCGGTGGACCTCGGCATTCTGCGCGCCGCGCTGCGGCGGGTGCTCGCCGAGACCGAGGCCCTGCGCGTCCGGATCGTCGAGACTGACGACGGGGTCGGGCAGCAGATCCTCGGCGTCGACGACCTCGCTTGGGATTTGACGTTCCACGACCTGTCCGCCGAACCGGACCCGGCCGCCGCGGCCCGGGCCTGGATGCGCGCTGACATGGCCCATCCGTTCGACCTTGCCGCGGCGCCGCTGTTCACCGGCGCCGTGCTGAAGCTGTCTGAAGGACATCACTACTGGTACCAGCGCTGCCACCACATCGCGCTGGACGCTTACGGCTGCTGGCTCGTCGTCCGCCGCGCCGCCGAGATCTACAGCGCTTTGATCCGGGGAGCGGAGATCCCGGAGACCACTGTCAGGCCTTTGTCCCGGCTCCTGGAAGATGATGCGGAATACCGTGGCTCGCAGCAGCGGGAACGAGACCGTGCCTACTGGATCGGCCGCTTCGCGGCTGATACCGAACCGCTTCTGCTGACCGGCCGATCCGCGCCGCCCGAGGACTTCGCGCTGCGCGAGACGGTTCATCTCGCCAAGGAGACCGTCACGGCCGTCTGCATCGCTGCCGGTCTCGGCAAGTCCGCCTGGCCCGGTGCGGCGCTCGCGCTGACCGGTTCCTACCTCGGCCGCCTCGCCGGCGTGCGCGAGGTCACCGTCGCACTGCCTGTGACCAGCCGGGTGACAGCGGTCCAAAGGCACACCCCGGGCATGCTGGCGAACGTCTTGCCCCTGACCATCCAGGTGCGGCCCGAAGCGGGTATCACGGACGTGCTGACCGAGGTCTCCAACGCCGTCCGCGGGCTCCTGCAGCACCAGCGCTACCGGCAAGAGGACCTGCACAACGACCTGCGCCGCGAGCGCGGCCAGCGGACCTTCGGCCCGATGGTCAACGTCATGTCCTACGACGCCGACCTGGACTTCGCCGGAGTACGCGGCGTCGGCTACCAGCTCACCAACGGGCCGGTCGAAGACCTCGAGATCACCATCAGCCCGACCGGCGCGGATTCGGACACGCTGCGTCTGGACTTCGACGTCAACCCCGCGCTCCACACCCGCGAGGACGTCGCGGCGATCGCGTCCAGGTTCCTCCGTTTCGCCGAGGCGGTGGCGGCGGATCCGAGGCTGCCGGTGGGCATGGTGGATCTGCTCGACAGGGGCGAGCGCCACCGGGTGCTCACCGAGTGGAACGGCACACCTCATCAGGTTCCTGACACGACGCTCGTGGGCTTGTTCGAGGAGCAGGTGCGGCGTTCGCCGGATGCGGTGGCGGTGCTGTGTGCGGACGAGCGGGTTTCGTATGCGGATTTGAATGCCCGGGCGAATCGTCTGGCGCGGTTGCTGGTGGCGCGGGGTGCTGGTCCGGAGTCGTTGGTGGCGGTGGCGCTGCCGCGGTCGGTGGACCTCGTGGTCACGGTACTGGCTGTTCTCAAGACTGGTGCCGGCTATGTGCCGGTGGACGTGGAGTACCCGGCTGAACGCATCGAGTTCATGCTGGCTGATTCCGCGCCGGTATGTGTCGTCACTGTGTCGGTCGTGGACATCGAGGTTTCGGACGGGATCGGCCGACTTGACCTGGATGCGTCGCAGACTGTTGATCGCCTGGGTGCTCTGTCCGGCGAGAACCTGGGTCCTGATGAGCGTTCAGGCGTGCTGGACGGGAGTTGTCCGGCGTATGTGATTTATACGTCTGGTTCGACGGGGCGTCCTAAGGGTGTGGTGGTGGAGCATGGCAGTGCTGTGGATTATGTGTTGTGGGCTGTTCGGAGTTATCCGGGTCTTGGTGGTCG
>NZ_JAAFZA010000118.1 GCF_015356865.1 Catenulispora pinisilvae
CGGCAGTGGCTCAGGTGGGCATTGTGGGTTGGCGGGTGCGGATGGCTGCCAAGATGGTTTTCTCCCCCGTTTAAGTTGTGCCTGGTGAGCAGGTGTGTTGGTGTCGAGGTTGTGTCGGTCCGACACGCCTGAGCGCGTGTTGATCTTCATGGATGTGAGAATCCGGCCATCCCATGGCCGCTCTTTCACATCCATCAGGCGTGACCCCGCACCCGGGCGTGTCGCAGGGCCCATATCGCGCTCACCAACACCCTCACCGGCAGCGACATTGCTAACCGGTGTCCACGGGCCCTTCGATTGCCATTCTTCCGGCTGGTTTTCGGTTCGTTCCCCTCGGTCGCGTCGGCAGGGCTTCGCCTACAGTGCCGGTGGCCGGGGGTCAAGTTCGCGCTATCAAAAACCGCAGCTCACACACCCAACCGCAGCCGCGCGGACTTTACCCCCGGACACCGGTGCTGTACCCCTTGGGGCTGACGACGCGACCGTGGGGAACGGACCGCACCACCTCAGGGACCGCAGCCGCTGAGACTGACCCAGCCACCCGAGGGAACCGCGCTAGTTTCCCTGAGGTTGCCGAGGCCCGCCGGAGGCCCGGCCCTTCATCACAGCTCTTGACCTTGCGCTGGCTTGCTGGAGTTGAAGAGGCCTGAGGTGCGGCGGGGTTGTGCACGCGGGAACCGGCAGCCGACAAACACACCCACCGACCCGAACCCCGAACCGGCACAACCATGACCGAAGGCCGTAAAAAGCTTTGAACCCACACCCCAACCGCGACCCGGCCCGCAAACTCCAGCCCACAGCACCAGTCCGCAACGAACCCCGCCCGACGACCGGCGCGCCGCGAACCACGCCCCGAACCACGCCCCGAACCACGTCATGAACCACAGTCCCGAACTACCAGGCAAAAGCCGCCCGAAAAGGCACTAGCCCTCAATCTCCCCATACCGGCCCCGGTCGAGGCGGTTGTCCGGATCCTGCTTGGCCTCCCGGTGCGCCTTACGCTTGACGTCCACGCCGCCCATCAGCGCGAAGCCCCGGACGTGCAGGGTCGGCGCGTCGGGGTCGACCGGGCCGACCGGGGTGCCGGAGTAGCCGCCCATGAAGCCGAATCCGTGTACCTGGACGTTCAGTCCCTCGGGCACGATGATCTCGATGCCGCCCATGATGCAGGAGGCGTTGATCGTGACCTCGCGGTCCTCGTACTCGGCGTCGCGCAGGTCGAGTTCGATGCCGCCCATCATGGCGAACGCGATGTAGCTCTTGGGCACCACCCAGGCGCCCTTGTTGTCCGAACCGCCCATGAACACGAAGGACTTGCGGCGCCGGGGCTTCATCCCGACGCGCCACCGGCCGCGGGCCTTGGCGGCCGGGGCCGGGACGGGCCCCGGCGCGCCGGCCGCGGGCAGGTCCCGGGTGATCGGCTCCAGTTCGGCATAGGTCTTGGCGGTGTAGACCGCGGTGATGCGGTCCTCCAGCTCGTCCAGGGCGAGCCGGCCCTCGCCGGCCGCGTCGCGCAGGCGTTCGGCGACCTGGTCCCGATCGGCGTCGGAAACGCGCAGCTGCCGCGGGTCGATCGGCTCGGGGACGTTGCTCGTCATGGAGTAGACCTTACAAGAGTGGAGGTGTCACAGGGCGGTGACGTATGCGCCACTGATCCCGCCGTCGACGAGGAAGTTCGACGCGGTCACGAAGGAGGCGTCGTCGCTGGCCAGGAAGGCGACCGCGGCGGCGATCTCCTCGGGCTCGGCGAAGCTCCCGCGCGGGACGTGCACCAGGCGCCGGGCGGCCCGCTCGGGGTCCTTGGCGAACAGCTCCTTCAGCAGCGGGGTGTTCACCGGTCCCGGGGACAACGCGTTCACCCTAATGCCCTGCCTGGCGAACTGCACCCCGAGCTCCCGGGACATCGCCAGCACCCCGCCCTTGGACGCGGTGTAGGAGATCTGCGAGGTGGCCGAGCCCAGGGTGGCCACGAACGAGGCGGTGTTGATGATCGAGCCGCCCCGGCCGGTGGCCTCGAACTGCCGCCGCATGTACGGGATGACCGCCTTGCAGCACAGGTACACCGAGGTCAGGTTGACCTTCTGCACCCGGTCCCAGGCCTCGATCTCGGTGGTCAGGATCGAGTCGTCGTCCGGCGGGGAGATGCCGGCATTGTTGAACGCGACGTCCACGCTGCCGTAGGTGTCCACGGCGGTCTGGAACAGCGCCGCCACCCGCTCGGCGTCGGTGACGTCGGTCCGCACGAACAGCCCGCCCACCTCCTCGGCCGCGGCCTTGCCGGCTACCTCGTCGAGGTCGGCGAGCACCACGTGCGCGCCCTCGGCGGCGAACCGCCGCGCGGTGGCCATCCCGATCCCGCCGGTGCCCCCGGTGATGACGGCCACCCGGCCGGCCAGACGCTCGGTCATGTCTCTCCTGTTCACAACGGTCTTAAAACGGTCGCTGCTTTTCGTTCTCAAAACGGTCGCTGCTCATCAAACGGTCGCTCACAACGCGATGAAGATGTTCTTGGTCTCGGTGAACGCCGCCAGCGCGTCCGGGCCGAGTTCCCGGCCGAGGCCGGACTGCTTGTAGCCGCCGAAAGGCGTGGAGTACCGCACCGAGGAGTTCGAGTTCACCGACAGGTTCCCGGCCTGCACGGCCCGGGAGACCCGCAGCGCCCGGGACAGGTCGCGGGACCAGATCGAGCCGGACAGCCCGTACCGGGTCAGGTTGGCCAGTTCGATCAGCTGCTCCTCGGAGAAGAACGGCGTCACGGTCACCACCGGCCCGAAGACCTCCTCGCACTGGATCTCATCGCCGGGCGCCACATCGGTGACCACCGTCGGCGGGAACCAGAACCCCGCGCCGCCGGGGACCTCGCCCTGATAGGCGATCCGCTCGGCCGGGACCCGGCTGACGAAGCCGGACACCCGCTCGTGCTGCGCCGCCGAGATCAGCGGACCCATCTCGGTCTTCTCGTCCAGCAGGTCGCCGACGACCACACCCCGGCAGGCGTTGAGGAAGTGGTCCATGAACTCGTTGTACGCCGAAGCCTCGACGTAGATCCGGGACCGCGCGCAGCAGTCCTGGCCGGCGTTGTCGAAGACGCCGTAAGGGGCCGAGGCAGCCGCCTTCTCGATGTCGGCGTCGGCGAAGACGATGTTCGGGCTCTTGCCTCCGAGCTCCAGCGTCACCCGCTTCACCCGCGCCGCGCACTGCGCCATGACCGCCTGGCCGACCTTCGAGGAGCCGGTGAACACGATCTTGCGGACGTCCGGATGCTCCACCAGCCGCGCCCCGGCCTCCGGACCGAAGCCGGGCACCACCTGTAGCACGCCCTCCGGCAGCCCGGCTTCGAGCCCGATCTCGGCCAGCCGCACCGCGGTCAGCGGCGTGGTCTCGGCCGGCTTGAGCACCACGGTGTTGCCGGCCGCGAGCGCCGGCGCGAACCCCCACGCGGCGATCGGCATCGGGAAGTTCCACGGCACGATCACGCCGACCACGCCGAGCGGTTCGGCGACGGTCAGGTCCAGACCGCCGGCGACCGGGATCTGCCTGCCGAACAAGCGCTCCGGCGCCGCCGAGTAGTACGTGAGGACGTCGCGCACGTTGCCGGCTTCCCAGCGCGCGTTGGAGATGGTGTGGCCGGCGTTCTCCACCTCGATCCGGGCCAGCTCCTCGCTGTGCGCCTCGACCAGGTCGGCGAAGCGGCGCAGCAGCCGGGCCCGGTCGGCCGGGGCCAGGTCCCGCCAGGCCGGGAAGGCCTCCCGGGCCCGGGCCACGGCGTCGTCGACGCCTTCGGCGGAGGTCATCTCGACGCTGCGGAAGACGGCCCCGGTGGCCGGGTTGATCAGGTCGTACACGCGCTATCGTCCTTTGGCGTAACGGGTCGCGGCATCGGTCAGCGACCGGAAGAGCTCGGGCTTGCTGTCCTCCTCGGGATGCCATTGCACCCCGACGACGAAGTCCTTGGCCGGCATCCACGCGGCCTCGATCAGGCCGTCCGGGGCGTTGCCCGAGGATTCCAGGCCCTCCCCCAGTTTGTCGATGCCTTGATGGTGGTGACACCAGGCGATGATGTGCGCGCCGAGATATCTGCCGGGCGGCGCGGCCGGGTCCAGGTCGATCCGGACCGCGGCGTACTGGCCGACCTGCTGGCGGTGCGCGTCGCCGTGCACGGCCTCGTCGGGCAGGTGCTGGCGCAGCGTGCCGCCGCGTGCGGCGTTCAGCAGCTGGAAGCCGCGGCAGACGGCCAGCACCGGGAGGTTCTGCTCCAGCGCGGCGGCGAGCAGCGCGTACTCCCACGCGTCACGGGCCTTGCGCGGGGTGTCGGTGTCGAGGTGCCGTACGGCGCCGTAGCCGGCCGGGTCGATGTCCGGACCGCCGGTGAGGACCAGGCCGTGCAGGACGGAGACCACTCGCCGGGCCTCGGTTTCGAGCTCTTCGGCGTCGTGCTCCAGGTGCTGCGGCAACAGCAGCGGGCTCCCGCCGGCTCGCGTCACCGAGTCGATGTAGGCGTGCGGGAGCAACGAGGCGGGGACGTTCTTCCACGCGCCCCACGTGGCGGTCTCCTGGTACATGCTCAGTCCGATGAGAGGCGCCGGCATGCGGCCTCACATCCTTTCGAAGGAACGGAACCGCTCCCAGTCGGTCACGGTCGACTGGAAGGCCGCGAGTTCCACGCGGCCCATGGTGATGTAGTGCTCGACGACGTCGTTGCCCAGGGCCTCCCGGGCCGGCTCGCTCCAGGAGAAGTAGTCGACGGCTTCGCTGAGCGCGTCCGGCACCCGGGGGATGTCGGCTTCGTAGGCGTTCCCGGTGAACTCCGGCGGCAGCTTCAGTTCCCGGTCGATCCCGGCCAACCCGGCGGCGATCATCGCGGCGACCGCCAGGTAGGGGTTGACGTCTCCGCCGGGCACGCGGTTCTCCACCCGCAGCGACTGGCCCTGGCCCACGACCCGCATCGAGCAGGTGCGGTTGTCGCGGCCCCAGGCGATGCCGGTGGGGGCGAAGGAGCCGTGTGCGTAACGCTTGTAGGAGTTGATGTTCGGCGCGTACAGCAAGGTGAAGTCCCGCAGGAACGCCAGTTGCCCGGCCAGGAAGTGCTCCATCATCTCCGAGAAGCCGTACGGCCGCTCAGGATCGGCCATCACCGGGGCGTCGCCGGGGCCGCGCAGGCTGAGGTGGATGTGGCAGGAGTTGCCCTCGCGGTGGTCGTACTTCGCCATGAAGGTGAGGGACTTGCCCTCCTGCATCGCGATGGTCTTCGCGCCGTTCTTGTAGATCACGTGGTTGTCGCAGCTGGTCAGCGCGTCCCGGTAGCGGAAGCCGATCTCCTGCTGGCCGAGGTTGCACTCGCCCTTGGCGGACTCCACATACATGCCGGCGCCGGCCATACCGGTGCGGATCCGCTTGAGGAGCGGCTCGACCAGGGCGCCGCCGAGCATCGAGTAGTCGCCGTTGTAGTGGACCGAGGGCTGCATGTCACGGTAGCCCTTGCGCCAGGCGTCCTGGTAGGAGTCGTCGAAGACGATGAACTCCAGCTCGGTGCCGACGTAGGCGGTCCAGCCGCGCTCGGCGAGGCGGTCCAGTTGCTTCTTCAGGATCTGGCGCGGGCTCTGCACGACCGGCTCGCTGTGGTGGTCGACCACGTCGGCCAGCACCAGCGCGGTGCCCGGCTCCCAGGGGACGTTGCGGAGCGTGCTCAGATCCGGCTTGAGCACGAAGTCGCCGTAGCCGGCCTCCCAGCTGGCGTTGGCGTAACCGTCGACCGGGGTCATGTCGACGTCCACGGCCAGCAGGTAGTTGCACGCCTCGGCCTCGTGCGCGGCCACCTCGTCGAGGAAGAACTCCGCCGACAACCGTTTACCCTGCAAGCGTCCCTGCATGTCGGTCATGGCCAGTTGGACGGTGTCGACGCGGCCGACCGAGATCAGGTCGCGGAGTTGCTGGAGTGTGAGCATGCCGGTGCGCGCGGGCATAGGTGCCTACCTCGGGTCAACGCTTGGCGGGCACGGGGACGGTGACCGCGGGCTGTGTGACGTTCAGGGTTTTGCGACGGTGCTGACGGTACAGGCTCATACCCTGGTGTGCGGTGGGGGGTCCAGTCAAGATCCGTTGTGATCGCGCGGGTACGGGCGGTTCGGAGCTGCGCGGACGCGGTGCGGCAGGCGGTGTGGCGGGCAGTGCGGCGGGAGGTGCTGGGCGTCGGCGGCAGCCGGGCGTCCGTTCCCCTGATGGCAACGTTAAGCTGGGCCATTGATCACCGCTGAGCCTTCTGGAGTCCCCCGTGCACTGGATGATGCCTTATCAGATGGCGTTCTGGCTGTGCGGCATCCTGATGGTGCTGGCGGCGGGCATGTACTTCTCACGTAAGCCCGTGCTCGTGAAGTACCTGCCGTTCCCGCGCGAGCTGGGGACCGTGCTCGGGCTGTTCGGGCTGTGGCAGGTCGCCGGGCAGCTGTCGGTGATGAAGGTCGACGGCGCGCTGAGCCGCGGCAAGTGGATCTGGGACACC
The DNA here is from genome assembly GCF_015356865.1 of Catenulispora pinisilvae. Lineage (GTDB taxonomy): Bacteria > Actinomycetota > Actinomycetes > Streptomycetales > Catenulisporaceae > Catenulispora > Catenulispora pinisilvae. The sequence continues at coordinate 6,500 of NZ_JAAFZA010000118.1, forward strand.
GAGCGGGACCTGTTCCTGCCCAGCGAGCACTGGGTGCAGGGGCTGTTCTTCCCGGCGCACCCGACCGTGGTGAAGTTCTTCAACCTGTACTACGCCTCGATGCACTTCACCTGCATGATCATTTTCTTGATCTGGCTGTTCGTCCGGCACCGCGAGCACTACGCCCGGGCCCGCACGACGATGGCCATGGCCACCGCCTTCGCGCTGGCGATCCAGCTGGTCCCGGTGGCGCCGCCGCGGATGATCGCCGAGGCGAACCTGACGGACACCGCGCTGTACTTCCACCAGTCGGTCTACGGGGCGATGGACGCCAACTCCCCGGACCAGCTCTCGGCGATGCCCTCGGTGCACGTGATCTGGGCGGTCCTGGTCGGCTACACGGTCTGGCGGGTCTCGCCGAGCAAGTGGCGCTGGATCGGCCCGCTGCACACGGTCCTGACCGTCACCGTCGTCCTGGTCACCGCGAACCACTACTGGGCCGACGGCATCGTCGGGGTGGCGCTCCTGCTTCTTTCGGCGGGAATCCAGGCCGGGGTGCGGCGTGGCGCCCGCTGGATCCGGTCTGGCCGCGTAGCGTCGGCCGCGCTAACCGAACCCGAACTTGCCAGGAGCAGTGGATGACCGCCGTCGCCGACACCAGCGCCGACCCGAGTGCCAGCACCGTCGCCTACAGCGTGCTGGGCATGAGCTGCGGGCACTGTAGCGCGGCCGTCACCGAGGCGCTGACCGCGCTGCCCGGGGTGAGCGCGGTCGAGATCGACCTGCCGGGCAAGCGGGCGGTGGTGACCAGCGCGGCTCCGCTGGAGGTCGCCGTGGTGCGGGACGTCATCGAGGACGCCGGCTACCAGCTAGTCTGAGCGATTCCGCGTCGTCCCCCGAAGCCCGCGGATTACGCTTCGGCCATGACGGCGACTCCGCATCCGCACACCCAGCGCCTCGACCTCGACGACCAGACCCTGCGCGAATGGGACGCGACCGTCCTGAAGTCCGACGGCGAGGGCATCGTCCTGGACCGCTCCGCCTTCTACCCCGGTGGGGGCGGTCAGCCGCCGGACGAGGGCGTGCTGGTCTGGGGCGGGGTGCGGACCCGGATCGCGGGCGTGCGCAAGGGCGAGGACGTGGTCCTGATCCCGCACGACGAGGACCCGCTGCCGCCGGCCGGGACCGCCGTGCGCGGCGCGCTGGACGACGAGCGCCGCACCTGGCTGATGCGCACCCACTCCGGCCTGCACCTGCTGTCCGGCGTCGTCTTCCGGGACTTCGGGGCGCTGGTCACCGGCGGCAATATGGAGCCGGGATCGGCACGCATGGACTTCAACCTCCCCGAGGTGCCGCCGGACTTCAAGGCCCGGATCGAGGAGCTGTGCAACGTCGAGGTGGCCCAGGACCGGCGGATCGAGGTGAAGGTGCTGCCCCGCGAGGAGGCCTTCGCGATCCCGGACATCATCCGCACGGCGACCAACCTCGTGCCGCCGGAGCTGACGGAAGTGCGGATCGTCGACATCGTCGGGCTGGACACTCAGGCCGATGGCGGAACCCATGTCGAGTCGACGAGATGGATCGGCAAGATCGAGGTGTTGAAGGTGGAGAACAAGGGCAAGGGCTTCCGGCGCTTGCGCATTGCCATCCGTGACTGACTGTTACTGACTGTGACCGACCACCGTGCCTGATCACCGAGCCCGATCATGACGGCTGATCTTCGGCGCGGTATCGGTCAGATCCGAAAGGCGGCAGGACCATGGCCGACAACGCCCGCGGGCGCGTGAAAGTGGAGACCGGCGCCAAGCGCGTGCGGCTCTATCTGGAGAACCGGCTGGTGGCGGACACGCTGCGGCCGCTGCTCGTCTGGGAGAAGCCGTTCTACCCGACCTACTACGTACCGGCCAAGGACGTGCTCGCCGAGTTGAAGCCGACCGGGGAGTCCGAGCACTCGCCGAGCCGCGGCGACGCCCAGGTGCACGACGTGCTGGTCGGCGGCGCGACGGCGGCCGGCAAGGCCCGCACGGTGCCGGAGTCGCCGCTGGAGGAGCTGCGGGACGCGGTCCGCTTCGACTTCGACGCCTTCGACTGGTTCGAGGAGGACGAGCCGATCTACACGCACCCGCGCGACCCGTACAGCCGGATCGACGTGCTGGCCTCCAGCCGGCACTTCCGGGCCGAGCTGGACGGGGTGGTACTGGCCGACTCGCCGAACAGCATGATCTTGTTCGAGACCGGACTGCCGCCGCGCTACTACGTGCCGATCACGGCGCTGAACCAGGACGTCCTGCGGCCGTCGGAGACGGTGACGCACTGCCCGTACAAGGGGGCGGCGACGTATTGGTCGGTGCAGATCGGCGAGCAGGTGCACAACGACATCATCTGGGGCTACCGGACGCCGTTCCCGGAGGTCCAGAAGATCACCGGGTTGGCGGCCGTCTACAACGAGAAGGTCGACATCTACCTGGACGACGTTCTCCAGGAGCGGCCGAAGTCTCGGTACTGACGGCTCGTGCCGCCGGGGTGCCGATTCCTGTCAGACCCCGGCGGTACCGTGCGCCCCATGAGCCTTCCCGATGTCGTGACCAGGGAAGAGTGGCTTGCCTCGCGCAAGTCCCTCCTGGCCAAGGAGAAAGAGCTGAGAAGGGCGCAGGACGCCCTCAACACCGAGCGCCGGTCGCTGCCGATGGTCCGGGTCGACAAGAAGTACACGTTCATCGGGCCCGATGGCGAGGTCGGGCTGCTGGACCTGTTCTCCCAGCGCCATCAGCTGATCGTGCAGCATGTCATGTTCGACCCGGAGTGGGACGCGGCCTGTCCGAACTGCACGGCCGGGATCGACGAGATGTCCGGCGGGCTGTTCCGCCACCTGGAGGAGCGCGAGACGCGGTACGTGTTCGTGGCCCGCGCGCCGTACGAGAAGCTCGCCGCCTACAGCGCGACGCGTGGCTGGGACCTGCCCTTCTACTCCGCGCAGCACAGCGACTTCAACTACGACTTCAACGTCTCCTTCCGCCCCGGCGAGCCGGTGACCTGGAACTACCGCGACGAGGCCGAGCTGCGGGCGGCGGGCCTGGGCGGGTACGCCGACGACCCGGGCGAGCAGCCGGGGATGAGCTGCTTCCTCCGCGTCGGCGAGGACGTGTTCCACACCTACTCGACGTACGCTCGCGGGGTGGACTTCGCCGGGTCGTACTCGATCCTGGACATCACGGCGCTGGGCCGGCAGGAGGAGTGGGAGGAGCCGAAGGGGCGGGCGACCGCGCTGAAGAACATCTTCCCGATGTTCGAGAGCTGAGGTCCTGCCCCAACCGGCGACGCGTCGAGGATCAGTCGGCGGTCAGTCGGCAATCAGTCGGCGATCACGACCGCGTGTGAGGCGGAGTCCGGGGCCTGCGACCGCAGCACCCGCTCCGCCTCCGCGGTCAGCGCCTTGGCGTCGGCCTTGGCCAGCTTGTGGAACGGCTCCAGGGTGAGCGTTGCGGTCTTCTTCTTCGCCTCCACCGACCAGATGCCCGCGACATAGCCGCCGATCAGGAACGACGGCAGGATCTGCAAGTTCTTGCCGTTGTAGACGCGCTCCCAGTACTCGCGGGAGATGATGCGCTGACGGTGCTTCGCGTTGTGCGCCAACAGGATGCTGTCGAAGCGCGGGAGCAGGCGCGGCGGGGCCTTGGCGGCCGGGTCGGCGAGTTCGGCGTCGGGGAGGTCGTAGAGGATGCGACCGGCTTCGTCGGTGTAGGTGACCAGATCCGTGAAGCCTTCGAGGATCGGGCGGGCACGGGTCACCTTGAGCCCGAGCCACGCCGCGGTGTCGTCCGCGGCGGCCGGGCCGAACGCGGCGAGATGGCGCCGCACGAGGCTGGCGATCGCGGCGTCGGGATCGGCCGCGCGCTCGGGTGAGTACAGGTAGGTCTTGGGACCGGTGGCCGGCGCCCAGCGCCCGTCCGACGGAAAGCGGATCAGGGCATTGCTGCGGTAGATCGGGCGCCAATTGCGGGACTGGTGGTACTCCAGATTGGGCTCGGACATGCGGCCGGGGTTCGCCTCGACCCACTGCGCGGCGAAGTCCGCGAACTCAGCAGCACCGCGCGGCTTCTCAGCCGCGAACTCCAGAACCGCGGCACGCAACGCCCGCATCCCGGGATCCTTGCCCTCGTTACGCGCGGCGACGATATCGGCGTCGGTCGCCTCGGAGACGGCGGCGTAGAGCGGATGCTCCGCCCTGCTGACGGCGTGCACGGTGCCGCGGATCGAGGAGCCGACGACGAGTTCGCGGCGCTCGAAGGCGTCGTAGACGGACTCCAGGCTCGCGGTGCGGTTGCGGGTGATGAGCGAGATCGCGACGGCCGGCCAGTACTGCGCTTGGATCGCGCCGATCGCCTCGACGGTGTCGGCCAGGGCGCCGGCGTGCGGCGTCAGCAGGCCCTGGCGGGCCAGCAGCGTGCGGTTCAGCGTGTCCTGGGTGAGTACCGTCGGCGACATGGGGTCGATTATCCCCGGCGGCGCGTCAGTGGACGTCAGGGAACCGTGTCCAGGAGCGCGCGGATGGTTCGGCGCGCGGCGGGGACCTTGCGGCCCGCCTCCAATTCCTGGCGGTGGCGGGTCCGCCGATGTGGATCGCCGACATCGCCCGGGTGCTGCACGATCAGCTCGGGGCGGCAGGCAGGCGGGTCCCGACGCGGGCGCTGCCGAATGCGTTGGTACGGGTGGCGGCGCTGTTCGACTCGTCGCTGCGGCCGTATCTGCCGGAGCTCGGGAAGGTCAAGCCCGTGGACGGCGGAAAGGCGCGGCGGGTACTCGGGTGGGAGCCGCGGTCTGCCGAGGAGGCGATCCTCGCCAGTGCCGAGAGCCTGATCGAGCGCGGGCTCGTGAAAGCCGCCGCTAGCTCCCATCAGACGGATTGAGGAAATCCCACTGGTTCTTGTCCCACACGTCCTGCATCCCGTCGTCGACTATCGTCTGCGCCCAGACCCGCAGCCCGTCCGGCTTCGTGAGCTGATAGATGAACGTGTGGTCGACGCCCTTGCGCAGCGAGTAGTAGTTGTTCACCAGGTCCGCGATGACGCCGATGTCCTTGGGCTGGTACGGCTTGCCCCAGGAGTCGTCGACGAACAGTTCCGGCTCCTGCCCCTTCCTCTGAAGGTTCAGGATGTCCTGGGCCATGCCGACGATCGGGCTGTTCGGCGTGTAGACGATCGGGGGCACGCTGGTCTGGTCGCCGCCGCCGGCGAAGCCGGACAGGAAGCCGGCGGTGATGAAGCGGCTGGCCGGGATCTGGCCCGACATGAAGTAGATCGAGGGGTCCATGCCCCAGACGATGATGGGCTCCGACTTGCCGGGACCGGCCACCTTCTGCACCTCCTGGGCCACTTCCCAGTTGTGCTCCATGTCCGTGCGCGGCCAGGTGAACGCCAGCGTCAGGAACAGCGTCGCGGTGGTGCCCGTGACGCCGAGCATCGTCCAGCGCAGGCGTGAGCTGTTGCGGTGCAGTGCGCCGGTGGCCAGGATCACGATCGGCGGCAGCATCTGCAGGAAGTAGTGGCCGAAGAAGTGGAAGCCGCTGGAGACGCCCACCGCGGCGCCGGCGAGCCAGAGCCAGAGGTCGGCGTCGGCCTTGATGATGCCGTTGCGGACCGTCATGTACATGATCGACAGGAACGCGGCGGCGGAGGCGCCGGCGAAGATGCCGAAGTTGCCCCAGAACCGGGCCATGATCGTGGCGAAGGAGCCCAGGGAGGTCAGGTAGCCGCTGTTGCCGGTGAAGACCCAGAAGAAGAAGTCGCCGAAGCCGACCCAGAACGCGACGCCGACGATCGGCAGCAGGAACGCGGGGATGACCGTGGCCAGCCCGCGCCAGCGGTGGTCCTTCCACGCGCGCCAGGCGACCGGGAGCATCGTGACGCCCGCGGTCTGCTTGGTCAGGGTGGCCAGGGCCGCCGCCACGCCGGAGCCCGCCAGGAGCGGGATCGCGTGGCCGCGGTTGCGGCGGGCACTGTCGGCGAGCAGGAAGGCCGCACACGTCCACGGCAGCATGAAGACCTCGAACGAGGCCGCCTGTGAGTCTTCGGGAGCCAGGCCCGCGGAGCCGAGGAGGTAGAGCAGACCGGCCCAGACTCCGTGCTGGCCGTAGCGGCGCTTGGCGATCTGGGTGATCAGGATCGCGGTGACGACGTGGACACCGATCGCCAGCACCCGGATGACCACCACCGTGGACAGGCCGTGGTCGCCGAAGAGCTTGAAGACCCAGGCGTAGACGTACGGCAGCAGCGGCGGCTTGCGGTCGACGATGATCTGGTAGAACTGCCCGCTCTCGGTGTTGAGGGCGCGGGCCTGGGTGGCCAGGAAGCCTTCGTCGGGGTTCCAGAAGGTACGGCTGAAGGCCGGCAGGTGCGTGATCGTGGCGACTGCGAGAAACAGGAGGACCACTCGGGTCCAGGACGCCTGAGGCGTGGTCCACACCCGCTGGAAACGCGGGTTGCGCCAAGCGCGCCGGAGCCAGGAGGGCTGCGGCTCCGGGGGTTCTGCCAGGCCCGGGCCAGGTCTTGAGGGAGCGTCGGTGGCGACCATCTTCGTATTACGCCTCGCCGCCCATGGAACAGAGGTTACCTCCCACGCACGGGCGGCCGGGGAGGCAACCCCCTAAGCTCAGCAGACTGCTACAGTGTCGTTACTTTCGGTGCGGCACCGTTGGCCGATACCTCGGTGGCGGCACCGTTCGCGGCGACAGCGTTCGCGGCAGCGGCGTCGGCACGGTTCGCGCCCGGTCCGCCACCGAGCCCGTTGCTCAGCCCGGCGACCAGTCCGACCACCTCGTGCGCGATCCGCTGGCCGGTCAGGCCGATCCGCTCCAGCACCTCGCCGCGGTTGGCGTGGTCCAGGAACTCCGCCGGGACGCCGAAGTCGCGCAGCGGGGTGTACACGCCGGCGTCGCGCAGGATCTGGGCGACCACGCAGCCGACGCCGCCGACCCGGACGTTGTCCTCGACGGTGACCACCAGGCGGTGCTCGGCGGCCAGCATCAGCATCGCCGGGTCCACCGGCTTGACCCAGCGCGGGTCCACGACGGTGGCGCCGATGCCCTGGTCGGCCAGCCGTTCGGCGACGTCCAGGGCGACCCCGGCCATCGCGCCGACGCTGACCAGCAGCACGTCCGGGGCCAGTTCGGTGCCCGCCGTGGTGCGCAGCACGTCCATGGCGCCGGCCTTGGCGACCGCCGGGATGTCCGCGCAGACCGCGCCCTTGGAGAAGCGGATCATGGTCGGGGCGTCGCCGACGTCCAGCGCCTCGCGCAGCTGGGCCCGCAGCTGGGCGCCGTCACGCGGGGCGGCGATGCGCAGGCGGGGCACCACCTGGAAGATCGACATGTCCCAGACGCCGTTGTGGCTGGCGCCGTCGTTGCCGGTGACCCCGGCCCGGTCGGCGATGAAGGTGACGCCCGCGCTGTGCAGGGCGGCGTCCATCAGGACCTGGTCGAAGGCGCGGTTGAGGAAGGTCGCGTAGATCGCCACCACCGGGTGCAGCCCGGCGAAGGCCATGCCGGCCGCGGAGGTGACCGCGTGCTGCTCGGCGATGCCGACGTCGAAGATCCGGTCCGGGTGCGCCTCGGCGAACTTGGCCAGGCCGACCGGGTGCAGCATGGCGGCGGTGATCCCGACCACGTCGTCGCGCTCGGCGCCGACCCGGACCATCTCCTCGGAGAACACCGAGGTCCAGGACTTGCCGGCCGGGACCAGCGGCTGGCCGGTCTCCGGGTCGCTGTCCACGGCGACCTGGTGCAGCTGGTCGTTGACGTTGTTCCGGGCGGCCGGGTAGCCCTCGCCCTTGCGGGTGATGGCGTGCACGATCACCGGGCCGTGGTAGTGCCGGGCCCGGCGCAGCGCGGCCTCCATGCCGGCGATGTCGTGGCCGTCGACCGGGCCGACGTACTTCAGGCCCAGGTCCTCGAACAGGCCCTGCGGGGCCACGATGTCCTTCAGGCCCTTCTTCACGCCGTGCAGCGCCTCGTAGAGCGGGGTGCCGATGACCGGCGTGCGGCCGAGCATGCCCCGGCCCCACTCCAGGAAGCGCTCGTAGCCCTGGGTGGTGCGCAGGGTCGCCAGGTGCTCGGCCAGGCCGCCGATGGTCGGGGAGTAGGAGCGCTCGTTGTCGTTGACCACGATGATCACCGGGCGGTCCTTGGCGGCGGCGATGTTGTTCAGCGCCTCCCAGGCCATCCCGCCGGTCAGGGCGCCGTCCCCGATCACCGCCACGACCTGGCGGTCGGTGACGCCGCGCACCTGGTGCGCCTTGGCGATGCCGTCGGCGTAGGCCAGGGCGGTGGAGGCGTGGGAGTTCTCGATCACGTCGTGCTCGGACTCCGCGCGCGCCGGGTAGCCGGACATCCCGCCGGCGTGCCGCAGCGCCGAGAAGTCACGCCGCCCGGTGAGGAGCTTGTGCACGTAGGACTGGTGGCCGACGTCCCACAAGATGGTGTCCTTGGGCGAGTCGAAGGCCCGGTGCAAGGCGATGGTGAGCTCCACCACGCCCAGGTTCGGGCCGATGTGCCCGCTCGTCTTCGCCACGGTCGGGATCAGATAAGCGCGGATCTCCGCGGCGAGCTCGATGAGCTGCTCGGAGCTGAGCTTGTCCAGATCGCGCGGACCCTGGATCGCCTCCAGCAGTGCCACCCGATCCTCCTTCAGTTGAAACAGACGCCCTGGCTTCCAGTTATACGGCAGAGAGTCTAAGCCCGGCCTGAGCGCCGCCCTGGCGCTTCCACGCTGCTTCTACATGATCTTCACATGGCGCGCGCAGGGTGTTCACACGACGACACCGCCGTTACCGAGCCGCGGCGAACATGAGTTCGGCGCCGCTCCGGGATCGGGCGGCGCCGTGGTGGACGCTCAGCTGCGTTGTGTGCACAGTGTGCGCTGTGTGCCGAGGATCCAGACAGCTGTCACAAGAACGCGAGCCGCGGCTGGTCCTGGCCGAGCACCTGGGCCGGATCCGCGCCGAGCACCTTGTCCAGCAAGGTGGCGTAGACGCTGCGGAAGTCGGTGTTGAACTTCAGGTCGCCGTCGTCCAGATCGGTGAGCGAGGGCTGCTCGCCGTAGAAGCCGCCGTTCACCGGCTCGCCGACGACCAGGACTGGACCGGCGGTGCCGTGGTCGGTGCCCTCGTTGGCGTTGGCCGTCACCCGGCGGCCGAACTCGGTGTAGAGGACGGTGACCACGTTCTTGCCGTGCGGGCCGGCGGCGATGGCGTTCTGGAAGTCCACGACGGCCTTGTCGACCTCGCCCCACAGCTGGGACTGCGTGCCCTTCTCCGCGCTGTGGGTGTCGAAGCCGCCGAGGCTGACGCTGTAGACCCGGGTCGGGACCGAGGCGTTGATGCACTCGGCGACGATGTCCAGCTGTTGAGCCAGCGCTGAGGTCTTCGCGGCCTTGGCGGCGCCGCCGGCGGCGGCTTTGGCCTTGCCCGCAGTCTTGCCCGCAGCCTTGGACGCGGTCTTGCCCGCGGTCGTGGACGCCGAGGCCAGCGCCGGGCTGAAGGTCTTGGCGACGGTGAACAGGTCGGCGACGTCGCGGGAGGCGTAGGCGGCCAGCACGGAGTCCTGCGCCGAGGGCTGGCCCAGCGCCATGAAGCCGTTGTCCAGCGGGCCGGGCTCGGGCAGCCGGAACTGGCCGATCGGCAGCGAACTGCCGGCGGTCTTGGTGCCGCCGAGCAGGGGCGGGAGCGTGCCGCCGACCGAGATCGCCTTCAGGGCCCTGATCTGGTCGTCGGGCTGGGCGTCCAGCCAGCGGCCGAGCCAGCCCGAGCCGGTGGGCTCGCCGGGGGTGGCGGTCTGCCAGATGTCCATGGAGACGAAGTGGCTGTGGTTGGGCTGCGGGTAGCCGACGCCGCGCACCACGGCGCACAGCTTGCGCTGCCACAACTCGTGCAGTCCGGTCATCGCCGGGTTGAAGCCCAGGCCGTCGCCGAGGTCGAGGATGTCGGAGGCGGTGTAGGCGAGGTCCGGGCGGGCGTCGTGATAGGCCGGGTCGGCGTACGGGATCACGGTGTTGAGCCCGTCGTTGCCGCCGTAGAGGGTCACCAGCACCACCACGCCCTGGCCCGGGGTGAGCGGCGAGTGCTGGGCCGCCGCGCCGAGCTGCGCGCCGGAGGTCGTCGGGCCGCCCGGGGTCAGGGTGGGGGCGGCCGCGGGGTGGCCGTGCGAGGAGGAGCACGCGGCCGCGAACGCGCCGGTGGACATGACGCCGGACAACTCCAGGAAGCGGCGGCGGGTCACTGTGTCCATGATCGAGTCCTTAGATTCTGGCTGCGGTGTCGGGCGTGCTTTCAGTTCACGAGGTACTCGGGCGCCAGCAGGGCCAGCGTCACCAGCTGCGCCGGCTCGGCCACGACCTCGTTGAGCGCGGCGGTGCTGCGGTCGGTGAACGCGTCCACGCCGAGCAGGTGCGCCACGGCGTCGATGCGCTGCGATGGGCTGCTGTTCTGGACCTGCGACAGATCGCCCTTGGCCACGGCCCACTGCGCGAAGGCGAAGCGAGTCTGGGACGCGGCGGTGGTCAGCCAGGCCGTGCCCTCGGGCCAGCCGCCGACGTTCGGCGGATAGAAGGGCAGTTGGCCCAGGCCGTTGAGGGCGGTGCGGAGCGCTTGGTCGTCCTTGGAGTTCGCGCTCGCGTCCACCTTGATCTTCAGGGCTCTGAGAACACCGACGACATATTCAGTGGGCTGCTTCACCAAGGCGTAGCGCGCTTGCGGCCCCTGGAAGACGGGGTCGAGGAACAGAGCCCTGAGAAGCGCGGTGACATCGCGGTTCGGACCGTAGGCGGCCAACAGTCGGGCGGAGACGTCGGCCGCGATCGGGCCCGGCATGCCGAAGCGGTCCCAGAACCGGCCGGTGACGAACTTCGGCGAGGCCGGCTGCTGGAGGATCCAGTCGACGAACGAGGTGTCGTCGAAGTCCGCGGTCTTGCCCAGGATCGTCTTGGGGGTGTCGTCGTGCAGCTTGGGGACGAGGGTGGCCTTGCCGTCGCCGTCCAGACGCCAGCCGGTGAGGGCGCGGGCGCCGGCCCGGACGTCGTCCTCGGTGTAGTTGCCGACGCCGAGTGTGAACAGCTCCATCAGCTCGCGGGCCAGGTTCTCGTTCGGCGCCTTGAGCGTGTTGCCCGCGCTGTCCAGCCACAGCATCATCGCCGGATCGCGGACCATCGCGTGCGCCAGGGTGCCGAAATCGCCGCCGCCGAGGGTCCGCATCGTCTGGTTCTGCTGGACCATGAAGCCGGGGCTGGCCACCTTCTGGATCGAGGTGGCGAAGTGCCCGTGGAAGAAGAAGGTGCGCTTCTCCGCCAACGGCTGGGTGACCGCGGCCATCCGGGCCAGCCACCAGCCCACCAGCTGGTAGTCCGACTGCGCGTTGCCCTTCTTGGGCACCTTCATGGCCGGGAAGCCGGGCAACGGCGTCGCGGCGGCACCGGGGTCGGTCCCGGTCGGCGCCAGCAGAGCGGTCACGGTCGCCTCGTACCCGGCCTTCGCGGCGGCGTCGATCTCCGCTCCACTCGCGCCGAACCCGGCGCGCCGCAGCAGATGCGCGACGGCCGATCTGTTCTCGTCCATGCTTGCCCGCTCCCTGCCTCGCTCAATAGCTCACATCCTCAGAATCGAGGAACGGGGTTAAACCGCGGGTAAGAAGACGGCATGTCCTCGGATATGGATCCCCGGCCGACCTCCGACATACAGTTTCAGGAACTGCGCGCGCCGCTGGACGCCTTGGCCGCGCACGAATTCGGGATCGAGAGCGAGATCGACGAGGCGGAGGAGACGGGCGCCATCGGGGACGCAGACGGAGCAGGGGACGCCGACGGGGTTGAGGACGCGGCCGAGGTCGAGGATCAGGCCGAGGAGCCCTTCGTCCCCCTGGGTTCGCAGGACGCACCCGACTCGCCGCCCAACGAACCCATCGGCGGCCACGCGGCCATAGCCCGATCGCTGAGCCCGCCCGCGAACATCCCGAGAGTGCTGCGCAAGGAAGCACGGGCCTTCTACGACGGCGCGATGTTCGCCTACACCGAAGGCGATCTGCTCGGCGCGAGGCTGTCCTTCCTGGCGGTCACCGCGATCGGCGACCCCGACACCGCACCGGCCGCGATGGTCTTCCTCGGTGTGATCGCCGTCCGCCGCCGCGACGTTCCGGAAGCGCGGATGTGGTTCACCCGCGCGGCGACCGGCACCGACCGGCATTGGGCGCTGGTGGCCGTCAACGAGTTGCACCGGCTGGGAGTATGAAGCAGCCCCCGGCCGATCAGGGCCGGGGGCTGCTTCATCAGCGTTCCGCTACTTCATCAGACCACTTACTTCTTCAGCAGGTTCCGCAGCACGTACTGCATGATCCCGCCGTTGCGGTAGTAGTCGGCCTCTCCGGGGGTGTCGATGCGCACCACGGCGTCGAACTCCACATCGCCGGCCTTCACCTTCACCGTGCGCGGGATGCCGCCGTCGTTCAGCGCCTCCAGGCCGGTGATCTCGAAGGTCTCCTCGCCGGTGAGGCCGAGCGAGGCGGCGCTCTGGCCGGCCGGGTACTGGAGGGGGACCACGCCCATGCCGATCAGGTTGGAGCGGTGGATGCGCTCGTAGCTCTCGGCGATGACGGCCTTGACGCCCAGCAGCGCGGTGCCCTTGGCGGCCCAGTCGCGGGAGGAGCCCGAGCCGTACTCCTTGCCGGCCAGGACCACCAGCGCGATGCCGGCGGCCTGGTAGGCCTGGGCGGCGTCGTAGATGGTGCTCTGCTCGCCGGTGAGCAGGTTCTTGGTGAAGCCGCCCTCGACGTCAGTCAGGAGCTGGTTGCGCAGCCGGATGTTCGCGAAGGTGCCGCGGATCATCACTTCGTGGTTGCCGCGGCGGGAGCCGTAGCTGTTGAAGTCCCGGGGCCCGACGCCGTGCTCGGCCAGGTACTTGCCGGCCGGGCTGTCGGCCTTGATGCTGCCGGCCGGGCTGATGTGGTCGGTGGTCACCGAGTCGCCCAGCTTGGCCAGGACGCGGGCGGCGTGGATGTCGGCGACCGGGGCCGGCTCGGCGGCCATGCCCTCGAAGTACGGGGGCTTGCGGACGTAGGTGGAGTCCGTGTCCCACTCGAAGACGTTGCCGGTCGGGGTGGGCAGCGAGCGCCAGCGCTCGTCGCCGTGGAAGACGTCGGAGTAGTCCTTGGCGAACATCTCGGCGGTGATGGCCTGCTCGATGACCGACTGGATCTCCTGCGTGGAGGGCCAGATGTCCTTGAGGAACACCGGCTTCTCGTCCGTGTCGAAGCCCAGGGGCTCGTTCTCGAAGTCGAAGTCCATGGTGCCGGCGATGGCGTAGGCGACGACCAGCGGCGGGGACGCGAGGTAGTTCATCTTCACGTCCGGGTTGATCCGGCCCTCGAAGTTGCGGTTGCCGGACAGCACCGACACCACCGCCAGGTCCGCCTCGTTGACCGCCTTGCTGACCGGCTCCGGCAGCGGGCCGGAGTTGCCGATGCAGGTGACGCAGCCGTAGCCGACCAGGTTGAAGCCGAGCTTGTCCAGGTACGGGGTCAGGCCCGCGCGCTCGTAGTAGTCCGAGACGACCTTCGAGCCGGGCGCCAGGGTGGTCTTGACCCAGGGCTTGGCGTGCAGGCCCTTCTCCACCGCGGCCTTGGCCAGCAGCGCGGCGCCGATCATCACCTGCGGGTTGGAGGTGTTGGTGCAGGAGGTGATCGAGGCGATCACCACCGCGCCGTTGTCGATGACGGCCTGGGTGCCGTCCTCCATCGTGACCGGGGTGGGCTTGGTGCCCTGCGCGGCGTAGGTCGGCAGCACCTCGGCGAACTTGCCCTTGGCCTCGGCCAGGATCACGCGGTCCTGCGGGCGCTTCGGGCCGGCGATCGAGGGCACCACGCTGGCCAGGTCCAGCTCCAGGTACTCGGAGTAGGACGGCTCGCGGGCGGCGTCGTGCCACAGGCCCTGGGCCTTGGCGTAGGCCTCGACCAGCGCCAGCTGCTCGGCCGGGCGGCCGGTGAGCAACAGGTAGCTGATGGTCTCGTCGTCGATCGGGAAGATGGCGCAGGTGGAGCCGAACTCCGGCGACATGTTGCCGATGGTGGCCCGGTTGGCCAGCGGGACGGCCGCGACGCCGGCCCCGTAGAACTCGACGAACTTGCCGACCACGCCGTGCTTGCGCAGCATCTCGGTGATGGTCAGCACCAGGTCGGTGGCGGTGGCGCCGGCGGGCAGCTCACCGTGCAGCTTGAAGCCGACCACCCGCGGGATCAGCATGCTGACCGGCTGGCCGAGCATCGCGGCCTCGGCCTCGATGCCGCCGACGCCCCAGCCCAGCACGCCCAGGCCGTTGACCATGGTGGTGTGCGAGTCGGTGCCGACCAGGGTGTCGGGGTAGGCCTGGCCGTTGCGGTCGAAGACCACCCGGGCCAGGTGCTCGATGTTCACCTGGTGCACGATGCCGGTGCCGGGCGGGACCACCTTGAACTCGTCGAAGGCGGTCTGGCCCCAGCGCAGGAACTGGTAGCGCTCGCGGTTGCGGCCGTACTCGATCTCGACGTTGCGCTCGAAGGCGTCCGGGCGGCCGAAGACGTCGGCGATCACCGAGTGGTCGATCACCAGCTCGGCCGGGGCCAGCGGGTTGATCTTCGCCGGGTCGCCGCCCAGCTCGGCCACGGCCTCGCGCATGGTGGCCAGGTCCACGACACAGGGCACGCCGGTGAAGTCCTGCATGATCACGCGCGCCGGCGTGAACTGGATCTCGGTGTCCGGCTCGGCGTTCGGATCCCACTGGCCCAGAGCCTGGATCTGGGCCGACGTGACATTGGCGCCGTCCTCGGTGCGCAGGAGGTTTTCCAGCAGCACCTTCAGGCTGAAGGGGAGGCGGTCGGAGCCCTCGACGGCGCCGATCCGGAAGATCTCGTACGACTGCGCGCCCACCGCGAGGGTGTCGCGGGCGCCGAAGCTGTTCTTGGAGGTCATTGCCATGGCCCAGCTCTCGCTTGCGGAAAGTATCTCGACATCAAGACACTCTAGTGGGTGCCACCGGGCTGCACCAACCCGGGGGTGTCCGGCACCGCCCGGACCTCGGCCCGCGTGCCGCTGTGAGCACGCTCACCCGGGCGGCGGCTGGCCCGGTCGGGCGAGTCCAGTGACAATCGTGCCAATGGAAGAGATGAGCAGCACCTCGACGGAAGACATGAGCAGCACCCCGACCGCCGCCTCCAAGGTCCTGCGCACCATGTTCCCGTCCGCCATTCCGGCGACCGGTTTCGTGCGCGCCACGCGTGAGCTGCTGGCCCCGCACGGCTTCCACGCGGCCAACACGCTGCCGCTGGTCGCGACCTGCCGGGACGAGCTCGCGGTGACCATCACCGCCCGGCTGTACGACACCTGGGGCGCCGGTTTCAACATGGCCGGCCTGGGCGGGATGTTCGTCCTGGGCCGCACCGGCATCCTCGCCGCCTCCGGCCACGCCCCGGTCGAGGACGGCGTCCGCCGCTTCATCGTGGTGGCACTGCCCCACATAGGGCTGGACTCGCACGGCGTGATCGGCAACGTCGAGCGCCCCGGCGTGCCCGGCGTCTCGCACACCTGCGGCGCGCTGATGGCGCTGCACGACGAGCTGCGCGGCGACAACGCGCCGACCGGTGACTATCCCTTCCTGGACCTGGCCGACCCGGAACAGAGCATGCTCCGCGACCGCATCCCGCCGTTCCTGCCCGCGGGCCCGGTGCCGGACCTGGCCGGGCTCACCCGGATCGCGCGCGACGTGATCACCGCGGACACGCACAAGGTGATCAGCGTGCTGCGCGAGGGGCAGCCGCAGCCGGCGCACGTGGCGGTGTTCACCGGGATCCACATCAACGGTCCCGGCGGGACCGAGTACGTGGAGCCGGGCGCGTGCTACCTGGACCTGGGGACCGACGAGCCCGAGATCGACCTGGTCATCGACTGAGATCGGCTGCGGTCGGCTGAGATCGACTGAGCCGGTCGGCCGACTGACTGGCTAACCGGCCGCCCGGAGCGGCTACCCCGAATGCGCCAACCGGGGAACCGGGCAGCCCACTGATCACCCTGCACACCAGTGGGCTGCCCGTGGCGGCGGCCGGGGGTCCGTGGCCACCGCTTCCCCACTAGTACTACCGCACGCGTCGGGCCGAGGTCACGGTCCGGCCCATGCGAGATTCCCCCACGACCGGATCAGCCGGATTCAGGACCGTCCCGGCCAGTGCAACCTCCCGCGCCCCCGACCGCATCAGGTGATTGTCCGGACACCGAAACCGAGGGGGTGCCTATGGCGAAGCCTGACCGCGACGCCGAGTTCACCGAGTACGTCAGCGCACGCCAAGCCTGGCTGCGGCGGGTCGCGTACCTGCTTTGCGGGGACTGGCATCGGGCCGACGACCTGGTACAGAGCGCGATCACCAAGCTCTACGCGCACTGGCACCGGGCCGGCCGGGCCGACAACGTCGACGGCTACGCCCGCCGCACGCTGATCAACACCTACCTGGCCGAGCAACGCAACGGGTGGGCGAAGTGGACGGTCCTGCACCGGTTCGGCGGCGGCGGGTCCGCGGCCGATCCGGAGCCGACTCCGGCCGTCCTGAGCGACCTGGAACTGGGGCTGGACCTGAAGAAGGCCCTGTTCCGGATCCCGCCGCGGCAGCGGGCGGCAGTCGTGCTGCGCTACTACTGCGACCTGTCGGTCGAGCAGACCGCGCAGGCCATGGGCTGCTCGACCGGCAATGTGAAGAGCCAGACAGCGCGGGGCCTGGCCACTCTCCGAGGCATCCTCGATCCGAATCCGACTCCTGTTATGGAGGGGACCTGATGACCTTTGATCTGAAGACCTCACTGGACGACCTGGCCGCGGCCGAGTACGCCGGCGCCCCGGTCAGCACCGTGGACGTCGGCAAGGCCCGGACCGACGGCCGGCGCCGGGTGCTGACCGCGCGGCTGGCGCCGATCGGCGGCGGCGTGGCCGTGGTCGCGGCCTGCGCGCTGGTGGTGAACGGGCTCGGCGGCACCTCGCCGGACAAGCCCGCCGCGGGTCAGAACGCGGCCTCCGGGCGCCAGTTCACCGGCACCGACCCGCTGACCGCGGTCGGCCGGTTCACCTGGCTGCCCGCCGGCTTCCAGACCGCGAGCTACCTCACCGGTCCGGACTACGGGAACAGCGTCACCGCACGCACCGCGCAGTCCGAGTCCTCGCCCTCCGGGCCGGTGACACCGCCGACGCTGGCGCTGACGTCCTCACCGACCGAGCCGCAGTTGCCGTCCTATTACACGAAGACGGAGGTGACCGTTCCGGGAAGCCCGAAGGCCTACCTGTTGTCGGACCCCGGCGACGCCCCGAGCATCCCCGCCGATCTGTCGCTGATGTGGCAGACCGCGTCCGGGTCCTGGTACGGCCTCGGCGGCGACTACCAGATCCACGGCGCCGAGCTCCAGGCCCTGCTGATCAAGGTCGCCGGCCAGGTGGCGACTGAGGGCTCCGCCGTCGCCCTGCCGATCCACGTGGAGGGCATGCCGAAGGACGCGGTGCTCGGGGAGGCCTCACTGGACGACCCGGCCGTGGTCGGCCAGGGCGGGTTCCGAGTCGGGCTCAGCTACACCGCGACCGGCGGGAACTTCGACATCTCCGTCATCCCGACCGGCTGGCAGGACCCGCGCACCCAGCAGCAGCCGGTCGACCCGAAGGTGTCCGCGCTCATCGGCAAGGGTTCTCCCGGCACGGCGCCGACCAGCAAGCCGGTCTGCAAGGACTCCGGCGGACTGCACATCTGCGTCGGAGAGGTCCCCGGCAAGGGCGGACAGGACCCGCTGGCCTCGGTCGGCGGCGCCCAGGGCCTGCTGGACCGGATCACCTCGCTGGGCACGGACCCGGCGAACTGGACCACGCACGTCGTGAACTGATCCGCCTATCACCCGATCGGATGGGGTGGGTATTGAGATTCACCCTGTGAGAAACACCACGTAGGAAAGCTGTATCAGACTCGCCCCGGCGCTATGCGACAGCGCCGGGGCGAGGCGCGTGCCAGTCCCGCCACACCGCGATCAGGCGGATGGCCGCGGTGATCACCACCGAGCCGGCCGCGGCGAGGTAGCCCTGCACCACGAAGCCGTGCCGCTCCAGCAATGCGAACAGCAGTCCGCCGACGAAGGCCGGGACCGCGTACAGCTCCCGCTGGAGCACCATCGGCACCTCGTTGACCAGCACGTCGCGCACTGCCCCGCCGCCGGTCGCGGTGACCGTGCCGAGCAGCGCGGCCTGGAAGACCGGCAGATGGTAATTCAATGCTTTGAGAGTGCCGGAAACCGCGAACAGGCCGAGGGTCAACGCGTCGGCGACAAGTGCGATCCGGTCGAACCGGACGGCCCGCCCGCGCACTTCCTCGATGGCTGATTTCAGCTTGGAATCACTCATTCGGCGGTTGGTCACCGACAGCACCGCCGCGGTCGCGCCGAGCGCCACCGCGAAATAGCGCCAGTCCGAGATCGCCGCGACCGGGGTGGCACCGATCAGGGCGTCCCGGATCATCCCTCCTCCGAGTGACGAGGCGACCGCGATGACCAGGATGCCGACCAGATCAAGGCCCTTACGCAGACCCGCGAAAGCCCCCGCGACCGCGGCGGCGAAGACCCCGAGGAGATCGAGAAGAACCGGAAGATGAGGATTGGCGACCATGATGTGTGGGAATGTACCCGGTTCAAGGCGGGAGGGGTGATCCGCGGGGGGATCACTGAACTGACATCCCACAACTGGACGGCGTACGACAAATGACCGACAACCCTTGCTGTCCGGGCGACCTCATCCGTTTCCCGTACCCGATCGGCGTGTCGATGCAGTACGGTCTAGCTGGCAGCACTCGTCGAAGGGAGGTCCGCTCGTGACTGAGCTCCGCGTCATGGCCGTCACCAGCGACGGTCAGCGACTTGTGCTGCGCTCGAACGACGGCCAGGAATTCCATCTGACCATCGACGAGCGTCTTCGGGCGGCCGTCCGCGGCGATCGGGCCCGGCTGGGCCAGATCGAGATAGAGGCAGAGGGTCAGCTCCGCCCCCGCGACATCCAGTCCCGCATCCGCGCGGGCGCGACCGCGCAGGAGGTCGCCGACGCCTGCGGCATCTCCGTGGAGCGCATCCGCCGGTTCGAGGGACCGATCCTCGCCGAGCGCGCTTTCATGGCGGAAAAGGCTCAGAACACGCAGGTGCGCCGGCAGGGCGAGAACCACGGGCAGAAGCTCGGCGAGATCGTCGGCGAGCGGCTGGCCAAGCGCGGCGCCGAGGACCCGGCCGCCGTGCACTGGGACTCCTGGCGGCGCGACGACGGCACGTGGACCGTGCAGGCCATCTACAAGATCTCCGGGGAGACGTACGAGGCGCTGTGGGCCTTCGACCCGCCGCGCCGGCTGGTGACGCCCGAGGACGACGAGGCCCGCCTGCTGTCCTCCGACGCGTCCTCGATCGCGGCCGCCGAGCCGATGTTCCCCTTCGCCGCGGCCTCCGTGCTCTCCGGCGGGACCGTGCTGCCGGGCCCGGCGCCGAGCACCAACGGCTCCTCGGCCGGCGGCGCGCTGGTGCACCTGGAGGCCCGTCGGC
The DNA here is from genome assembly GCF_015356865.1 of Catenulispora pinisilvae. Lineage (GTDB taxonomy): Bacteria > Actinomycetota > Actinomycetes > Streptomycetales > Catenulisporaceae > Catenulispora > Catenulispora pinisilvae. Next base: position 26,083 of record NZ_JAAFZA010000118.1, read on the forward strand.
GTCCCGCCGAGTCCTCCGCGAACGGCTCCGGCGGCGCGCTGGAGCGGGAGCGCGAACGGGACCGCGATCGCGAGCGCACGGCCGCCGAGCGGACCGCGTCCGTGGAACGGCACCCGTCCTCGATGCCGGCCTCGGCCGCCGCTTCGGCGTCCGCCTCGGCTTCGGCCGCCGCGGCGGCCAACGGCACCGCGGGCGTCCCGAGCCCGGCGAACAGCCCCGAGGAGGACTTCGACTTCCTCGACGCCGCCGACACCCGCTCCCCGGCGCCGATCGCCGCGGTGGCCGGGCAGTCGGCCGGTTCGGCCTTCGACGACGCGATCTTCGGCCCGCGCACCACCGTCCCGCACCGGGAGCGGATGGTCGGCACCACCGACCGGCAGGCCGAGGCCGACGGCGTGCGGCCGGGGCGGCGGGCCACGGTGCCGTCCTGGGACGAGATCGTCTTCGGTTCGCGGCGCGGCAAGCAGAAGGGCCGCGACTGACGCTTTTCCGCCACGGCGCTGGTCGCGCGGCGGCCTGGGGAAACGACGGTGGCCTGGTCCCGATGTCTGGCGACATCGGGACCAGGCCACTTCTGCGTCATTGGCGATGGCCCGGCCGGCCGCGATGTGATCGACTTCTGGTCATGGAAGTGACGCGCGAGGACGGATTGTTCATCAGCGACGACCCGGCTCTGGTCGACGCCGGCAAGGTGTACCGATGGATCGCCGAGGAGTCCTGGTGGGGTGCGGGCCGCCCGCGGGACGCCGTCGAACGCTCGCTCGCCGGGTCGCACGTCTACGGCGTCTACGCCGACCGCGACACCATGATCGGTGTCACCCGGGTGATCTCCGACCACGCCACCTTCGCCTACTTCTGCGACGTCTACGTCGACGAGGCCTACCGCGGCAAGGGCGTCGGCCCGTGGCTGTCCCGGGAGATCGTGGCCGACCTGAAGGCGATCGGGATCAACCGGTTCCTGCTGGCCACCAAGGACAAGCACGCGACGTATGCCAAGGCCGGGTTCGTCCCGGTGGCGCGGCCGCAGTCCTGGATGGAGATCGACGAGCGGGCGACCCGGCCGGGACCGACGGACTAGGACGACCGGCACGGCCGGCACGACTGGCACTCAGAACCAGGTGACGCAGTAGGGCGGGACCGCCGTCTTGAACATCCGGTCGGCGAGCGCCAGTGCCCCGGGCTTCTCCTCGGCGGCCTCCCCGACCCGGGCCAGCGCGCTGGCCGCGTGCTGGCCGAGGTAGAGCGCGCCGAGGGTCTGCACGGGCAGCGTCAGGTCGGGGGTCTCAGTGCTGCGCTTCGCCGTGGCGCCGGCCGGGCCGCCTTCGAGGGCGTACACGCCGTCGGCGTAGCCGTCCGGGTCGGTGACGGCCAGGACCAGTCGGCCCTCGCCTTCGTAGGTACGCGCCTCCAGCGCCGCCACGACGTCGAGCACGCGGACCCAGAGCACGTCGTAGCGCTGCTTCTGGCGGGCCAGACGCGGGTCGACCATGAGGTGCCGCCAGGTGTCGTCGGCCGGGAACCTATCGACCGAGAACGAGGAGAGCCAGTCCTGCTCCCACAGGAACTGGAGCAGCCGGACGCGGGCCACGTAGTCCTCGGCGATCATGTAGACCTCGGCGCTGTTGTCCGGGACGAAGCCCTCCCAGCCGCCTTCGCGCGGCTGGTAGGTCGCGACGCCGCGCGGGGTCCCGTCCTCGTCGCGGTAGACCACGAACAGCCATTCCTTGTCGCGCGGCTCGCCGTCGTGGGTCAGCAGGCCGGCTTCGCGTTCCCACCACGAGTTGCGCCGCTCGACGGCCCCCGGGGTGGCGACGCGGACGCGTTCGTAGACGGCCTGTCCGGCCTGGACCCATTCCGGGGCTGAGACGAAGTCCACGGTGCCCGGCAGCGGCCGCACCGTGGCACAGCGCTTGCTTTCGAAGGTGTAGCGGGTCTCGTCGGTGGCGTGGCCGTAGCCGTAGCGGCCGTAGATCGGCCACTCGGACGGGATCAGCATCGACAGCGGCACCCCGGCGTCGGCCGACTGCCGGAACGCCTTGGCCGTCATCGAGGACAGGATGCCGCGTCGGCGGTGGGTCTGCGCGACCGTCACCGCGGTGACCGCGCTCACCGGCACCGCGGCGCCGCCGGGGACGGTCACGGTGTTGGCGTAGTTCGCGAAGGTGCCGACCACGCGGCCGCCGTCGTAGGCGCCGATCGCCCGGCCCGCGGCGATCTCGTCGGCGAACAGGGTTCGGCGGAACGGGCCCTGGCCGCGCTCCCGAAGCCTCAGGAAGCCGATGTCGGCCACGTCGTTGAAGTCGTCGAAATCGGACTCGGTGACGATCTTGATCTCGATGGGCACGCCCTCAGGCTAGGGACAGCGGGAGGGGGGTGCCACCGAATATGCGGTTCAGGCCAGATACGCGGTTCAGGCCAGATACCCGGTTCAGGCCAGCAGCGCGCTGCCGAAGTGGTCGGCGGCGTCCTTCACCCCGGGCAGCACGAAGAAGTAGCCGCCGCCGACCGGCGAGATGTAGTCCACCAGCGGCTCGTCGATCAGCTTGGTCTGCACGAACTCGAACTGGCGCTGGATGTCCTGCTGGTAGGCGACGAACGCCAGGCCCATGTCGAGGTCGCCGACGGCGTCGAAGCCGCGGTCGTAGTTGTAGCCGCGCCGCAGGACCCGGTTCCGGTCGGTCTCCGGGGTGCGCGGGTTGGCCAGCCGGATGTGCGCGTCCAGCGGGATGTTGGCGCCCTTGGGGTCCTTCGCGTACTGCGGGACGTCGGCCTGCGCGGCGCCGTCCAGCGGGGCCCCGGTGTCCCGGCGGCGGCCGATCATCTTCTCCTGCTCCAGCAGCGACACCCGGTCCCAGAACTCGACCAGCATCCGGATCCGCCGCACCACCTGGTAGCTGCCGCCGGCGGTCCAGGCCGGCTCCGGGCCGCCGGGCTGCACCCAGACCAGGTAGTCGAACTCGTGGTCGGTCTGCGGGTTCGCGATGCCGTCGTGGAAGCCGAGCAGGTTGCGCTGCGCCCCGGTGGGCCGCGGATCGTTGGCCCAGCCGTCGAGGCGGTACTTCAGCTGCATGCCGGAGCGGGTGTGCTTGGCGATGTCGCGGATGGCGTGCACCACGGTGTCCTGGCTGTCGGCGCAGATCTGGAGCGACAGGTCGCCGTGGCACTCGGCCGGGTCCAGGTTGTCGTTCGGGAAGGTCTTCATCGGCGTCAGCCGCGCGGGCTTCCTGGCGGCCAGCCCGAAGCGCGCGTCGAAGAGCGAGGCGCCGACGCCGAGCGTGACGGTCAGCCCGTCGGCCGGGACCGTGGGACCCAGGATGCCGCTGTCCGAAGGCGGAGCGCCGACGCCGAGGTCGGGCGGGGTGCCACCGGCGGTCAGGAACCGGGCCCGCTCGGTGAGGGTCTGGAACAGGGCGGTCAGCTCGGCCTTGTCGGCGGCGATGACGTCGAACACGGCGAGCGTGAGGTGCTTCTGCGCCGGCGTGGTGACGCCCTGCTGGTGCGCGCCGTGGAACGGCAGGGCCCGGCCGGAGCCGGTGGCGCCGGCGGCGGCCGGAGCCGCGTCGGCCGAGGCTTTGTTCATGGCCAAGCCGGTGGCGCCGACGACCGCGGCGCCGGCGACACCGGCCGCCGCGCCCTTGAGCATCGCGCGGCGGGCGAAGGCTTTGTGGTCGAAGGGGCAGGTGGCGGGCTGGGAGGCGGCAGCCTGCTGCGAGGCGGCCTCAGGGGTCTGGTTCTGCTCGGTCATCTCAAAACACTTCCATCTGCGCCAGTCGGCGGTCGGCGATTCGGGGGCGGGCCTGAAGACCCCGCTCACGTCGCCTTCCGGATCTCCAGCAGGTCCGGCACCACCGACAGCTGCTCCAGCAGCTCCCCCAGCGTCCCGTTCAGCTTCTGGCGCGCCGCCGGGTCGAGCTGGGCCACCGGGGTCCAGGTGCCGTCAGGCTGCTTGGCCGCGTCCACCACCGCGCCGAAGCGGTCGAGCCAGCTGTCGATCCCGGCCAGCCCTCGCGGGTCGCGGGCCTGGACCAGGGGCCTGATCACGGTCAGCACCTCGCGGGTGCCGGTCAGGTTGGCCTCGGCGGTGGCCAGTGTGCTGCCCGAGCCGTAGTCGGCGTCGCCGGTGAGCTGGAACTGGAGGGTGTTCTCCAGGATCTCGTGGGCGCGCAGCGGCAGGTCGGCGGGGTCGAAGTCCTGCTTGGGCCAGTCGCCGACCAGGCCGTGGACGTCGGCGGCCAGCTGGTCGGCGACCGGGGCCAGGGCGGCCGCCGCCGCGCCGTGCCAGAGTCCGTACTCCAGGCGGTGGAAGCCGGTGAAGTCCGGGTCCTGGACCTTGCCGGTGAGGCCGTCGGCGCGGCCGTCGATCTTCTTGTCCCAGTCCTGGAAGGTGCCGTACGCGGCGCCGAGCCGGTTGTACGCCAGGTGCGCGGTCAGCCAGTCCTGCTTGGCCTTCGGCAGGTCGCCGGAGTCCACGTCCTGCTTCAGCGTGTCGGTGTCGCCGGCCAGCTCGTTCAGGTGCTCGGTGACGTAGGCGCGGTATTGATCCAGCGGGGCTTCCAGGTCCTTCTCGGTGATCGGCACGACCGCGGTCGTGCTGCTGCCGGTGCCGCTGGCCCGCTTGGACTCCGAGGTGACCGCGTCCTTGCCGTTCGGGACGCAGCGCCAGGCGTACGTGCCGGTGCCGATCGTGGCGGTCATCGGCCGGGTGGTGCCCGGGGCCAGGCTCTCGATCTCGCCGTAGACCGCGCTGCTCGACGGGTCCATCAGGTAGACCTCGGCGGCCACGTCGCCGGTGTTCTTCATCTGGAACACGTGCTCGCCGGTGGTCAGGTCGCCGAAGCCCTTGCCGCAGGACGCGGAGGAGACCTCGATGGTCTGCGCGCCCTTGCCGCCGGAGTCGGGGCCGACCGCGACGATCACGGCGCCGGCGATCACCGCCGGGACCGCGACGACCGCGGTGCCCAGGGCCCAGCGCGGGGTCGGCTTGCGGGCGGCGGGAGCGGGAGCCGAGGCGGCCGGGGTGGCAGCCGGTTCAGGGACTTCAGGGTTCTGAACCGGCGTGACCGCCTCGGCGGTCTGGGTGGGCTGCGCCGCTTGCGGCGCGGCGGGGGCGGAG
>NZ_JAAFZA010000119.1 GCF_015356865.1 Catenulispora pinisilvae
GGGTTGGGTGGGGTGGATCTTCCGGTGAAGTACCGGCCGGTGTGGCAGGCGGTCTGCGATGCCGGTGTGCCGTTGCGGGCCGGGCAGGTGGCCGCAGCGCTGGGCTGGGGAACGGACCGGACCGCGGTGGAGGGGCTGCGTTACCGACTTAAGCGCCTGGTGGCCGCGGGTTGGCTCACCGAGTTGGCGTCGGGGGCGTTTGCGCCAGGCGGCGGGTCATGACCGGCAGCATCGCCCAGCGCACCATAGTCTCGTGGGTTTCCGGTCTGCGCTCGTAGTCCCGGGCCAGCCGGCGTCGGCGGGTGATCCAGGCCAGGGTGCGTTCCACCACCCACCGGCGGGGCAGGACCACCAGGCCCCGCGCGCCGGCCGGGCGTCTGACGATCTCCAACACCAGGTGCAGTGTCGTGGCCACGATCGCCACCAGCGCCCCGGCGTAGCCGCCATCGGCCCAGACCTTCGACACGGTCGGGCAGGCCTGGCACAACCCGGCCAGCAGCGGTACCGCCTCGTCGCGGTCCTGCGCTGAGGCGCCGGTGACCAGGACCGTCAGCAACAGCCCCAGGGTGTCTACGGCGATGTGCCGTTTGGTGCCGTTGACCTTTTTGCCGGCGTCGAACCCGCGATCGGCGGCGGCCACAGTCTCTGCGGCCTTCACCGACTGCGAATCGATCACCGCCCCGGTCGGTTCCGGGCCACGTCCGGCCCGGACCCGGCATGCCCGGCGCAGCCGGTCATGCAACACCGTGAGCAGCTGCTGGTCACGCCAGCGGCGAAAGAACCGGTAGACCGCATCCCAGGGCGGGAAATCGGCGGGCATCGCCCGCCACTTGATGCCGTTGTCCACCACATACAACATCGCATCGATCATGACCCGGTGGCAGTAGCCCTCCGGCCGGCCACCGCGCCCGCCCATCCAGGCCGGCACCGGGATCAACGGCAGCACCTGCGCCCACTGCGCATCGGTCAGATCGGTGGGATACACCGGCCTGCGCTGCGGCTGATCACCGGCGTTGCCGTATCGGTGGGCCAGACAATCGCACGAAACGCCGGGAAAGCCTTCACCGTTGCCCCGGCCGGGCACAGAAGCGTAGAACAAGGAGCAACAGGGCCTTCCCGCTCGAGGACTTCGACACCCATCGAGCTACACGGAAGGCCCTGTTCTCATGCACCGATCAACCACGAACCACCCCAAAGCATGGCCTGCCATCCACAACGTTCGGAAAGACAACAGGCTCCCAGATCAAGAGCCAGATCAAGATCAAGAGCTGTGATGAAGAGCCCGGCGCCTCCGGCGGGGGCTCTCGGCTCCCTCGGGGAACTGGCGCGGTTCCATAGGGTGGTCGGGTCAGGGCCCTGCGCTGGCGGTTTGTGAGGTGGTGCGGTCCGTTCCCCACGGTCGCGTCGTCAGCCCCAAGGGGTACAGCACCGGTGTCCGGGAGTAAAGTCCGCGCGCTTGCGGTCGGGGCTGTAAGCTGCGGTTTCTATAGCGCGAACTTGACTCCCGGCCACCGGCGCTGTAGGCGAAGCCCTGCCGACGCGACCGAGGGGAACGAACCGAAAACCGACCGGAAGAATAGCAATCGCAGGGCCCGTAGACACGGCTTAGCGATGCGGCTGCCGGTGAGGTGCTGGCGGCGGGCCGGTGGTCAGTTGGCCAAGAACATAGCCGGGTGCGGTATGCGGTAGCGGACCGGCTGCGCTCGCCGCAGCCAGTCCGCCGACTGCCGACTTCTTCTGGCAGACCTTGCTTATCCGCCAGCATCAGCCTTGGCGGCCGGGCCGGGCCGCACCCGCCAGCTCAGAGTGCGCAGCCTCGGGACTGCCGCGTTGCCAGCACCGGGACCGGCGGCCGAAGTCGCCGAGTCGCCGGTACCGCACCACTGGGCTTTGCACCTATCCGGTCGGTTTTCGGTTCGTTCCCCTCGGTCGCGTCGGTAGGGCTTCGCCTACAGCGCCGGTGGCCGGGAGTCAAGTTCGCGCTATACAAACCGCAGCTTGCAGCCCCGACCGCAACCGCGCGGACTTTACTCCCGGACACCGGTGCTGTACCCCTTGGGGCTGACGACGCGACCGTGGGGAACGAACCGCAACCACCTCACAAACCGCCGCCGCAGGGCCCTGACCCGACCACCCTATGGAACCGCGCCAGTTCCCCGAGGGAGCCAAGAGCCCCCGCCGGAGGCGCCGGCCCTTCACCATAGCTCTTGACCTTGATCTTGCAGTTGATCTTGCAGTTGATCTTGCCTGTGCAGTTGATCTTGCCGTTGCCCTTGTTCCGACTTGCCGGAGTGGAAGAGGCCTGAGATGCGGCGGGATCGTGAACGCGGAAACCGGCAGCCGACAAACACACCCACCGCCCCGAACCCCGAACCGGCACAACCATGACCGAAGGCCGTAAAAAGCACTTAAAACCCACACAAAAACCGCAGCCCGCCCCCCCAGACGACAACTCCGCGAACTGGCCCGACAAGACTCGAACCTGCGCTGCCCGCTCTACAGACAGAGCAACCTCTCCTGCGCACCCAGCGCCCCGAATCCGCAGCCCCGAATCCGCAGCCCCGAATCCGCAGCCCCGGCACCCGCTCAACGATAGCCAGGCGACTCGGCGCCAGCGCAGCGTCGTTCACCAGCCACCAGCCACCAGCCACCAGCCACTGGTGCGGGGCGCTGCGCGATTCGAACGCGCGGGGGGAATGTCGGGCTTGCACTCGCCCTCACCCCTCTAACCGTGGCCGCGTAGTGCTCCACGACCTCGGCTGCAATGGGCCGCTCTGCCAAACGCCCCGCGTGGCCGGGGCCAGCTTAGCGAGTCGGTTGTGCGGGCCGCCCGCTGATTATCGTTCCGCCGACCCCGCGCTCTCACGTATGGTGACAGCGGCCTTACATGGGACTCGGGGGAGCGATGAATCAGGACGCGTATGCACGCGCCGCGCGGCTGGTCTACCTGGCGCGCTATCCGTTCGACGGGGCCAAGGTCGCCCTCGTCCACGCACACCGGCGCGCCGTGGCGGCCGTCGTCGCGCATCCCGACGATGACGACGCCGCGGTTCGCCAGGCGCTGCGGTGGGTGCTGGACGGCTACGGCAGTTGGTCGTCGAGCCGGTTCCTGCGCGGACCGCGCTTGGTGCCCGTGGACGCGACCGCGGAGCAGCGCAAGGTGCTGGACCAGATGAAGGCGTACGACTACCGCGTGGCCGTCGCGGCGATCTACCACCTGCTGGAGGGCGCCGCGATAGAAGATCTCGGCGCTCTCGTCAGTCCAGAGCAGCCTGACCTCTACGCCGGGCGCGTGCGGGAGGCCGTTGCCGGGTTCTGTCGTGATCACGAGGCTGGGGAGATCAGGGAACTGCTCCTCGGCCGCGAGCTGGATCCGGTGGCCGTGCCGGTGTCGGCGCGGGCGGTCCTGAGGCGCCGTCGTCGCCGGACCCGGGTGGGTGGCGCGGTGACTGCCGTGATCGTCGCGGTGGCGGCGGCCGGGGTGTGGTGGTTCGGGATACGCACCCCTGCCCTGGGTTCCTATGCCAACGATCCGCGGGTCTGGAGCGCGTCGCAGATCGCCGACGGCGACTACGGCATCGATGCCTGGCCGGCCCGCGGCGAGTTGCTCGGCGACACCGCGCTTCTGCGCCGGGCCGCCGACGACTGGCGTGCGGACGGTCTGCCGTCCGGTACCCGGCCGCACGTGATCTTCGCCGGCCGGGTCCACGACGTCACCGTCGTCGCAATGGCCGTCGATCAGCTGCCCTCCGACGAATCCAGCTCACTCGCGGTCTATGCCGAGGGCCTGAGCGACAAGCAGCCGGACAATCCCTACTTCGGCAACACGCACATCATGGTGAACCCCCTCCGAGTGGAGGCCGCCGGACCGGGGGCGATCCGCCTGCTGGACCCCAGGCTTTTCCAGGCCGACCCGATCCTGTTACCGCCCGGGGCGTCCGATGTCGAGACCGGCCCGTTGGACACTCCCGCGACCGGGTGGCAGCCCGCCCATCCCGACGCCCGCGGTGTGCTTGAAGTTCCGCTGCCGCAGCTGACGTTGCAGCAGAGGGCGTCGGAACCTTCCGACTGGTCGCCGTCGGCAGGTATCCGGTTCAAGGAGTCGGACCACAGTGCCGTCGACATCCCGTCCGTGACGGTGCCGGAGACCTTGTACAGCTCCGCGCCGCTGCTTCCGGTGTTAGGCAGCGACTATATGGACGACCAGAACCTGAGCAATGCCGACTGGTGCGCGTTCCAGGAGCAGGCCGAGCTGAACCGCGACCTCAACGACATCGGGTACCTCAGCGAGTACTCGTCGGACATGGCCAGCGGCCCCCTGCCCGATGGCGGCGGGACCGGATACGTCATCAGTCGGGGAGGCGTCGGCCCGCAGTGGGGTCCCTTCTCGGACGCCGCATTGCTGGCCGAACCGGGGCCCTCGTGCGCCACGGCCACCTTGTGGCCCGGCCAGGACATGGCGAACTACGCCAGAAGCGAGGCGTCCAGCCCGACCCGCACTTTCGTCACGCCGGCGACCGCCGCGATGGTCTGGATCTCGCCGGCCAAGCGTCCGTACCTGGTCGTCGCCGCCAAGCCCGGTGTCGCCAAGCTGCGGGTGAGCGGGCCGGCGACGGCGTCCGCGGACGGGAGGTGGCTGGTCGCCCCGCTGCCGTACGTCACCCAGCAGGACGAGCCGGCGGAGCAGCCCCTGGTCGAGGCGTACGACGCGGCCGGACACCGGTGCGGCGACCCTGATCCGGCGAAGTCCGGTGCGCAGTACTGCTACTCATCACCGTGAGGCCTCGCGCCCCGCGAACGCACAGGCCCGGCGGCCCGTGACCCGCGCAGACCCGCGACCCGCGAACGCACAAGGCCGGCCGCCGCGCACCAAGCACGGCCGCCGGCCCCTCCCACACCAAAGCGCGAATCAGCTCACGAGATCTTCGTGATCGCCACCGCCTGCCCGGAGTCCCCGAACGTCTGCCCGGCCAGCTGCCAGCCGCCGTTCACGTACTCCAGCGCCAGCCCGCTGTTGCGGTTGACCAGCTTGTACTGCCCCACACCGGCCAGCGAGGTGTTCGTTGCGGCCGCGATGTCCGCCGCCGACGACGACGGGCTCAGCGTCTGCGGGGCGTCGTTGCCGATCGGCTGGAGGTACCACTGGTCGGCGCCGCCGGGGGAGCCGCTGCCGCCGTTGCCGCTGGGGTCGAAGTTCGCCTGCTGCGCGCCGGTCGCCACCGCCGAGCCGATCGCGCGGGTCTGCTCGACCGTGCTGCCGGTGGATTGCAGGTAGCCGCCGGTGCCGACGTTCACCAGCTTGTAGAAGCCGGTGCGGTAGCCGGTGGACCACTGGTCCATGACCGGGACCAGCCGCCACGCCGAGCCGCTGCCCGCGCTCAGCGTCGCGCCGCCGACCGAGAGGCCGTAGGACGCGGACGAGGCGAAGCTGATCGGGGCGCCGCCGGCGTCGACCGGTGTCGCCTGCGCCGAGTAGTGCGTCTGCCCGGAGGAGTGCGGCGCCATGCTGACGTCCCACATCCCGCCGGTCAGCGCGGACACCATCCGGTAGGAGCGGCTGCTCACGTTCTGGTTGGTCAGGCTCCCGTAGTCGATGCTCGTCAGGTACGAGTTCGACGCCCCCGACGGCTCGGTCCCGACGATCGACAAGCTGTCCGGATTCCCCAAGTCAGAGGTCTGGTACACGTTCGCGTCGTAGCCCACGCCCTGGTAGTCCAGCGAGAACGGGTTGAATGTGAACGCCGTCTCCTGCACCACGTTCGGCGTGATGTAGAGCCGGTTCGTCGCGGTGTCCAGGAACACCGCCCCGCCGAGCGTCGTGCTCTCGGTCGCGCCGGTGGCGTCCGTGACCGCGACGTTCACCTTCGAGCTCGCCGTGGAGACCGTCACCGAGCTGTTCAGCGCCGGATCCCGGTAGCTGACCGACGGCACCGTCGCGCCGGAGGCGTCGGTGATCACGCCGGTCGAGGTGTTCGCGGTGTATGCGTTCCCTGAGGCGTCGTCGAAGGTGAACGTGTTGCCGTGCTGGTTCGCGTAGTAGGCGCGGTAGTCCACCGGCGTCCCGTCCGCGCCGGTCCCGGCGAAGTCCACCTGGTCCGTCGCCGGGTCGTAGGACGGGTTCAGGTGCAGCGCACTGCCCGCCATGCCCTCATAGCCGCCGACGCCCGGCTGCGTCCAGGTCCCACCGTCCCATTTGTTCCAGGTCCCCGGCGCCATCTTCCCGCTGATCGGGGCGCGCGCCACCGCGGGCCAGTACGCGAACGTCGTGTAGTTCGGCTTGAACTTGATCTGGGTGTTGTAGACCACGTAGAAGTAGCCGGTCGAGTAGTCCACGAACAGCCGGCAGCCGGCCACGCCGTAGTCCCAGGTCTTGCCGGGCTGCGAGGAGGCGTCCTCGGAATCGTTGCCCAGATACGGCGAAGTGATGATCTCGCCGCCGTAGTTCCAGGTCTTCCCCTTGTCGCTGGAGGACGCGGTGAGGATCCGGTTGCCGTGGATCCCGGTGCCGATCCGCTGGTTCTGTGTCTGGCTGCTGCTGCCCCACGGGTTGAAGTCGTACTCGTCGTTCACGACCCCGTACCAGGTCCCGCTGCTCGGATCGACCCACGTGCCGACCACGTCGCAGTGGTCGTCCTCGTACGGCGAGGGCGCGGCGTTCTGCGCGGCCTTGTCGATCTGGTAGCACAGGGCGCCGGGCTTGTTCCAGTAGGTGTCGGCGGTGATCTCGGTGGTGCCGGAGCCGACCTGGTTGTTCAGCGCGCCGAGGTCGGTGTTGGTGAAGGTGTTGGTGTCCGAGCCGCTGTCCGTGCTCTCGTAGTCGGCGTAGGAGCTGAGCCAATGGAACTGGCCGTCGGCGTCGGTGAACGCCGAGCCCGCGATGTCGCCGGTCAGCCCGGAGTTCAGGGTGCCGGTGTGGTCCAGGGTGTAGGTCGGATACTGCTGGGTCGCCGCCTGCGCGGGGGTCGCGGCCAGCGCCGCGAATCCGAGCGTGGCCACGGTGAGCAGGGCGCTGATTCGTCTCGCCCGGCCTCGGTGTCTGTGGGAGCGGCTACGGGAGTGGGGATGGGAGTGGGGATGACGGTGCATGCCTCGCGTTCCTTTCCGTCGTAGTAAGCGCTTACTTGACAGTGGTGCGGGAGGAACTGTGGTGCCGTGTAGAACTGTGGTGCTGTGTGGAGACACCGGCCCACATCAGGGCCCGTGGTTGCCGAGCGCTTCCACCGGTGCGGGCCATGGCCCGGCCCCGGCCTGCTCGGCGACGCGGACGGCTTCCGGCGGCAACTCGGTCAGCCCTTCGGTGTTGTCCTCCATGACGCTTCCGGCGCCGGAGAACGCGGGGGTGATCGTGTTGTCCGTCCAATTGCCGGCCGCGCGGTTCTCGACCCCGTACTCGGCCCAGTTCGACACCCACTTGTACCCGACGCGCGTGACGACGTTGCCCGTGACGAGAATGTGCGAACTCTGCTCGTCCAGGTAGATCCCGTTGCCGTCGTTGGCGGTGGTGCCGTACTCGGACCGGTTGATGTAGTTGGCTTCGATGACGGTCCCGCGCTGCGGACCCTGCGTGTAGATCGCACCGCCGTCGTACTGGCGCTCGGCCACGCGCAGCACGTCGGTGATCCGGTTGCCGGTGATCCGGTTCCCGCCGAGCCACGGATCCTGGGCCTCGGGCTGGTTCCAGCCCCAGCCGATGCTGATCCCGGAGTACGGCAGGTGCTCCAGCGTGTTGCGCTCGATGGTCAGGTTCCGGGTGTATCCGGCCCAGATCGCCACCGAGTCCGTGAACTCCGCACCGGTGCCGTGGAAGGTGTTGAAGGACACTGAGTTGCCCTCGTCGGCGGCGTCGGCCCCCGGATGCGGATCGATGTCGCCGACATACAAACCACCGGAGGACACGTCGGCGAACGTCGAGGCCGTGACCGTACTGTCCTTCGTGCCGGCCTCAAGCACCGCACCGGCCCCGCCGAGGTGCACGAACTCGCAGCCGCTGACCGTGACTCGTCGGCCCCCGCGCACTGTCAGCGCCGCGACGGGCTTCGTGTAGTGAGACCCGGCCTCGCCCAGCGGACCTGACGCACCGGTCAGCGTGAGTCCCGCCTGCGCTCCGACATAGCCGTCTGACCGATGCCAGGCGGTGTGGGCGAACGCGAGGTCTTTGAGGACGAGGTCATGCGCGCCGTCCACCACAACCAACTGCTCGGCAACCGGGACGACGACTTCCGCGCTCTCCATATCCTCGCCGTCACGCGGCAGATAAGTGACGGTCCGCTCATCGGAGTCCCAGACGAAGTGCCCCGGTTCGGTCAGCAACTCCAGAGCGTTGGTCGCGAACATCGACCAGCTGTGAATCTCGGTCCCGACCGCCGTGTTGTCCCAGTGCGGGCCCACGCGTCCAGTCCCCGGCAGCGCGTTCGTCCAACAGGGTTCTGCGAAGCGAACCAGATCCTCCGAGATATCGGCGATCCGGCAGTGGTAGTCACGCCACCGCACCCGGAACACCAGCTCGACATCCGAGGGAAGCGCAAATGCCGCGACGCCCAGAGTGCCGGCCCCGGTCATCCCTTCCGCGCTGATCTTGCAGTCCTCGTGTGCCAACCAATCGCTGCGCGCCCACGGGGCTCGCAGCCCATTGACGTAAAGCTGGCGCGGCGTGGACACCGCGTCCGGAACCGTCGCGACCCACCGGCCACCTTCAGTCGGCCGCCAGCCGGTGACCACGGCGCCCCCGGAGAGCTCCACCCGGCCGCCCGGCTCGGCGGTCCACGTCACGGTGTGCCCGTTCCGCCCCGAGTCCAGCTTGGTGAAGACCAGGGGAGTAGTCCGCATATAGGTTTTAGCGCCCAGCCTTACCTCCAGGTCCTGCCCCTGCCCGGCCGCTAGCAGCCGCCGAACCTCACGCTGCGCGGTGTCCAGATCGTCAAAGCTGAGCAGCACGTTTCGCGGTCCCCTCTTCGCTGGCTCCCGGCAGGAGCACGTACATATATCCGGCCCGCCGCGGCGAGACACCGTGATCGAGCCACAACGTGTGATAGATCCGCCGGACCTCGACGTCGTCACCTTCGGTGGACACCCCGATGTCGATGGCGTGCCAGGTCCCGACCCGCTGCTCGCGCAGCGACACCAGATCGGCGCCGCCGGGGAACACGTAGCCGCCGACGCCTTCCAAGTACGCCCACTGCACACCGTGATACCGGCGCTCGACGCCCAACTCAGGATCCTGAGCCGCGCCGTCCACCACGAAACGCCGTCCGGCCTCCGCCCGCAGGTTCCGGTTCTCGACGATCGTCTCGATCCGGCGGCCGTCGGACGCGGAGATGTCGGTCCCGAGCGCCACCACGGCATCGTCCGTGAAGTGCCACTTCTTGCGGGCCCGAAGAGTGCTGCCCTCGCCGTACAGGTCGAGCTCGGCAGTACCGAACCCGCCCTCGACGGCAGCCCCGCCGGCGATCCGGTTCGGTGCCATGATCGCGCCGGTGCCCCGGCCCGCCCCGCGTCCGACGTCCTCGCGCCGCCGGGTGTCGACCGTCGTGCCGGGCAGCCGGTAGGGATCGACCGTCGGCCAGAACCCGTCCGTGTAGTGGTCGGGATCGTCGAGGTCGTAGATGTAGAGCATGCCGTCGCCGGTGTACCAGCCGTGCAGGTTCTCGCCGTTGCCGCACTCGTAGCGCGCGATGCGCTCCGAGGACAGCGACAGCGCGGCGGACCAGCGTGGCCGGTGATGCACCACCCGGTCCATCGAGCCGAACACGTGGAAGCCGTCCGGTCGCTCCAAGGTCTTCCATCGGGCGGCATACGAAGCAGGGGCACTGCGGGCCAGCAGCTCGATCGCGTCGAGCGTCGCGGCGCCGATGTCCAGATCGCGTGAGTGCTGGCGCGCGACGGCCCGGCCCCGGACCGTGTCCATCATCCGGCCCTCGAACAGGAACGGCAGGAACGAACGCTCGACCGCGTCGAAGACCACCGATACGCCGGGATCGGTGACCTCCCACGGCGAACCGTGCAGCAGCGCCAGGATCTCCGCGACCGACGTGAGCAGCACGACGCCGTACGAGCCGGTGTAGGCCACAGTGTCGTGCTGGATGAAGGAGCCGTCCTCGTAGAAACCGTCGCCGGACGTCACGTACTGGAACAGGCTGGACAGCGCGTCCCGGGCCCGCGCCACCCGATCGCCGTCCCCGGCGAGCAGCCCGGTCAACGCGACGATCAGGGCTTTGTCGGCCCGGTTCGCCCCGGTCTCGGTCACTGGTGAAGACCGTGACCAGGCACCGGTCTTGGTCCGATGGTCGGCGTCCGGGCAGAACCGCCGCACTGCCGCGAGATACCGCCTCAGATCGGCATCGGGGAGGTGCGCACGAAGCAGGACACAGATATCCAGCAGGATGCGCGGCGTCCCGATCTCCCAGTGCCACCAGTTCCCGGTCTCCTCCGCATCGGGGCGGTAGGCGTTCTCATGCAGGAAGCGTAGGGCGTCTACGACGGTGTCGGCCGAACCGTCACCGGCCAGCGCCAAGGTCCGCAGCTGGGCGTAGCTCAAGGTCGTGTGGCCCTCGTCGGACACATCGAGGCTCGGCCGGGTCGCGGCGGCCTCGGTGGATTCGGTGGTTTCGGCGGCCTCAGTGGCAAGGGCTGCGGTCCCGTGGCGCCGGCGGAGCAGGTGCTCGTAGCGCACCAGCAGCTCCTCGAAAATCGCTTCCCGCATGAGCGGCTTCATGAACGGCCGTCCTCCTCAGCTCTTCGGCGCGTTCGCGTACGCCTGCTCGAACTCCGACCGCATCTGGTCGCCGCCGTTGCTGCGCCAGGTCTTCACCGCGGAGTCGAACGAGCTCATGCTCGACTGCCCGCCGATCACCTGCGTGACGGTGTCGGTGACCGCCTTGTACAGCGAGACGCCCTGCTTGCCGAAGGTCGGCGAGTACAGCGTCGCGGTCGGGTCCGGCAGCGCCATCGGCACCAGCTCGCTGTAGGCCTGGTGCACCGCATCGGTCAGGGCGTTGACACCCGGGTTGTAGGTGACCAGCTGCGGCGCGGCGACGTACTTCCAGGTGACGTTCGAGTCGTTCTTGCCCTGGTCGGTCTGCACCGGGTTGTGGTTGGCGTCCAGCGTGTAGTCCGCGCCTTCGACGCCGTAGGTCTTCAGCAGGTACTCCTCGGTGCCGAACGGTGCGGCCAGGAAGTCGGCGATCTTCAGCACCTCGGCCAGCTTCGCCGGGTCCGCCTTCTTCAGCATGGTGCCGGCGAAGACCACGTTGTCCTGGTAGGCGACACCGGCCCCGCCGTTGGCGCCGAACGGGACGAACGGCATCAGCTTGGCGTTCGGGTCGATCTTCTGCGCGGTGGCCCAGACGCTGGTGGACAGCGCCGGCAGGCCGTCGTAGATGAGCGCGGCCTTGCCGGACTGGAACGCGTCCTCCATCTTGGCCTTGGTCCAGCCCTGCGAGCCCGGGTAGTAGCAACCGGCCTTGGCCACCTTGACCATGAACTCCAGCGCCGCCTTGAACTCGTCGGTCTCGATGTCGGCGGTCATCTTGCCGGCGCCGTCCACCCGCCACTTGTTCGGGACGCCGAAGATCTGCTCGAAGATCGCCAGGCTGTAGTAGTTGCTGTTGGAGTTAGTGGCCAGCGCGTAGCGGTCCTTGCCCGGGTTCGTCAGCTCCTTGAGAAGGGTGAAGAAGTCGTCCGAGTTCTTGATCTCCTTGTAGCTGTTCACGCCCGCCGCGGCGAACAGATCCTGCCGGTACAGCCCGGCCCCGGCGCTGATGCCGCGCGGGATCGGCAGGAAGTACAGCCGGCCGGCGACCGTGCACTGGTCCCAAAACACCTTCGGGATGGCCGCCAGGTGCGGGTAGTCCTTGATCTTGTCGCCGCCGATCAGCCCGGTGAGGTCGGCGATCTGCGAGTCCAGGAACTCCGGCAGGTTGCTGATGGTCGGCACGCCGCCGAGGCCGTCGTACTGGATCAGGTCCGGCAGCCCGCCGCCGGCGATCAGCGTGGAGAGCTTGGTGTCGAAGTCGTCGCCGACCACCATCGTGATGTCCACGCTCGCGCCGAGCTTCTTCTCCACGGCCTGCCACGCCGGGTTCGAGCCCCGGCTCGGCGGCGGCGCGGTGAACAGCGGCGTCATCGCCGAGAACTTGCCGCCGGACAGCGGCGGGCTGGCGAACGCGGCGGTCGGAGACGCCGGGTAGTTGTAGAACCCGGCCGGGACCCCGGCGTCGGTGCCCGGCAGGTCCGGCGTCGGGCCGTTGCTCAGCGGCACGTAGGTCGGCAGCTGGACCTGCGCGGCGCTGCCGGCCTTGTTCACGGCCGCCGCCTTGCCGCTGCCGCACGCGGACAGGGTGGAGCCGCCGGTGGCCAGCGCCGCCGCGGCGCCCACGCCGCGCAGGAATCCGCGGCGCCCGAGGCTGTGGGGTGTGTGCATGCTTCTCCTTGCGTTGGGTGCGGTGCCTGATGTGGTGCGGTGCCTGATGTGATGCGGATGCGGAGTCGGGCTTGGAGCGGGCGAGGATCGGTGGCCCGGCCCGCGTGTGCTCTCAGCCCTTGACGGCGCCGGTGAGCACGCCCTTGGTGAAGTAGCGCTGCAAGAACGGGTAGATGGCGGCGATCGGCACGACGCTCACCACGACGACCGCCATCTGCACCGCCTGTTGCGGCACGACCCCCTCGTTGGCCGCGCTGGTGGCCTCGCCGCCGATCACCAGGCCGCGCAGCACCAGGGCCAGCGGCCACTTGCTGGTGTCGTTCAGGTAAAGCAGGGCATTGAAGAAGGCGTTCCAGTACGACACCGCGTAGAACAGCGCCACCACCGCGAGTACCGCCTTGGACAGCGGCAGCACCACGCGGGTGAGGATCCGCCAGTCGCCCAGGCCGTCGATCCGGGCCGCGTCCAGCAACTCGGCGGGCAGGCCCATGAAGAACGAGCGCAGCACCACCAGGTTGAACGCGCTGACCAGACTGGGCACCACGAGCGAGGCCAGGGTGTTGTACATCCCCAGCTTCTGCACGGTCAGGAACATCGGGATGACGCCCGGCGTGAACAGCATCGTGAACAGCGCGGTGGCCAGGAAGAACCGGCCGCCGACCACCCCGGAGCGGGACAGGCCGTAGGCCATCCCGATCGTGGCGGCCATGCTCAGCGCCGTCCCGACCGCCGTCACCAGGAAGCTGATCCACAGCGCCTGGGAGACGATGCCGCCGCTGAAGACGTAGCGGTAGGCGTCGAACGTCGGGTGCGAGGGCCAGATCACCAGGCCGCCGGAGGCCGCGATGTCAGACTCCGAAGACAGGCTGGTCGCCACCACCGCCAGGAACGGGTAGATCACCACGACGGAGATCAGCGAGATCGCCAGGATCTTCCCGGCGCGGCCGAGCCGGCTGGGACGTTCCATCCACGGCGGCCGGCCGGTGCGTCGTGCGGGCCGGATGTCCACGTCAACGGTCGCCACGGCTGTAGATCCCTTCCTGTCCGAAGCGGTGCGCGACCTTGTTGGCGCCGAGCACCAGCACCAGGCCCACGACGGCCTTGATCAAGCCGGCCGCCGCGGCGGTGCCCCACTGCTGGGTGGCCACGCCGTGGTAGTACACGTAGGTGTCGAGGACCTCGCCGGCCTTGGCGCCGACGGTGTCGCGTTGCAACAGGATCTGCTCGAAGCCGACCGACAGGATCGTGCCCAGACGCAGGATCAGCAGCAGGATGACGACCGGCATGATCCCCGGCATCGTGACGCTGCGGAACCGTCGCCAGCGGCCCGCGCCGTCCACGGCCGCCGCCTCGTACAACCCCTGGTCGATACTCAGCAAAGCGGCCAGGAAGATGATCGTGCCCCAGCCGCAGTCCTTCCAGATCGCCTGGATCGCCACCAGCCAGGGGAAGAATCCGGGGTTCGACATGAAGTCGAACCGCGGCAGACCGACCGCCGACATCATGTGCTGCATCGCGCCGGTCGGGCCCAGCACCTCCTGGAAGATCGAGACGATCGCCACCCAGCCGATGAAGTGCGGCAGGTAGACCACGCTCTGCACGAACTTGCGGATCCGGCCCGAGGCCACCGAGTTCAGCAGCAGGGCCAGGCCGATCGGCGCCGGGAAGAACAGGACGAGCTGGATCAGGCTGATCACGAAGGTGTTGGTCAGCGCGGTCCAGAACGCGTTGTCGGCGAACAGGTCCGTGAAGTTCTGCATGCCCACCCACGTGCTGTGGATGAAGCCGGTGTACGGCTGGTAGTCCTCGAACGCCGAGAGGTACCCGAACAGCGGCGCGTAGCTGAACACCGCGAAGTACAGGAAGCCCGGCAGCATCAGGGCGAGCAGCACCTTGTCGCGCTTGATCCGCTGCCACAGGGTCAGCGAGGAGCCCGCGGCGGTGCGCCGGCTGCGCTTGCCGCGACTGCGGACGCGGACCCGGCCGCGGACACGGCGATCGGTGGCCGCGGCCTGCTCGGGCGCGGATCTGGGGACCGGGCGGTCCGCGGCGCGTATATCAGTCAACGTGCTCTCCCCTGGCATCGGTCGGGGTCCTCGGTGGCGCTCACGATGTGACAAGGCCTCGGCAAGCCGTTCTGGCCGGTAATCGCTTACTGATGTGATGAGCTGCACAGGAGTATTCGGTGGCTCTGCTTTTCTGTCAACCCCCAGCATCCAAACCGTTTTCTCGCAGTTCCCGGCCGTGTGGTCTTGCGCTGGGGATGTAGTAAGCGTGTACCATCCGAGCGACATACAGCGGAGGGGGAGATCATCCTGACCACGTCCCACACGGCCGCGTCCGTCCCGGCCCCGGCCCCGGCCGCCGCGCCGGACCGGCCGACCCTGTTGATGGCCGTGACCGCCGACGAGGCCGCCCTGGTCTTGGACGCCGAGAGCCACCGGCGGCTGGCCGCGACCGCGAGCCTGCTCGGTGGCGGCGACGTCCCGGCTCTGGCCCAACCGGCGTTCGCCGCCGCGCTGGCCCGCGCCGAGGTGCTGCTGACCTCCTGGTCCTCGCCGCGCGTCGACGCCGACCTGCTGGCCGCCGCGCCCCGGCTGCGCCTGGTGGTGCACGCCGCCGGCACCGTCAAGTTCCTGATGACCCCGGAGGCCTTCGCGCGCGGCGTGCGGGTCTGCTCGGCGGCCGAGGCGAACGCGGTCCCGGTCGCCGAATACACGCTGGCCGCGGTGATCCTGGGCGCCAAGCGCGCCTTCACCGCCGCCGCCCGCTACCGCCTGGGCCAGCGCTCGGCCGACGGCACCCACCGCAACCTGGACGGCATCAGCCCGATCGGCACCCATCGGATGACCGTCGGCGTGGTCGGCGCCTCCCGGATCGGCCGCCGCGTGGTGCATCTGCTGCGCGACGTGCTGGACGCCGACGTCCTGGTCTACGACCCCTACGGCGCCGACGACCTGACCGAGGACCCCCGGGTCCGGCTGACCACCCTGCCCGAGCTGCTCGCCGCCTCCGAAGTCGTCAGCCTGCACGCCCCGCTGACCCCGGTCAGCCGCGGCATGCTCGACGCCGGCGGGCTGGCCCTGATGCGCGACGGCGCCGTCCTGGTGAACACCGCCCGCGGCGCGCTCGTCGACCAGCCGGCGCTCATCGCCGAACTGGTCTCCGGCCGCATCGACGCGGTGCTGGACGTCACCGACGCCGAACCGCTGCCCCCGGACTCCGTGCTGTTCAGGCTGCCGAACGTCTTCCTCACCCCGCACATCGCCGGCGCGCTGGGCGGGGAGGTGCTGCGGCTCGGCCGACTGGCCGTGGAGGAAGTGGAACGGTACGTAGCCGGTCTGCCACTACGGTATGAGGTGCTTCCCGACCAGCTGGACCGGTTGGCGTGAAGCCACAGCCGAATAGCCGGACGAAAGGAGCGGTCAGGGTGCCGACGCCGCAGGGCAAGCCGGCGCGGGCGTCTCGGGCGCCCCGCACACCGAGGGACGGCGCCGGACCCAAGCGGGCCACCGTCCAGGAGGTCGCCGAGACCGCGGGCGTGTCCACGGCCACGGTGTCCCGGGTCCTCAACGGCAACTACCCGGTCGCCGCCGACACCCGGCGCCGGGTGGAACAAGCCGTGCGCACCCTGGGCTACGTGGTCAACGCCCAGGCCCGCGCGCTGGCCGGCTCCCGGACCCGCACGGTCGGGATCATCGTCGAGGACATCGTCGACCCCTTCTTCGGCTTCATCGCCCGCGGCGTGCAGCGCCAGGCCGCCGAGGACGGCAAGCTCTGCCTGGTGTGCAGCACCTACGGCGTGGCCGGCGGCGAGCTGGACCTGATCGACAGCCTGCGCGAACAACGCGCCGACGCGGTGATCGTGGTCGGCGGCGGCGTCGAGGACGCGGCCTACCGCCGCAAGCTCGCCGACCGGGCCCACGCCCTGAACCAGGACGGCTCCTGGCTGGTGCTGTGCGGCCGGCCCCCGCTGGCCGCCGATGTCCCGGCCGGCGTCGTGGACTACGACAACACCGGCGGCGCGCACGCGATCACCGACTACCTGCTGGGCCAGGGCCACCGCCGCATCCTCTACATCGGCGGCCTGGACCAGATGTCCGTACACCGGGCCCGCGTCGCCGGCTTCCGCCGCGCCTACGCCAGCCGCGGCCTGGAAGTCGACGAACGCCTGATCCAGCCCGGCCCCTTCAGCCGCCGCCTCGGCTACGAGCGCACCGCGCAGCTGCTGCGCGACGGCTCGGCCGGGGAGTTCACCGCGGTCTTCGGCGCCAACGACGGCGTCGCGGTCGGCGCCATGCAGGCCCTGCGCGAGGCCGGACTGCGGATCCCGCAGGACGTCTCGGTGGTCGGCTACGACGACATCCCCCTGGCCGCCGAGGTCACCCCGGCCCTGACCACCGTGCACCTGCCGCTGGAGCAGATGGGACGCGAGGCGGTGCGCCTCGCCGTCGCGCTGCGCGGGGAGTCCGACGGCCCGACCGACACCCGGCACGTGGGGACCCATGTGGTGATCCGCGAATCGACGGCTCCCGCGCCGGTTTCTTGACCGAAAGGCTTGATCCTTGTTTGCACGCGCCTTGTCCACCCGTGCCGAATGGGAATCCGAGGCGGACCGCTGGCTGCTGACCGCTCGCAAGCACGCGGTGCCCGGCGGCGCGTTGATCTGTCCTCCGGGGCCGCCTTCGCAGAGCGGGCCGGTCAGCGATGGGATCGAGGGGTTCGCTCGGAGCTTTCTGATCGCGGGGGCCCGGCTTGGCGGGGGCGCGGGCGACCCCCACGATCACGCCTCGTTCCATATCGAGGGCTTGACCGCCGCGATGGATCCGGCCGGTCCCGGCTTCTGGCCGCGCGCCGCCGGGTTCCAGGACTGGCCGCACGCGGGGATCACGCAGCCCGCGGTGGAAGCGGCGAACCTCGCCTTCGGCCTGGCGCTGTGCCGCGAGCAGGTCTGGGATCAGCTTCCTGATCCGGTCCGCGAGCGCCTGGCCGAGTGGCTGGCACACCACGCGCGGCTCCGGGTGTGGCAGCACAACAACTGGCTGCTGTTCCCCGCGATGATCGAGGCGTTCCTGGCGTCGGTCGGGATGCCGGTCGACGGCGGCCACGGCGCGGAGAACGTCGAGCGCGTCGAATCCTGGTACCTCGGCGACGGTTGGTACAACGACGGCCCGCCGGCCGCACCGGGCCGGAACCTCGACCACTACAACTCATGGGTCTTCCAACCCTTCCTGTGGCAGTGGTACCGCCTACGCGGCGACGCCGAGCCGCAGTGGCGCGTGGAGCGCTTCCGGGCGCGGTTGGCGGAGTTCGCAGCGTCGTACGCGCTGACGTTCGGCGACGATGGCGCTCCGCTGCACATGGGGCGCTCGCTGGCGTACCGGCACGCTGTGTTGGGCGGTTTGTGGACCGCCGCGCTGGCCGGCGTGGACACGCCGAGCCCTGCTGTCGTGCGGGGGATCGCGCGACGGACGTTGGACTACTTCCGGCGGCTCGGTGTGGACGGTTCCGAGCCGCCGAGCCTCGGCTGGGGTGCGCGGGAGTTCCTGCCGGTGGTTCAGGAGTACAGCGGGCCGGGTTCTGCTTACTTCGCCGGGATGGGCTTCCTCGGGCTGGCTGCTCCGGCTTCGCATCCCTTGTGGGCCCCCGACTCCGACGACGCTCCATCCCAGCCTGCTGATTCACTCTCGGCTTCACCCTCGGCTTCACCCTCGGTCACGATCCTCCCCGCCCTCGGCTGGGCCGTGCAGCACGGCCGCGACGACGGGATCGTCCGCGTCGTCAACCACGGAAGCGATCACGCCAACCACGCCGACGATCCCGGCGACCCGCACTACGCGAAGTTCGCCTACTCGACGCGCACCGCTCCCGGCACGGGGATCGCGTGGTCCGACCGCGCCTGGGCCACCGGCATCGACGGACACGCGGCGCTCGTCGACGAGTGGGGCCGGGCCACGCGGCGTGGGCGGATCATTGGGAGCGCGGCGGGGGAGGGGTACGTCGCCTCGTGGCACGTGCCGCGGCTCGGGGCTTCGGGGCGGGAGCTGCCCGGGGCGCGGATCGTGACGGCTTCGCTGGTGACCGGCGGGTATGAGGTGCGGTGTCATCTCGTGACGGCGCCGGATGGCTGGTCGTTGCGGGAGGGCGCGCATGCGGTCGCCTCGGACGACGAGATCTCGTCCGGGCATGAAGCGGCCGTGGCTTGGGCCGTCGGTGCCGGCGTCCGGTCGCTGGTGATTGGGCTATTCGGGTACGAGTCCGGATCTGTTGCGCGTTATGAGGATGGGAACGCGTTCGGCGAGTACAGCGCTGTCCCATACCTGTCCGCCCGGCTTTCGGCGACCGAGTCCGTGCACGTCGCGCTGCATATATTGGATACCGGAACCGATGCCGGGCTGGCTAACGTGGTCGATGTCGAGGTGTCCGGAACCCGGGTGACAGCGCGTCGGGTCGGCGGGCACACCGTCACCGTCGATCTCGCCGACCTCTTTGGCGCCTAGCTCACGCCTAGCTCATTGGACACGACTGATGCCGCAGCTCGAACTGGTCCGCGCCGACCACGCCCAAGCCGTCCTCGCCTTCGAACGCGAGAACCGGGACTACTTCGCGGCGGTGATCCCGGACCGGGGCGACGCGTACTTCGCCGAGTTCGACGCCCGCCACGCCCAGCTCCTGGCGGCCCAGGCGGCCGGCACGGACTACTCCCATCTGCTGGTGACCGAGACGGGTCAGATCGCGGGGCGGTTCAACCTGATCGGCGTGCACGACGGGTCGGCAGACCTCGGGTACCGGATGGCGAAGGAGTTCGCGGGCCGTGGCCTGGCCACCGCCGCCGTCGCCGAGCTGCGCGAGCTCGCCGTCACCCGCTACGGCCTCACGGCGCTGCGGGCCAAGGTGACGCTGGACAACCCGGCTTCGAGCCGGATTCTGGAGCGCAACGGGTTCGTCACCACTGGCGAGCTGACGCTTAATGGGAAGCTGGCGGCGACCTATCTCTGCGAGCTCGGCTGAAATTCGCGCGTTCTCCGATCACGCAGCGGTCACGGCAGCGACTACGGCTTGATGGCCCGGGTGGCGAAGTAACCAGGCAGGTACCGGGCGGTGGCATCCGCGTGGTGCGGGGCTTCGTCCAAGTGGGTCAGGGTGAAGCCGGCCGCGAGCTGGCCGCCGATCTGCCCGGCGAGTGAGTGACTGTACTCGATCGGCCCGGTGCCGTACGCGCGCTGCCGCTCGGCGTCTGGGAGATCAAGGCTGCTGAACGGGAGCCGGTGGCGCACGATGAGCTCACCCCGCTCGTCCAACGCCGCGACGTCGAAAATGAAGATGTCAGGATTCAGGAACCCGGCCATCAAGATTCCGCCCGGGCGCAGCACGCGGAATGACTCCCGCCAGACCGGTGCGAGATCGGGGCAGAACACGTTGGACACCGGGTTGAAGACGACATCGAAGCTGGCATCGGGGAACACACTCAGGTCGCGCATGTCGCCGAGCACGGTACGGACGGCCAGCCCCTCGCGCGCGGCGACCTCCCGGTCGCGGTCCAGTTGCCGCGGCGAGTTGTCCAGCACCGTCACGGCCGCACCCGCCGCCGCGAGCACCGGCCCCTGCTGCCCTCCACCAGAAGCCAGGCACAGTACCTCGGCGCCGACCAGCCCAGCCGGAAACCAGCCGCGCGGCACTACCTGGTACCCGATCAGGACGACGGACCAATCGCCGGCCCGGGCCCGGGCGATGACCTCCGACCCGACCGGCTGGGTCCACTCGTTGCTGTTCTCCACCTCGCGGTCCCAGGCGGCGCGGTTATACGCCACGGGATCAATGCTGTCCGTCACAAAGGCAAAGCTTAGGGGGCTGGCACAGGGGCACCCGATGCGTGCTGGGTGCCGCAGCGGGGCTCACTACGCTGACGGCGCGAGCGTTGCCTGATAGGGCGCAGGAGCTAGAGCTAGTGTCGCATCGGGCAACCTTTGCCCGGCAGTTCGTGGCGGTTCGCGCTGCGCCGGTCGTCGGTCGTCGGTCGCCGGTCGTCGGTTAGGATCCGTTCCCGGCTGGCGCTGCGGGCAGCATGACCCATGACCCGCTGCTGAGGCACCGCTGCGGGGTTTCTTTGGGGCTGGGTTTGCGGGGCGGGCTGCGGTTGGTCTGTGGGTTTTCAAAGCTTTTTACGGCCTTCGGTCATAGTTGTGCCGGTTCGGGGTTCGGGTCGGCGGGTGTGTCTGTCGGCTGCCGGTTTCCGCGTTCACGACCCCGCCGCACCTCAGGCCTCTTCAACTCCAGCAGGTCGGAACCAGGGTCTAGATCAAGATCAACAGCAGGAGCCCAAGCAAGATCAACTTCACAAGCAAGGTCAACAGCGAGATCAACTGCAAGGTCAAGATCAAAAGCTGTGATGAAGAGCCGGCGCCTCCGGCGGGGGCTCTTGGCTCCCTCGGGGAACTGGCGCTGCTCCATAGGGTGGTCCGGTCAGGGCCCTGCGGCGGCGGTTTGTGAGGTGGTTGCGGTTCGTTCCCCACGGTCGCGTCGTCAGCCCCAAGGGGTACAGCACCGGTGTCCGGGAGTAAAGTCCGCGCGGTTGCGGTCGGGCCTGCAAGCTGCGGTTTGTATAGCGCGAACTTGACTCCCGGCCACCGGCGCTGTAGGCGAAGCCCTGCCGACGCGACCGAGGGGAACGAACCGAAAACCGGCCGGATAGGTGCAAAGCCCAGTGGTTCGGTACCGGCGACTCGGCGAGTTCGGCTGCCGGTCCGGGTGCTGGCAGCGCGGCAGTCCCGAGGGTGCGCGGTCTGGGTTGGCGGGCGCCGGATCGGCCCGGCGGCCACAACAGGAACCATCGGGACACCGAGCTGGATCCTGGCCGGGTCCTCGACACTCATCGCGGGCACGGCTGATCCCTACCGCACCCGGGCATGTTCTCGACTAACTGCCCAGCGACCCGTCGCCAGGGCCTTACCGGCAGCCGCATCGCTGAGCTGCGTCTACGGGCCTTGCGATTGCTATTCTTCCGGTCGGTTTTCGGTTCGTTCCCCTCGGTCGCGTCGGCAGGGCTTCGCCTACAGCGCCGGTGGCCGGGAGTCAAGTTCGCGCTATACCAACCGCAGCATGCAGGTCTGACCGCAACGGCGCGGACTTTACTCCCGGACACCGGTGCTGTACCCCTTGGGGCTGACGACGCGACCGTGGGGAACGGACCGCACCACCTCACAAACCGCCGCCGCAGGGCCCTGACCCGGCCACCCTATGGAGCAGCGCCAGTTCCCCGAGGGAGCCGAGAGCCCCCGCCGGAGGCGCCGGGCTCTTCATCACAGTTCTTGACCTTGATCTGGCCGTTGATCTTGCTGTTGATCTTGCTGTTGATCTTGCTTGGGCTCTTGATCTTGATCTTGATCTAGCCCCTGGTTCAGACCTGCCGGAGTTGAAGAGGCCTGAGGTGCGGCGGGGTCGTGAACGCGAAAACCGGCAGCCGGTATACAGACCCGCCGACCCGAACCCCGAACCGGCACAACCATGACCGAAGGCCGTAAAAATCGCCTTTCAACCCACAGCCCAACCGCAACTCGGCTCGAGAACCCCCGCCCCCAAAACCACTCGCCGCCGACCCCGCACCCGACTACCGTGAACCACGGCGCCCGGTGCGTAGGCAGCGGATACTTCTGGTTCTAAAGGTTGCCGGTTCGAGTCCGGCTCGTCTCTCTTACCGGAGGCGGTAGCTCAATCGGGTAGAGCATTAGACCGGCTTCGGCCGGAGTCCCGCCGCCGACTTGGTCTCGGGCGCCTCATCGTTTCTCCGCTACCTCGTAGCTGCTGAAGACGATGCCCCGCTGCTGGGCGTCGGCGGGCGAAGGAGTGGGACGTGCCGGGCGTGGAGCCGCCCGCGCCGACCCGGCTCGGCGAGGTGTTCTGGCTGGAGCCGCACCCGGATGCCCTGCTCGAAGGGGTCCTGGGACGCCTCGCCGCCGGGCCCCGAGGCCCGCTACGAGCAGAGCGAGGCCGTCTCGCTGGCCTTCGTCACCGCGCGCCAGGTGCTGCCGCCCCGCCAGGTGGCGGTGCTGGTCCTGCGCGACGTCCTCGGTTTCCCGGCCGCCGAGGTCGCCGAGATGCTGGACACCACCGCCGAGTCGGTGAGTAGTGCGCTGAAGCGGGCCCGCGCGAGCTTGGAACGGCGGCGGCCCGGTCCGCCGGAAGACCAGTGGCCCCCGGCTCCCGGCTCGACCGAGGAGGGCGTCCTGGCCGCGAAGTTCGCCACCGCCTACGAGGCCGCCGACATCGAGGGCTTGATCGCCCTGCTCACCGACGACGTCTTCACCTCGATGCCGCCGATGCCGTTCGAGTACCAGGGCCGCGCCGCCACCGTCGGCTTCCTCAGCGCCATCCTCACCTCCGGCCGCCGCCACCGCCTGGTCCCCACCCGCGCCAACGGCCAGCCCGCCTTCGGCGCGTACCTGCGCGGCACCGGCGGCGTGGACCACGGCGTGGGGCTGTTCGTCATCGGGCTGGGCGGGCACGGGATCAATGCCATGACGCGCTTCGAGAAGGGGGTGCTGCCCTGGTTCGGGCTGCCCCGGTCGATCCCGGGGGAGTAGGCCGGCCTAGAAGTCCACGAGCTCGATCGTCACCGTCACCGTCACCGTCACCGTCACCGTCGCGGTGTCGGTCACCGGCCCGCAGGAGTGGCCAAGGCGTTGATCATCGCCGCCAAGGCGAGCAAGGGCGGCACGGCGGCGAGCGCCAGCCGACCGGCGCGGGGAAGGAATCGGGCGGGCAGCCACTGGACGACCGCCAGAATCGCCGAGATGGCGATAAGCCATCCTGTGTGGCCCATCGCGGCATAAGCCTTGGGGCAGTCGGCCTTGGAGTCGCACGAGTCGAGGACGATCGCCGAAAAGCCGTAGAGAACGAGGGCGACGGGAACCAAGAACGCGGTGATCGACAGGGACACCGCAGGGGCGATCATCCAAAACCGGTGCTGGTTGGGATCTGGCGGGCGCTGATATACCGGCTGGGTCATAACCTCAGCCTCGCGGCCGTGGCTTACATCAGCATCCGTATTCCTACTCATGCCGTCTGAGTATGACCGGCCACTGAGTATGACCGGCGCCGACCCACCAGGATCGGCGCCGCCCACAAACCGGCGGAGAATCAGCTCAGCGCGAAAGCCAGCACATCAGCGTTCTTCTCCGGCGCCGCCGGCAACACGATCAGCCGGTCCCCGGCGACGGTCACCGGGCCGCTCGCGGTCGCAGCGCTCTGCCACAGCTTGCTCCCGGAGACGAGGTCGAACGCGACCAGCGAGGCGGTCGGGTCCGCGCGGCAGTGGCTGCCATTCCATACTGCCGTGCCGGGACGGCGGGAGGCGTCGCGGTGGGGTGTTTCTTTGGTAAAGGCCAAGGAGTTCGCGCGGTGACGCCGCGAAGCAGAACACTGAATCTGGGGCTGAATCGGGGGCCCTACTTCAACCCGCTCCGCAGCGCGTCAACCCGCCCCAGCGCCGCATCGAACCCACTCCGGCTCAGCTTCCCGCTGTTCACCCCGTCCACGATCGCCGCGGCGGCCGCGTCCCCCTGCGCCGGGTCGCCGGAGGAGCACAGCAGCAGGTCCATGCCCGCCTCGGCCGCCGACAGCGCGCGGTTGCCCGGGCTGCCGTATGCCTGGAGCGCTCCGGCCTCCAGCGCGTCCGTGATCGTCACGCCCTTGAAGCCGACGCGGTCGCGCAGCTCGCCCTGGACCACCGTGGAGGACATGCCGGCCGGGCGGTTCGGGTCCAGGTTCGTGTAGACCGCCCAGGACAGCATGACCAGCTTCACGCCGTTCTGCACCGCTGCCGCGTACGGCAGCTCGTCGATGCTGCGCAGGTTGTTCAGCGACACCGTCAGGGTGACCGGGCGCTCGTCGGTGTTGGCGCCGTTCGGGGCGGAGCCGAGGCCGGGGAAGTGCTTGGCGGTGGCCGCGACGCCGGTGTTCTGCTGCGCGGTGAGGAAGGCCGAGGCCAGTTGGGAGACCGTGTTCGGGTTCTCGCCGAAGGAGCGCTGGGCGGCGTCGATGAAGTCGCCGGGGGAGCGGGAGACGTCCAGGACCGGCGCGAGGTTCAGGTTCATGCCCACGCCCGACATGTTCTGTCCGGCCTCGGTGCCGGCGTTGGTGGCGGCGCCGACCGGGTCCGAGCTCTCGCCGATCTGCTTGGCCGAGATGTTCGGCGGCCCGGGCAGCCGCTTGACGATGCCGCCCTCCTGGTCGGTCATCAGCAGCAGCGGCAGGTGCACCGGGCTGGCCGCCTGCGCCTGCCGCAGCTCGGTGATCACGCCGGTGATCTGCGACTGGCTGGAGATGTTGCCGCCGAAGAAGATCACGCCGCCCACGTCGCCCTGCCGGATCTGGTCCAGCAGGTGCTGCGGCGGCGTCAGGCCCTGGTAGGAGTAGATGATCCGCTGCCCGACCTGCTGCTGGAGCGTCAGGTTCGAGGTCGCCGAGGAGGAAGACGAGGAGCTGGGCGGGGTCGTGGGTGGCGCGCTCGACGACGAAGAAGACGACGAGGAAGACGAGGACGACGACGAAGTCGTGCTCGGCGTCGATGTCGACGAGGAGGTGGACGGAGGCGTCGTCGACGAGCTCGACGAGCTCCCGCTCGCCGACGTCTTCGACCCGCTGCTGGAGCACGCCCCGCTCAGCAACCCCACCGCCGCCAGCAGCGCGAACCCCGCCGCGCCGCCGGTCTTCTTGCTCCGTCCAGTCCGCATCCCAGCTTCAGCCATGCTCTCTACCTTGGCCAAAGCCGCCGCGAGATGCCAGCCGGATGGGCCGTTTCGGTGCCTGCCCGCCGATGGCCGGACCATGCACAGACCATGCACAGGCCTGGATACCCGGCACCCAGGCGGTAGCCCGAAACGGCCCCGCACCGGCTACGACGCCTGCAAAGCCCGAGCCGCCGGCGCCGGCACCAACTCCACCGCCCGGATCCGCTCCGCCCGCCGTGGCGAGGCCGGGGCCAGGATCACCTCGTCCGCGGTGGTTCGCTCGGCCAGCCGCTCGATGTAGTCCGCGGCCTGCTCCGGCGTCCCGGAAGCGGTGACCCGCATCATCCCGCGCACGTGCTCCCCGGCCGGCGTCGCCAGCACCTGATCCAGCTCATCGTCGCTGAGCTCCGCCTCCCCGCGCACCAGGAACCGCTTCGCCCGCCACCGCAGCGCGGCCTGGTACTGGACCTCGGCCTCTTCCGCGGTCGGCGCCGCGATCAGGTTGGCCGCCACGATCAGATACGGCTCCGGGTTCGCCGCGCTCGGCCGGTACTCCGACCGGTACAGCTGCGTCGCCTGCGCCAGCGCGTCCGGTGCGAAGTGCGACGCGAACGCGTACGGCAGCCCCAGCGCCGCGGC
Organism: Catenulispora pinisilvae; assembly: GCF_015356865.1. Lineage (GTDB taxonomy): Bacteria > Actinomycetota > Actinomycetes > Streptomycetales > Catenulisporaceae > Catenulispora > Catenulispora pinisilvae. Next base: position 25,786 of record NZ_JAAFZA010000119.1, read on the forward strand.
CAGCTGCGCCCCGAACAGCGACGAGCCCAGGATGTACAGCGGCACGTTCGACCCGTCACCCGGCGTCGCCCGCACCCCGGGGATCCGCGTCTCGCCGCTGAGGAACCCCTGCAACTCCAGCACGTCCTGCGGGAACGTGTCCGCCGACTCCGGACTGCGCCGCAACGCCCGCATCGTCGCCTGGTCCGACCCCGGCGCCCGGCCCAGCCCCAGGTCGATCCGCCCCGGATGCAGCGCCGCCAACGTCCCGAACTGCTCGGCGATGACCAGCGGCGAGTGGTTCGGCAGCATCACCCCGCCGGCGCCCAGCCGGATCCGCTCGGTGTTCGCCGCCACGTGCGCGATCACCACGCTGGTGGCCGCGGACGCGATCGCCGACATGTTGTGGTGCTCGGCGTACCAGACGCGCTCGTAGCCGCTGCGTTCGGCGGCGCGCGCCAGCGGCACGGCGCCGTGCAGCGCGTCGCCCGGATGCTCGTCGGGGGCTACCGCGGCGACGTCGAGCAGCGAGTACTTCATGGATCCTCGTCTCCCGGAGCAGCCGGACGTTGGTGCGCGCCGCCCCGTGCGAACTGCATGATGCGATCTACAACTGTGCGACTTCGGCCAACGCCTGCCGCCCGGGCGGCATTCCCCACCGCCGCTGACCGCTACTTCCACTCCACGGTGACCGCTACTTCGTCAGCAGGTCGGCGTGGAACTTCTTCGTCACCTCCGGCTGCGCGCGCAGATACCCCTTCAGCTCGTTCCGCCCGAACTCCGCGTACAGCGGGTTCGACGGATCGTCCGTGGCTCCGGGCGCGTGGTGCGCGAGCGGGAAGTCCAGCGGCTCGATATGCGCGTCCAGCCGCGGGTTGTAGAAGAACGGCACCGAGAACCGCTCCCGCGCGTGCGGCGGGCTGACCACCCGGTGGCTCGTCGCCTTCAGATACCCGTCGGTGGCCACCTCCAGCAGCTCCCCGAGATTCACCACGAACGCGCCCGGCATCGGCGGCACGTCCAGGAACGACCCGTCCGGCCGCGCCACCTGCAACCCGCCCACGGAGTCCTGCAACAGCAGCGTGATGAAGCCGTAGTCCTTGTGCGTTCCCACGCCCTGAGCGGCGCCGTCCGGAGCCGTGCCGGGGTAGCGCACCAGCTTCAGCCGCAGGTGCGGATGCCCGGCGAAGGCGTCGTCATAGAAATCCGGGGGCGCGCCGATCGACGCCAGCAACTCGTGCAACAACCGCCCCGACACCGCGCTGAGTTTGTCGATCCAGCCCAGCGTCGCGGTCCGCAGCTGCGGCAGCGCCTTCGGCCACTGGTTGGGGCCCTGCAACCACCAGTACGCCGGCTCCCCGGCCCCCGGCACGTGCGGCGGCAGCTCCAGCCCGATGTCCATCTGGTCACGCCAGTCCCGGGCCCCGCCGGTCTGCTCGTGCCCGGTGCGGGTGTACCCGCGGAAGTGCGGCGAGTTGAGGTTGCTGACCGCCAGCCGGTCGGCCTCCGGCAACGCGAAGAACGACCGCATCGCATCGCCCAGCGCGGTCGTCTCGTTCGCGGTGACACCGTGCCCGACCAGCTGGAAGAAGCCGACGTCGGTGGCCGCGGCCCGCAGCGTCTCGTGCAGCCGGGCCCGGTCCTCGCCGGACCCGGCGGCCAGCGACAGGTCGACGACCGGGAGGCCGGTGCCGGTGCCAGGGCCGGTACCGGTGCCGGTGTCCGGGTCAGTATCGGCGTCAGTGCGGGACTGCTGCGTCACCACTCCACGGTAATACGCCCCGCCTGGCTCGGCTGTTCGGCGAATCCGCTGGTCAGCTCACTTGACCCGGCATCTAGCTATTGTCATTGCACGGGTTGTTATCGCACATACGCCGCCAAGTGCTCCCCGGTCAGCGTCGAGCGCCCGGCGACCAGATCCGCCGGCGTCCCCTCGAACACCACCCGCCCACCGTCGTGCCCGGCCCCCGGCCCCAGGTCCACGATCCAGTCCGCGTGCGCCATCACCGCCTGGTGGTGCTCGATGACGATCACCGACTTCCCGGCCTCCACCAACCGGTCCAGCAACCCCAGCAGCTGCGCGACGTCGGCCAGGTGCAGCCCGGTGGTCGGCTCGTCGAGCACGTACACCCCGCCGTCCTCGGCCATCGCCACCGCCAGCTTCAGCCGCTGGCGCTCGCCGCCGGACAGCGTGGTCAGCGGCTGGCCCAGCGACAGGTAGCCCAGGCCCACATCGGACAGCCGGGACAGGATCTTGTGCGCGGCCGGCAGCTTCGCCTCGCCGCCGGCGAAGAACGCCTCGGCCTCGGCCACCGACAACGCCAGCACCGAGGCGATGTCCAGTCCGCCGAACTCGTACTTCAGCACCTCGGCCTGGTAGCGCTTGCCCTCGCACTCCTCGCAGACGGTCGCGACCCCGGCCATCATCGCCAGGTCGGTGTAGACCACGCCGACGCCGTTGCAGTTCGGGCACGCGCCCTCGGAGTTGGCGCTGAACAGCGCCGGCTTCACGCCGTTGGCCTTCGCGAACGCCTTGCGGATCGGCTCCAGCAGCCCGGTGTAGGTGGCCGGGTTGCTGCGCCGCGAGCCGCGGATCGGGCTCTGGTCGATCGACACGACGCCCTCTTGCTGCTTGGGCATCGAGCTGTGGATCAGCGAGCTCTTGCCGGAGCCGGCGACGCCGGTGACGACCACCAGCACCCCCAGCGGCAGATCGACGTCCACGTCCTGAAGGTTGTTCGCCGACGCCCCGCGGATCTGGAGCGCACCCTTCGGCGTCCGGGTCTGTTCCTTCAGCGCCGCGCGGTCGTCCAGGTGCCGTCCGGTGACCGTGTCGCTGCCCCGCAGCCCCTCGATCGAGCCCTCGAAGCACACCGAGCCACCGCCGGACCCGGCGCCCGGGCCGAGGTCGACCACGTGGTCGGCGATCGCGATCATCTCCGGCTTGTGCTCCACGACCAGCACCGTGTTGCCCTTGTCGCGCAGCCGCAGCAGCAACTCGTTCATCCGCTGGATGTCGTGCGGGTGCAGGCCGACGGTGGGCTCGTCGAAGACGTAGGTGACGTCGGTCAGCGAGGACCCGAGGTGCCGGATCATCTTCACGCGCTGCGCCTCGCCGCCGGACAGCGTGCCGGAGGAACGAGACAGGGAGAGGTATCCGAGCCCGATCTCGACGAACGAGTCGAGGGTCTGCGACAGCGCGTCCAGCAACGGCGCCACCGAAGGCTCGTCCAGACCGCGCACCCACTCGGCCAGATCACTGATCTGCATCTCGCAGGCGTCCGCGATGCTGATCCCCTTGATCTTCGAGGACCGCGCGCCCTCCGACAGCCGGGTCCCGGCGCAGTCCGGGCAGGTGGTGAAGGTGACGGCCCGGTCCACGAACGCCCGGATGTGCGGTTGCAGCGACTCTCGCTCCTTGGACAGCATCGACTTCGAGATCCGCGGGATCAGCCCCTCGTAGGTCATGTTGATGCCCGCGATCTTCATCCGGGTCGGCTCCCGGTGCAGGAAATCGTGCAGCTCCTTCTTGGTGAACTTCTTGATCGGCTTGTCCGGGTCGAAGAACCCCGACTCCGCGTACAGCCGAGAGTTCCAGCCGCCGCCGGAGTAGCCGGGGACGGTGATCGCGCCGTCGTTGACCGACCGGCTCTCGTCGTACAACTCGGCCAGGTCGATGTCGCTGACCGCGCCCCGGCCCTCGCAGCGCGGGCACATGCCGCCGACGATGCTGAAGCTGCGGCGCTCCTTGACCGTCTGGCCGCCCTTCTCCATCGTGACCGCGCCGGCCCCGCTGATCGAGGCGACGTTGAAGGAGTACGCCTTCGGCGAGCCCAGGTGCGGCTCGGCGAGCCGGCTGAACAGGATGCGCAGCATCGCGTTGGCATCGGTGGCGGTCCCGACCGTCGAGCGCGGGTCGCCGCCCATCCGCTGCTGGTCCACGATGATCGCGGTGGTCAGGCCGTCCAGGACGTCCACCTCGGGCCGGGACTGCGTGGGCATGAAGCCCTGCACGAACGCGCTGTAGGTCTCGTTGATCAGCCGCTGCGACTCCGCCGCGATCGTGCCGAACACCAGCGAGCTCTTGCCGGAGCCGGACACGCCGGTGAAGACGGTCAGCCGGCGCTTGGGCAGCTCGATGCTGACGTCTTTGAGGTTGTTGACGCGGGCGCCGTGGACCCGGATCAGGTCGTGGCTGTCGGCGGCGTGCATGCTGCGGTTCTCCTCGCTGATGGCCTGGCGCTGCTGCGGAGTCGGTTACCGGATCTGCTTTCGCTACCGGGTCTGCTTCTACTACCGGGGTCTACTTCTGCTGCTGGACGCGGAGCAGGTTCCCGGCCGGATCCCGGAACGCGCAGTCGCGCACCCCGTACGGCTGGTCCGTCGGTTCCTGCACGACCTCCGCGTCGGCCGCCTGCAACCGGTCGAACGTCCCGTCCACGTCGCTGGTGGCGAGCAGGAGCACGGCGTATGTGCCCTTGGCCATCATCTCGGCCAGGACCTGCCGCTCCGCCTCGGTGACCCCCGGATCCGCGCCCGGGGGGAACAACACGATCGACGTCCCGGGCTGCTCCATCGGCCCGACGGTGATCCACCGCAGCCCGTTGAACCCGACGTCGTTGCGCACCTCGAAACCGAGCACGTCCCGATAGAAGGCCAACGACGCGTCGGGATCGGTCTGGGGCAGGAAACTTGCACTGATGGTGAGGTCCATGCACTTCACCCTAGGTGGGCGCCCCCACCCGGGCTTCTCGAATCCTGATCGGTGCCACCCGCACCGGCCGGCTCACCCGCGTCGCCACACACGCCGGCAACCCCGCCATCGCAAAAGCCGAGGCCCGCCGGTACTCACCGGGCGGCATCCCCACCAACTCGGCGAACCGCGTACTGAACGTCCCCAGCGACGAACACCCGACCGCGAAGCACACCTCGGTCACGGTCAAATCGCCCCGCCGCAACAACGCCATCGCCCGCTCGATCCGCCGCGTCATGAGGTACGCGTACACCGACTCCCCATACGCGGCCTTGAACTCCCGGCTCAGATGCCCCGCCGACACATGCACCCCACGCGCCAACGCCTCCACATTCAGCGGCTGCGCGTACTCGCGGTCGATGCGATCGCGGACGCGGCGCAGCCGGGCCAGGTCGGCCAGGCGCTGGTCGGGGGTGGGTGGGGC
>NZ_JAAFZA010000012.1 GCF_015356865.1 Catenulispora pinisilvae
CGGCACTCCGATGATCATGAGCCTAGAGAACTCCATGATCTCCCAGCGCCGTGCTCGTTCGTCACTCCAGACCCGCCAGTCACAACCACCTCAAACCCGGTCGAGACCTAAACACTCCGGGGCCCTGGCTTCGAGGGGCCGCGCAGGGAAAGCCGGCTATAGCCTCGTGAAGGTGCCCAAATGAGGACTGTTAGCGGCGACGGGTCCTAAGCTCCTTATCGCGGTTCTACACAAGTGGGCTTCGCGGCCGGGTCCGCCTTCAGGTCTGCGGCGACGTTGTCGGCGGAGCTGGTGGCGCGGGAGACGTCGGTGTCTGGCGTAGGTGCATGCACGCTGACGCCCTCATCAAAATCTGCCGATCCTTGACCCTTGCGCCCCGTCTATCGTGCTTGCTCCTGGAGGACAATCCCCTGATCCGGGTCGGCCACGATGACAGATCCGTCTGGCGTCCAGAGCATCCAGGATTCCAGGCTGAGCTCGGTCTGGTTGCGTGAATAGATCGGAAGCGTGGCCAGCCGTGAACGCGTGAACTCGAAGACGGCCTCAAGGGAGACCGCGTCGACATGCACACTTTGAAAGGTATCGCCGTTCAAGGCTGGCAACGCTGTTTTCAGCTCTGCCCTGTCATTTTCAGACCCGGCAAGAACCCGATCATCCGTTTCCCACCGCCAGGCGGCCATCACGATCCACAGGTGCCACGAGCCGTGAACGAACCCGTCACCGTCGACAGTCCGGTTCCCGAACTCCACGGTCATCATGCTTCCGACGCTACCGAGTTCGGAACCCCACGCCGGAAGAGCCACCAGCGGCGCGGTCAGCGCGGCGAGTTCTCCTTGATCAAGGCTCTTCATCGATCGGTCCCCCGCCTTGTGGGTCTCGTCTGGTTCTGATGGACCAGTTGCTGCCTGGACCGACCGCCAAAAGCCGCCGTCCGGGGACAGAGTTCAATGTCCAGGTGAACGACCGTTCGTCGCTTCCGTAGTAGACCGGGAAGATACGTAGTCGGCATGCGGTGAGTGTGAACGTCGTGTCGAGGCTGGGGTGCGCGATGCTGACGGCTGTCACATGTTGACCTGGCAGCGAGGTAAGGGCCGCGGCAATGACCTCGGCGTTGTCACCGGAAGCGGCAAGCGCTCGGTCAGCAGCGTCCAGACGCCAAGCAGGCGTGTAGACCCAGAGCTTCAAACGATCGGGTTTGCTCCCCGAAGAGCTCTCAATCTCCTTAACAAGCTCGACGCCCAGGATGTTGTCACCTCGCATCTGGGAGGCGTGTACACGCATTCCCACGCAGGCGGAAACCTGCTGGCGCAGCTTGGCGACCCGCCCCGACGATGGCGCGTTCGATGTCGTCTCCACCAGTTAGTCCCCCAACTCCGATTGGGCGATGTCGATGATGTCATCCAGGCCGAGGTTGTCGTTGCCCTCCATGCCATCCTTCATGGTGTCGTGGACCCGGCGCCTCTGCTCCGGTGTCATGGCACCACCCTGACCCATGGCCCATCGGCCCTTCTTGTTGTGAGCGGTGTTGTCGCCGCGCAGGCCCTTCTCGAAGTTGGGCTCATCGCCCCATTGATCATAGTCCGAGTAATCGTCGTCTTCCCCGTCATCCCCGCCGTTGTCCCAAAATGGCCGATTGTCATCCTCATCGTCCCATTCCTCATCGCCCCCATACTCGTCGTCCGGGTCTTCGAGCCCGGAGCCCCCGTCCTCTTCGTTGGTGAGTCTGGAAACGGAGCTTCCCGATCCGCCCAGCGGGCCTTCGGGCTCTTCGTCGCCTGCGCCTTTGCCGCCCATGCGAGACCTCGCGAACATGGCGGCGGCGTCCATAGCCAGACCTCCCCAGTGGCCTTGGAGAGCGTCGCCGGTTGCCTTGATCTCGGTGCCCGCGGCCATGACCTCCGGCGCTGTCTCAACGATGAGGTCGTCGGCGGCGGCGAGGCTGGCCGTGACGACATCCAGCCCGGGGATCTCGACGGTGAGCAGGGCGATACCGTTGAGGACAGGGGCGAGAATGGCGGCAATCTGCCCGATCTCGCCGGCCCAGTCGGCGATCTGGCCGCCGACTTCCGACAAGATCTCGCCGACGTGTTGCCACCAATGCTTGTTGTGGATGCCGTCGGATTGGGCGTGGTGCAGGGCCTTGGCGCATTCCTTGGCGGCGCCTTGGAGGTCGTCGTGTGCCTGATGAGCTTGAGCGGCGAGGGCCGTTAGACGGCCTTTGGCGTCGGACAGCGCCTTCTGGGCGTTGTCGTGCGCTGTTTGAGCGTCCGCCGTGGCCTTGGGGTCGGTGCCGGCTTGGGCTGTCTTCAGGTCGCCGGCGGCATTGTTGGCGGTGCCGGTGGCGCGGCTGACATCCACTTCGGCATCTTGGCCTTGGCGGAGCGCGGCATCGGCCTTGTTCTGGGCGGCTTGCATCTTCGGCCAGTACGCGGTCAGGGCATCGGAGGCTTCTCCGTAGGAGATGTAGAGCTTTTGCAGGCGGCCCGGCAGGGGGCCGAATGAGGCTTTGAAGGCTTCGGCGGTTTGGCCGACCCAGGACAGTGCCGTGGCGTCGCCGCCGAACGAGTTCAGCGCAGACAAGGCGCTCTGGACGTCGTGGGAGAAATCCCCGAACTCCTTGGCCAGAGCCTGTACCGTCTCGACCACGCCGGGTGTCGGATCCTTGTCCAGGCCCAACACGTCCCAACCAGTTGGACGCACCACTGGATGACCCTCCCCGATTCGTCGCGTGTGAGCGCGCCGCCGTTGTGGTGGCGTCCCCCCTTGATCTCGACGCGTGACGATGGATGAGTGTACAAAGTCGCTCATGGAATCCGTAACCCCTGAGCGCGAACCGATTACGTACCGTCTCGCCCTCGGGGAGGACTGGTACCGGATTCGCCTGGATGAACACGCCGAGGCGGACGTCAAGGCCTTCCTGGACGTGATGTTCGATGCTATCCCCGCCGATGCCGCCGAGGGCATCAGAGCACTGATTGGCGTGCAGTTCGCGGTGCAGATCGCTGCGGCTCGTTCGAGGCGCGGGATTGAGTTGTTGGTGCCTTCGCCGAAACCGGGTGGTGCGGCGCTTCCGGGTGTGGCTGTGCTGGTTGCCGAGGTGGTGATTCCGACGCCGGTCGCGCCGGATCCGGTCGAGGTTGCCGCGCGGGTGGCGCGAGGGGCGGCCAGTACTCGCACGGGTGTGATCGCGGGATCTGTGGCAGTGCGGATCGACCACAGCGCCGCCGATGCGGAGGAGGACGAGGATGACGGCGCCAACGCCGGGCCCGTGGTGCCGACGCGGCAGCGCATCGAGTACGTGATCGCGGTGCCGAACGATCCGCGGTGGCTGTCGATTGACCTGATTGTGCAGGCCGTTGCGGGGTTCGATGTGGAGCAGACCATCACGGACTTCGATCAAGCTGTGGGGCAACTTGGCTGGTCGGCGTCTGAATAGGGCCGGCGTGCTGTGGTCCCGGAGAAGGGCGTGCCGGACTAGCGCGGTGCGATCAGTGGTACGGGACCGTACCTCAGGCACGGTCCCGTACCGGCGTACTTGATTAGGGGGCTGACCTGTCCGTGAGCTCGAACAGCGCAGTCCCGTCCTTGGGACGCTCGTCTGCTGCGCGGAGGTAGGTCCAAACCGCAGAAGCTTTGCTGTTCCCCACGCCCATCCTGGAGCGAAGAGCATCCCGGGTCGGCAGTACGCCGTCCCGTGTCAGGCCAGCCAGGGCCTTGCGGCCCAGATCAAGCAGGACCGGATCAAGCTCGGCCGGGCCGCCAGTCCGGTACCGGTCCTGGGACCCGTACGCGCGCGGTCCGTCCAGGACGGCGGAGGCCGCGGAGACTTGCGCGGGCGGTACAGAACGGTCCGGCGTGTGGTCAGCAGGACTGGCATTCAGGGCTTTCCGTGCGGTCTCGCGGTCCGGATGCCCGATGGCCACGGTCCCGGACTCATCCCTGGTACGCGGGACTCGGGACCGGAAGTTCCGGACGCAGGCGATCAGGAGATGGGATCCGAAGCCGATGGCGCCGACGGGGAGCGAGGTGATGATGAGCACGAGGGCGGGGTGTAGTGGCCCGTCGGTTTGGCCGCCGGGGCGGATGACGCCGCAGCCGTGGAGGAAGTTCAGCAGGAGCGAGGCGGCGGTGGTGATGGCGCCGACGGTGACGGCGTAGTTGTGGGCCACCTTCTTGTTCTTGAGCCAGATCGCTGCTGCGGTGGCGACGGCGATGAGTCCGTCGACGGCCCATGGGTCACGCGAGGCGGCGGCGGGGCTTTGGTGGATCGCGAGGAACGCGTCACGGAGTGGGCCGTAGGAGCCCAGGAAGCCGATGATGACGATGGAGGCGACGGCTGAGGTCAGCAGGGTCAGCGAGATGAGGGCGCCAGCGTTCCGATTGTCGGCCGGCGCGGCGGGGTGGTGGGGCTGAGTCACGGGTTGTGCCGTTTCGTGCGGTGGGGTGGGAGTCGGGCAGGTCGGCATGTTCAGGCCGACATGGCGAGGCTGAGCAGGACGGCGGCGGGGGTAGCGCCGTCTGCGGTGATCGCGGCTTCGACGGCCGGGTGGCCGGGGTTGACGCGGTGGACTACGAAGACGGAGGTGCCGGACTTGTTGCGCCGAATGAAGTCGAACACCCGGTTGCCGTCGGGGCTGATCCAGCGGCGCATGGCGACTGGTTCGTTGCTGTAGCTGGCGCTTCGCCAGTCGTGATAGGTGAGCGAGACGCCGACGAAGGAAGCGCTCAGGTCTGGGGCGTCTGGCTGGGTGCCGTAGGTGGTGGTGGCGTCGATCGCTGCGGCGAGGGCTACCGGTGACAGGTTTTCTGCTTCGACGCTCCAGCTACTACAGCAGATGTCGGCCGAGCTTTGGCCAGTGCTGGAAACCGTGGCGGTGAGGGTGACGGCTGAGTGGGGGCTGGACCAGCAGGTGGAGAGGTAGACGGTGTCCCCGTCGGAGTTCTCGGCGGGGACGTCGCGGGTCCAGTCGATGGGGAGTGCGAGGGTGACTTCGTTGATCCATGCGGCGCAGAAGGCAACGGACATGGGTGGCTCCATTCGGGATCGCGCGCAGGCGGGTATGACCAGGTCAGGTGCCTGCGGAGGGGGAGGGGACGCGCAGGGCGAGCTGCGCAAGGGCCGCGCCTATGCGGCGTTGAACGGCCCTGTCGCGCGTGGCGTGCGATGCGCGGTCCGGAGATCCGGGAGAATCGGAGCAGGGTCCATGGGTACTCCAGTCATGATTTAGACGGTCGGACGGGTGAACTTGCGGTCCTGTTCCTGGTGGGCGCGGGTGCAACCGCGTCCACCAGGGTTTTGAGGCCAGGTGCCTATCCGAGGGGGTCCTCGAATTCATTGCGAGATCACCGATCAAGTTTCGCGCGGTAATCTCTGCTTGTTTATATTCTGGCCCTGACTCGCACTCAAGACAAGTTCTGCCGGTTCTATATTCACCCGTTTAGAGCACGAGATTTGTGCCCTCGAACCGTCGATGGTTAATGGGGACTGGAATTACATTTTACTTCTTAGCTGCCTCTTCTCTGCACCCTCGTCAGGCGCCGGGCCGGCCGCTGACGCGCGCGGCTGCTGCACGCTCCGTCGATGACGGTAACGATCGTCAGATACACGATCGTCGGGTTTTGAGACTGGCCATCAAATCGCCTTCGACCTGCTGTTTGATGGCTCTATGACGGCACCTTGAGAGGGTCGGGCAACGCTCCACGGGCCGGTCCCCGGACCGCACCTCGCAACGGTCTAGCGGTCCGCCGTCGGTCGGGTCGCGGCGAATAGGTCGTCTGCCGCCAGCGGATCGAGCCGTACCACCGTGCCCGTTTTCGGGGCGTCGAGAATAACGCCAGCGCCGACGAAGATTCCCACATGGTGCGCGAAACTGCTATTCCCGTAGAAGATAAGATCTCCCGGCCTCAACGGCGAAAGAGGTACGCCCGGTCCATGGCGGTACTGCTCGGTCGCGGTGCGTGGAATATCAATTCCCGCGCTCGCGTAGGCCGCCATGGTCAATCCAGAGCAGTCAAAACCGGCATCGCCCTTGGCCGGCCCGTTGCCGCCCCAGACGTACGGCAGCCCGAGCTGCCGGGTGGCGAAGGCGATCGCAGCGGCGGCGGCCGGGTTCGGAGCGGCTGCCTCAGCGGCGGCGAGGATGCTGATTTGCTGGTCCGGGTTGAATCGGCGGTCGGTGGGCGGCGTGGAAGCGGCGCTGTTCCAGACCGTTGCGAGGGGATCGAGAGCGGCCGAGGCGACGGAGGCCGCGGCGGCGTTGACGAGGACGACGAACATCAGGAAGAGGGTCGAGCAGCCGACTGCTGTCTTCGTGAGCGTCGAGATGGCGTTCTCCGATCTAAAGCAGGATGTGAGAGCTCTGCGGGACGTCGAGATACCGGGCGGCGGAGGCGCCAAGCGCGGCGAGGGATAGTCGTGACGTGGCAGGCCAGGCCGGACGCCAGGTCGGACCGGCCGGATGGGTCCGGCACGGATCGCCGTACGCGGTCGCGACCGGCACGCGCGGCAGCTGGTCCGCGAGCCGTCGGTGGAGGTGGTCCTCCCGCTGCGCGTTCGGCAGCCAGAACAGCACCGGACACGAGACACCGGCCGATTCGGCGAGATCGGCGTATCCGGTGAGTTTGGCCAGGAGCCTGGCGTGCGGCTCGGTCCCGGTGTCGTACTCCAGGAAGAACTCGCACCAGGCGCCGCCTTCCCGCCACCGGCCGAAGCCGTCCGGCCGCAGGCGAGTACCGAGCGCGCGAGCCGTTGCGCGTTCGGAACGCCAGGTTTCGAGCGTGGCGTCGGCGGTTTGCCGGGCGTAGCCGAGGAGCTGGCAGAACACCTCATTCACGCCCCGCAGGTGCCCGAGATCGGGGCGCAGCGCGATCGCGGTGGCGTCGTGCGCCGCTCGACGCCGTAGTCGAGAACCCTGGCCGTCGCCCGAAAGCAGGTCGAGGGTACGAGCCGAAGCGACGCAGTGCGCTTGCGAAGATCCGCGCTGGAGTGGCGGCCGGAAGGTCTCGACCAGCCCGAGCGTCCGCAACACAGCTACGCGGCCCCGACATTTGCGCACGTCAGGGAACAGAGCCACCGCGAGCTGCCCGACGGTGAGGACCTGGTGTTCGGCCAGCAGCCGCAACATCTCCGCGTCCCGCTCGGTCAGCCGGTCGCCGGCCCGGGTGGCGACCGAGATCGGGCGGGTTGGCGTCCGGACGCTCACGAGCGGCCCCGCGCGGCAGCGTGGATGACGGCCCGGATCGCATCAGCGCGTCCAGGGATCGCCGGCAGCGCCGGCCGGGTCCGCATGGTGAAGGCCCGAACGTGCGCGCTCTTCGCCGTGAGCCGAGCTGCGGCTTGGTAGGCGCCGAGATGGGCCAGGTCGTGCTCACCGAGCAGCGGGCCGGTATGTGCGGCGAGTGCCCGGGCGTCCTGGGGCGAGCAGGTGAAGAAGACCTTGTTCCGGGCGTTGGCCGAGATGCCCTCGGCCAGGTCGGTCGGGAGCTGGGCGAGGTTTTGGTGGGCGAGTGTGAACGAGACCCGGTAAGCGCGGGCTTCAGCCAGCATGTCCTCCAAGCTGTAGGGCAGGTTCAGGAAGTTGTGGGCTTCGTCGAGGTAGATCGCTGCGTCCGGTCGTGCTTGCTCGGGCCGGCCGGCACGGGCGGTCGTCGCCTGCCATGCGGCGGCGAGGATGAAGGAGCCGAGTAGGCGCATCGTGTCGTCGCCGAGCACGCCTTTCGGGAGCCTGACCAGGCAGATCCCGCCGTCCAAGACCTGGCCGAGGTCGATCGTTGAGCGCGGCTGGGCGATGACGTCGGCCACAAACCGGCGGAGTAGGAACGCGCGGAGTTTGTTCTGGAGCGGCGCCGTGATGGCGGCTTGTGACTGGTCCGACAGGTCGGCGAAGCCTGTCCAGAAGTGATCAAGCATCCTGTGCCCGGTCTCGGCGAGGCTTGCGGTTCGTGCGGCGCGGAAGACCTTGTCGCTCAGCATTTGTGAGACGTCCGCGAGCGTCGGCGGCCGGTCCCGGGCTGTGGCCAGGAGAGTCAGACATGTTGCCCGCAGGACGTCGTCCGTCCGCGGACCCCAGGAGGATGCGAACAGCCGACGGAAGATTCCGACGAGGTTGTCCACCGTCAGCTCAGGGTCGCCCTGCGCCAGGATGTTGAGACAGGGACGCGGCCCGGAATCTGTCGGATCGATCAGGACCAGCCGGTCGGCTGCCGACGTCGGCATTCGATCAAGCAGGTCGCCGACCAAGTCGCCCTTCGGGTCCAGGACGAGGACGCCCCGACGGGCCGCCACATCGTCGAGGATCATGCGCGCCATCAGCGTCGACTTGCCGGAGTTGGTCGCACCCATGATGTGGAAGTGCTGGCGGGTGTCCGGGACTGCGATGCTGACCGGTCGAATTGGTGAGGTGTCCGCATCGCCGAGGACCTTGTGCCTGTGGGACGCTGCGGGGATTTCCGGGGGTGGGGCGATTGAGCGTGCACCGGCACGGGGCACCCCGACCGCGTCGGCGTCCAACGGGAGATGCGCGATGCCTGCCAGTTCGGCGACCGTCAGCAGATCGCCCCGGCCCATCCCACGCGGCGTGAGCGCGGATGCCGGGATGGCCATGCGGTGCTGAGCCCAGCTGTTCCGTTCAGCGAAGATGCCGAACGAGGAGGTCAGGCTTTTGACGATGCTGTGCAGCCGCTTGTTTGTGTCGGGCCCGGTTGATTCGGTGCCTGCGGCGTACCGGATCTCGACCGCCCACAGCGGCCCGATCGTCTTCGTGACCGCCGCCCGAAGCGCTGCGGCATGCGCGGGATCGGCCCGTCCCGCACGCGGGTTCGGGCTCGGTGCCCACTCGTCGAGGAACGTGCCGAGAGGGGTCGCCGGGCCCAGTTCACGAACCGTGCGGGTGCGGAACCGGTTGAGCTGGAATTGCAGCCGCCGCACCCGACGGCGGGCGGCGGGCCGCGCGAGCACCTGAACGCACGCGCTCTCGGAGGGCCGCAGTCTGCGGCCGACTTGCAGCAGTGGGCGGAGCGGATCAGAGGTGTACTTGACCTTAAGCGGCAGGTAGGCAGGCTTGGCCAGCCGAAGCCGGCCGCCGGTCGAGGACGGGGTGGTGATCGGGACTGGAGCTGGCGAGACGAGTTGCACGTGGACACCTGGCCATGCGGCCTCGGCGGCCGTGGCCACGATGCCAGCGGAGATCGAGGCGGGGACCCAGATGCCGAGGCTGAGACCTCCGCTGGTCCAGAGGAATTCGAAAGCGAGATGGGGCTGCCGGTTCGGGGCTCGCCGCCACCTCGGGCGAAGCAGCGCATGGATATGAGTCCAGAACGCTTCGGCGCATCCCGACTCCACCTCAGGCGGGAGCTTGAGGACGACGTACCGCGCCGCGGCGTCCGTCACCGACTGATGCCGCCGCACTTGCGTGACGTGCCAGTAGGTGAGGGCTGAACAGGACACGGCGCCCAGCCCGGGGACGCCGATAGACCACCAGTCGCAGGCGAACTGTTCGACCGATGCCAGCGCGCGGGAGAAGAGATCGGCCGGGTGCAACAGCCACTGCCCGAGGAAGGACGAGGTCGGCCCGTTCATGCACTCCACTCCTCATCGAGACGAGCCAGCTGGGCCGGATCGGTCGTGCACAACTCGTCCTCACGGGTCGAGGCGACCGCGGAGAACGCCGCCCGCGCATTGCCCTGCATGACCAGGCCTTGGCCTCGGCCGGCCGACAACAGGAACGCGCGCTCACCGGCCGAGAGCCGGAAGGCATGGGTGATCTGGTCTACGGACTGCGGGGCCTGTCGCAGCAGCACAGCGCTCGCAGCGTTCGAGACGACAGCCATACCCAGTTCGGTCGAGAGCAGGTCAGCGGCGTCCTGGGTGACGACCGAAAGCCCGGCCCAACACTTCCGCGAGGCCTTGGCCATGCGGAACAGGAACCGCGCCCCCGCCGGCTCCTTCATCAACCACCACGCTTCGTCGACGACGACCAGACGGCGGCGCCGGTTGGAAGGGTCGGATACTCGGCGCCACATCAGGTCGAGGGTGAGAAGCGTCCCGATCGGCTTCAGCTCATCGGGCAGCTCGCGCAGCGCGAACACCGCGAGATGGCCACCGGCTGAGTGTGCGGTCGGGCCGTCGAAAAGACCGGAGAAGGAGCCAGAGGTGTGCGGTGCCAGTTCGGCTGTGAGTGCTGCGGCGTCCGGCGCATTGGAAGCGGCGAGAAGTTCGGCGACGTCCCGCAGGGTCGGGGCAGGACGGCGGTGGGTCCGGGCGTCGTTGGTGATCCCCGCCCGTTCATAGGCGCCGAGGATGGCGCCGTCCAACGCGGCATGCTGGCCCGCGGTCAGATCCCGGCCCAGGAGCACGGACACCACCGTGTGCCCGAACAAGGCCCGGCGACGGATCGCGTCGGAACTGTCACCAGCGCCAGGGAGGTCGAAGGGGTTGATGCGGACGCCGGGCGCTCCCAGGCTGACGACCGTTCCGCTGACCGCGTGTGCGAGCCGGGCGTACTCCTGCTCAGGGTCGATGACCATGACCTCAACGCCCTGGTAGAGGTTCCGGAGGACGTCGAGCTTGGCCAGGTAGGACTTGCCAGCGCCGGACTGGGCCAGGACCACCGAGTTGTGGTTCGGTGCCGCCCAGCGGTCCCACATCACCAACCCGGAGTCGGTCGCGTTGACGCCGAGGAGTACCGCCGACGTCGAGTTCTGCGGTAGCGGCAGGTTGCCGGACGTGAACGGGAACAGCGTCGCCAGCGCCTCGGTGTCGAACGTCCGCCGGATCTTCAGCAGGTCCAGGCCCAGGGGCAGCGCCGAACACCAGCCCTGAACCGTCCGGAACGTCGCCGGGACTAGTCGCAGCAGTATCCCCTCCGCGAGGGACCGGACCTGAGCTGTGAGTTCGGCCAGCTCATCAGCGTTGTCGGCCTGGAGCGTCAGATAGATCCCGACGCCGAACAGCTTTCCCTCCCCGCAGGCGACCCGGTAAGCGAGTTCGCGCGCGTCAGCGGCGGCCGCCTCGGTCGCGGGGTCGTCGAGGTGCCCGTGGGTGGCCGCGTGTCGGCGGCCGGATTCGAGTCGGGCGCGTTGCTTGCGCAAGCGGTCCGCGGCGATCGGGCCCGGGACCGGTTCGATGTGGACGGCGACGCTGATCCGCGCGGGGAAGCTCAGCAGCGGTTCCAGCCAGCCGGCGGAGACCTCGGCCGGGTAGTCGGCGACCGCGAAGGTCGCGGCCAAGGTGTCACCGACTTTGAGGGTGTGGGTGCCCACTTCGAGGCTGGACGGACCCAGGCCCAGGACGTTCCGCGTTTGAGTCGCGGGCCGCTTCGCCCAGATGGGCAGCACGCTGAGTGCTGCGGTGAGTGAGGACACGATCAGACTCCAGAGGGGTCGAGCAGTGCACGGAGATCGGCGGAGGCGGCCTCGTGGCCGAGTGGCGTGACGCGGATTTCGCAGGCGGCGAGGTGACTGACGGCGTCCTCGGCGCGACGGGCGACCCGCTGAGCGGCGGCCTTGCCCTGCTCGCGTAGCGCGAGATGGATGCTCCGGGCCAGCAGAACCCGGGTCAAGGCGAGACCGCCAAGGAAGTCGGCGTGCTCCTGGGCTGCGTGGCCGAGGGCGGGATGCGGAAGGCTATTTGCCTGGTCGCGCAGGGTGTTGACGAAGCCGCTCACGTCGGCCGGGGCGTTGGTTGACGTGATCTGTGTCGGTCCGCTGAGGGAGTTGAGCCAGCGAGCGAAGCCGCCAAGGAGAAGGTCTTGCTCGTCGGCGGTGCGCAGCCCGAAGTTGATGGTGCTCGCGCCGGCCATCAAGGTGGTCCCGTCGGTGCCGAGGTCGATCAGGCCGGTGTCGTCGAGGCCGGTGATCGGCAGCGAGAGCGGCGCGGGTGAGCGCGGCGACGGCGACTCGCTCAGAGCGTCGGAGAGAAGCGGCGGCGGCGGCATCAGGCCTTCCGGCGCCATTACCTGGCGCCGAGGTGAGCGCATCTGCCTGAGCGCTGCGGCTAGGAGGCGGTCGATGCTCAGGCCGTCGCGTTCAGTGGAAATGGCAACGCCAACGACCACCAGGACGAACACGGCCGGGACCAGGAAGACCAACGGCGAGACCCACACGCGCACGCCGAGCCATACGCACCAGAGCACTGCCGCTGTGCCGCCCACGATCGCGACTTGCCGGGCCGTCGCTGGCCCGAGCACCCGATCGGGGCGGCTGACATCGGTGGGGATACGGACCGCGCTGTATCCGGCTGAATCATCCGACACGAGGTGTCACCTTTCGCCTAAAGGTCTGACCTGGGGTTTGACGGTGTTTGTGGGCTGCACTACGCGAGGGCTGGCCGGTGACTTTGACGGCTTCTTGATGGGGCCCACCGGAGGCCGAAGGCCCGGCGAGGCTGGGCTCTCGCGAAGGGGCTGTGCCGACTTCTGCGGCACCGTGGGCGATCGCATAGGGCGCGGGGGCGGAGGCTTCGCGGCGGTTGTCGGAGGCCGGGGCGGTGTCGGCTGGACCCGCAGGCTTCGAGGCGTGTCGTTGGCCGGCCGATCCGCAGCTGCGGGGTCTGATGCGTTGGCGGCCGGTTGCGATGGCGCTGCACTTCGCGGTTCGCCAGGCAGCGGCGGCAGCGGACCGAACTTGCCGTGACCCGGTCCGGTGCACGGTCGGGGGCCAGGTCCGGGACCACCGCCGGGCGAAGTCGGCGGAGGCGGGGGCAACCGGGGGCCGCCGCTGCCCGGTCGGGATTGGCGGCGCCCGACATTCAAGCGGCTGGTGATCGCGCCGAAGGCCTGGTACTGCAAGTAGCTGCGCGCCAAGCTCGTGACCCGTGTGGGCCCGAACGCGCTGCGGTTGAGGACGATGCGGCCGGTCCACACCGGGATCTTGATCAGGAGGAAGAACAAGACCAGGCACATCAGCAGGTCCGTCAGTCCGCCGCTGGTTGGCAGGCCCAGTTCGTTGTCCGCGTTCGGGTCGAAGAAGACCTGTATGCAGACGACCAGGACCAGAGCTTGAACGACCTGCGTTGCCAGGCATCCCGCGATGGCTCGCCACCACAGCTTGGCCAGTCCTTCGGTCTGCGGAAGCGCGTGACAGGCAAAGGCGAGGGGTGCGCCGGCTGCCAGCACCATGAGCGCTGCGGCTCGGACAAGCCCTGTGACGACCAGCGCAACGCCTAGCGCGGCGATGACGCCGCCGATCACGACCAGGAAGAGCTCGCCGATTCCGCCGGGGAGGAAGACCTCGTAGACGATGAGCGTGGTCAACCGAGAGCCGATGCCTTCGGTCGACACCTTCCCGTTCATGAGGGCGCCAACGAGCGCGTTCCCGAGTGACACCGCCTGGCAGATCAGCCACAGGGAAGCGTTCGAAGCGACGATGCCGATGACGAGCCGGGGCGCGATCTCTTTGAGGGAGCCGCGGGCCTCAAGTCCTCCGTGGGCCATGACGATCACGCCACCGGCCAGGATGAAGAGGACGTAAAGCGTGTTCGCCAGGACCGCTACTGAAGTCCAGATGCTTGCGACTCTGCCGCTGCTCAGGTCGGGGCTCGACAGCAGCGAGGAGGTAACGAGGTGAAGCACCGGGTCTAAGGCCGACTTCACCAGGTCGCCGAGCCAGGTGTCGATCGCCTTCTCGATCTGGCCCGGGATGTCCCACCAGGACGGGTCCGAGTGCTCGGAGCCGAAGGAACCCGGGGCCGGCGACGGTGGTGCCATCGACCCGCCGCCGACCAGCGGGCCGTAGATGCCGGGCGCAGGGGTCGGAGCGGGCGGCGGGACAGGTGCCGGGGCCGTCGCTGCGGTCGCCGCGCGGTGAGGAGCGATGGCAGCAGCCGATCCGCTCGCGGCAGCATCCGCACGAGCAGACCCGATCATCGTGCACACCACCAGCACGACCACCGAAGCCGCCAACGAAAGGATCGAGATCCACCGCGGCCTCGGCCGCTCGTTCACGAGGCGCCGACCATCGACTTGAGGGCATCGACCAGGACCGGCGCGAGTACGGCGAGTGCGTAGCCATAGGCCGCGGACTTCAGTGCTCCCTTGGCCTTCATCACCTCGCTCTCGTTGCCGCCGGCCAGCAGATAGCGCAGGCCGCCGATGGTGACCAAGACAGTCGCCAGGCCCGACAGAAGCCCGATGATCCAGTCCCGGACGTTGTTCATCACCTGGGGCAGGGTCGCTGCGGCTCGCAGCTGGTCTGCGAGGACCGCGACCGGGGCCGCCGGGTCGTCTGGCGGCACGGCGGCCATGCCGGTCGGGGTGAAGAAGGGCATGAGCTCCGGCGGTGCCTCGGTCGCATCGGCTGGGACGGTGATCGTCGCCGGGGTCGGAGGCTGCGAGACGTCGGCCGCAGCCGGCACCATTCCGATGCTGGCTGCGGTGAGTACGCCGGCTGATAGGACTGCGGCGTTTCGAAGGAAGCGGGTCATGGCTCTGATCTCCTGCGCGTCGGTGGTTTGCCTTCGCGACCGAAAGCCGAGCGGGACCGCGTCCAGGGGTCAGGCGGCGGGCGAGAGTTCAGCCGATCGGCTCAGAGCAGGCCGCTGAATAGGCCGCTGAGCAGCCTGGATTGCGCGGACCCGGGCTTCGTGGGCCCGTGGACGCTGGGTGCCGGTGACGAACGCGACCAGCCGTGCTTCCGCGCGCTGGCGGCGGATCTTCACGGCGTTGTACGAGACGCCGAGCTGGGCCGCGTAGTCCTCCATATCGACGCGACCGAGCCGCGTTGCGGAGATCAGCTCGGCGTCGGATTCCGAGATGGCCCCGGCCGCCACCGCTCGCATGAGAACCAGATCAGGGTGGCCCGCAGGACTCAGCACGCAGGTCTTCTCGGAGATCTCCTCTTCGTGCTCGGCTGTCCGACGGTGCGCGACGACGAACGCGTGGCCCGCGCGGTAGGCCGCCCACCGGAGCTTCGTCATGATGCCGGGCGACTCGACGTCCACGACGACCACGTGGGCGAGGAACCCGGCAAGGATCTCGGCGTCCAACTCCTCAACCTCTCCGTCGAAGCCGTGTGCGAGCCCGGCTGCGACGTTCCGAAGCGCGGGCAACGCCATGCCGGCGGCGGCCAGGAGCCACGTCTTGTCGTGGCGGGCGCGGCGGATCACCTCGGCCCACACAGCGTCGCGCGCGGCCTGGGACGCACCAGCCAACAGGAGCCGCTGAAGCTCGTTGACGGGGACGGCTGCGGCGGGCAGGTCGGGAGAGAGCCCGGTGGTGTCGAGTGAGAGAGCAACCGAGCTCGCGCACAGGGTGTTGAACGATTCGGCAGCCAGGTCCAGCGCGGAAGGAGAGACGGTGTAGCGGCCCACGAGGGCACCTCCATGAGGTCAGCGGATGGATTCCGCCGCTCATGGGGCTCGCTGGCCCTCAAGCGATCGTCAAAGGATCGGTTCGCTTGGGACCTGGTCCAGGTCTCGTCAGTGAGCGTTCGTGACCTGCGAGTTTGGTGATGTCTTGTGAGCGTTGAGGGCCAGACGGTGGTTGCAGTGATCCCCTCAAGGACGGCTCAGATCTGCGTGACCATCGGTACGGCCTGATCGGGTTTTTGAGTCGCCGCTGATGAGCCGTCGGTCTGAACTCTCGGTGTTCTGGCTCGCGATCACCCGGTTGGCGCTGCTCGGTACCTAGAGCCGGCCCCTGGGGGCTGATCGCTGCCGCGCTGGGCAGTGAATAAGAGCTCTGGGATATGTCTCGCAGGCAGCGAATGCCGGCCGTTGCAATTGGGCCCGGAAGCCGCGGCGTCCATCACCCATATGGCGCTGACCCCTCGACGCCCGCTCGCGGGCTTTCGGTGCTGACTACATCCCAAGATCTTGGCGTCACAGTGCGCCTGGATCGTCAGCATGAAGCGAGGCGTCCATGTCAGATTTCAGGCGTGCTGTGGGTTCCGAAGACTCCCGGCAAACAGTCGCGGGGTTGGCTATCGCGCGCTACACCGAGCCGCAGGGGCTGGTCGTCGATCTCGGTTGTGGGGCTGGCTCTACGTTGGTCGAGGCGATCCGTGCTGATCGGCTCGCGATCGGCGTTGAGCGCAACTCGCGGCTGGCGCGGGAGGCCCGTGAGGCAGTGGTCAGCGCCACAGCGCATGGCGGCCCGGGATTCGCTGCGGTGGTCGTCGGTGAGTTGGCCGACGTTCCCGAACTCGTCGGGCCCGACTCGTTGGGGAAGGTCTCGCTCGTCCTCATCGATCTCGCTCGGGCCGGTGTGCTCGGGACGCATGGGCGTCCGGATGCCTCAGGAGTTCTGGATCGGTTCTCTGAGGCGCTACATGCCGCGCGGGGCCTGCTGCGGGCTGACGGGCACGTCGTCATCACGGCCCGGGAACGAGATCGGGTTTGCTGGTCTCTGGCGGACCTCTTGTCCGAGCTGGGCGTGGGACTGGACTTCCGCGTCGTCGAGTCTGATGACGACGCTGCACGAGGCAGCTTCTGTCGAGTGCGATGCGCAGCAGCCGGACGTACCGACGTTGTGGTCCTCAAGTTGGCGAGCTCTGCGGAGAGCGCGGAGCCTGCGACACGACACGAATCTGCCGGTGTCGGTAGTTGATCGCGAACGGCCCTGGGTGTTGACTCATGGCAATGAGTTGTCAACATATCGTGATGAGTTGCCAACTTGTTTCTGCGGGTCCTGAGACCGAACTGTCCAGCGCACGAGTAGGAGAAGGAGCCAGCAAGTGGACAGTCGGAACGGCGAGTCCGCAGAGTCGACGATGCCGAGCACGCCGCAGTCCTTCACAGTCGCTGAGGTTGCAGCCAGGTACCGCGTCGACAACTCGACGATCTATCGGGAGATCAAGGGAAAGCGCATCACGATCTTCCGGGTGGGGCCAGGGCAGGGAGCGATTCGCATCTCGCGGCATGCGCTCGAAGCGTACGAGGCGCGCGTGACGGTTGAGGCCGAAACCGTTGCCTAAGCGGGCCTGATCGCTGGTGGCGTCGGCTCGGCGGCGCCACCAGCACTCTTCGTCGAGGACGGCAAGAACGACGGATCACACGCACGAGAAGGAGACGGGGAAGCATGCTCTGTGGGCTGGCCGGCCAGCATGACGACGATCCGGTGACGTTTCGGGTCGAAGAGGCGGCGAGAGAACTTGGGATGTCGCGAGCGCAGCTGTACCGCCGAATCAAAGCTGGAGAGATCGCGACCCAAGGCGAGGGGCGTTCGCGTCGCATCTCCGAACAAGCGATTGCGGACTTCATGGCTGGCAGTGGAGGACTCGACGGGCCGAAACGGGAGAGTGTTCCAGCAACCGGGGCGAAGCGGTCAGTTTCGGCGACGTCCAAGGCCAAGGGCAGGCGGGGCACACCGCGCCGTCGTCCGGAGGGTACTCGGGTGCCCAACGGTGAGAACTCGATCTACTTCAGTGAGACCGATCAGAGCTGGCATGGGTGGGTGACCGTCGGTGTCCTGAAGGACGGCAGCCCGGATCGGCGGCATCGGATGTCCAAGAGCGAGAAGGCGCTCCGCAAGAAGGTTAAAGAGCTGACGAAGGCCCGAGATGAGGGCGCGATCCGAGAGGCCGGGCGGCGCTGGAGGGCTGGCGACTGGCTGATCCACTGGGTGGAGAACGTTGTCCCGCTTCAGGTACGAGACTCGACGACCGAGGGCTACCGGACCGATGTGTATAAGCACCTCGTTCCGGGGCTGTCGAAACACTGGCTCGACGCGGTGCCGCCGGAGTGGTTCGAAGGCCTCTACCTGACGATGATGCAGAACGGAGCCAAGCCGGCGACGGCACATCACGTTCACCGAACAGCACGGACGGCTTGGGGAGTGGCTTGTGCACGTGGCCACACATCGAAGAACCCTGTTGCGCTTGCGAAGCCTCCGCGGATCGAGGAAGAGGAGATCGAGCCCTACAGCCTTGAGGAGGTGCAGCTTCTCCTAGGAGCGGCTATGGAGCGTCGGAACGGACTGCGGTGGGTTCTCGCGCTCGTCTTCGGACTGAGGCAGGGCGAGGCGCTTGGGTTGAAGTGGGAGGACTTCGATCTGGACATCGTTGGCGAGGAAGGGTTTCGCGTTCGTCGCAATCGGCTTCGTCCGCGATACGCCCATGGATGCTCTGAGCCCTGCCAAAGGCCGTACGCCGGTCACTGTCCTGCCCGTATCTCCAAGAGGCCCAAGACGGGTCCGGTGAAGTCGAAAGCCGGCCGCCGCTCGTGGGCGCTCCCCGGGCCGATCGCTGTCGTCGTCCGCATGCATCGCGTGGCGCAGGAGGAAGAGCGTGTAGCGGCGGGTGACCGGTGGCTGGACGAGGGTTGGGTTATCGCGACCGAGAACGGCGACGCGGTGAACCCGCGGAACGACTGGGCTGAATGGAAGGAACTGCTTCGGGAGACAGGGCTCCGAGACGGCCGTCTGCATGATGCCCGCCATACCGCAGCGACCCTTCTGCTGCGCGCCGGGATCGTCGAGCGCACGACCCAGTCCCTCATGGGGTGGGGAGACACGCGGAACGCTCAGCGCTATCAGCACGTGACCGGTGTGATCCAGCGAGACGCTGCTTCGCGTGTAGGAACGCTCTTGTGGGGTGTCGGCGAGTTGGCCCCGAGTCCGTCTCAGTTGGCGATCAAACCGTCTCAAACTGTCTCAGGAGAGCTATCTGCAACTGGAAGCGCAACTGAGACGGATCAGTCGCACTGACGTGCCAAGACGAGAAGCAGCCCCTGCCCTGCGTTTCCGCAGCTCAGGGGCTGTTTTTAAAGCGGTGACGGTGGGATTTGAACCCACGGAGGCTTGCACCTCACACGCTTTCGAGGCGTGCTCCTTAGGCCGCTCGGACACGTCACCGTGGGATACCTTACCGGATCTGGGGGCGTGGCTCGGTCACTTTTGGCGGCGGTGGTCGAAGAAGTGGTCGAGGGCGGCTTTGCACTCGGGTTCGAGGACGCCGGGGACGACTTCGGGGCTGTGGTTGAGGCGGGGGTCTCGGAGGACGTCGTGGAGGGAGCCTGCGGCTCCTGCTTTGGGGTCCCAGGCGCCGAAGATGACGCGGGTGAGGCGGGATAGGACGATGGCGCCGGCGCACATGGTGCAGGGTTCGAGGGTGACGACCAGGGTGCAGTC
This sequence comes from Catenulispora pinisilvae, assembly GCF_015356865.1. GTDB lineage: Bacteria > Actinomycetota > Actinomycetes > Streptomycetales > Catenulisporaceae > Catenulispora > Catenulispora pinisilvae. Next base: position 19,062 of record NZ_JAAFZA010000012.1, read on the forward strand.
GGTGAGGCGCCAGTCTTTGGTGTGTGGTTCGGGGTCGGTTTGTGGTGCCCCTTGTGCTCTTTGGTGCTGGAGGGCTTGGGCTGCTGCTCGGATCGCCACTATCTCGGCGTGGCCGGTGGGGTCGCCTTCGGCTTCGCGGGTGTTGCGGCCGGTGGCGATGACGGTGCCGGTGGGGTCGAGGATGACGGCTCCGATGGGGACGTCGCCGGTGGCCTCGGCGGCGGCTGCTTCGGCCAGGGCCAGGCGCATCCAGGGTTCGTAGCGGCGCTGGGTGGGCGTGGTCATGGGTCCAGTGTGGTCGGTCGGCGGGGCTTGGACGTCATCGGCCGGTGTGTGGGGTGTGACTGATGCCACACGCGATGAGCCTCACAAAAAGCGCCGGTTGGTGGGGAGGTGGAAGGAGCTGAGCCGCTCCCGGTCGAGCCCCGAGACCGCGGGCCCGAGGGCTGCGCTTCGAACCGCCGAAGCCCGAACCTCTAGTAGAAGAACGTCCGCAGCAGTTGCTGCTGCCTGAGCCGCGCCATCCGCGCCCGGCGCGGGGCGACGCGCTCGCGCAGGCGCTGGGCCTCGGCCAGGTCGGCGAGGAAGTCTTCGCGACGGCGCTTGCGGTCGCGGGCCTCGCGCGGCGCTGGTGCGGGCTGCGGTCGTGGTTGCGGCTGGTCTGCGGGCATCTGCATGTCACCGCCTTCCCGTTGCGCCGGTCTCCTTCCGGAAGCCGGCGGTTTGACCTTTTTGAGAGGTTACCTTGTCACCGTATGTGCTTGTCCAGTGCTTACCGGTGCAGTGCCCCGGCTCGTCGGATACCGTTTGCCCATGCCCACCGTGTCCATTCATGTCGTCGACCACCCGCTCGTAGCTCACAAGCTGACGCTGCTGCGGGACGCGCGCACCGCCACCCCCACCTTCCGCTCGCTCGCCGACGAGTTGGTGACGCTCCTGGCCTACGAGGCCACCCGCAACGCGCAGGTGGAGCCGACCACGGTGGTCACGCCGGTCGCCGAGGCGCGCGGGGTCACCTTCAGCGGCCCGCGGCACCTCGTGGTCCCCGTGCTGCGGGCGGGCCTCGGCATGCTCGACGGCATGGTCCGCCTGCTCCCGACCGCCGAGGTCGGCTTCCTGGGCATGGTCCGCAACGAGGACACGTTGCAGGCCTCCACCTACGCCACGCGCCTGCCGGAGCACCTCGCCGGCCGCCAGTGTTACCTCCTGGACCCGATGCTGGCCACCGGCGGCACGTTGATCGCCGCGATCCGCCTGCTCGCCGAGCGCGGGGCGGCCTCGGTGACGGCCGTCTGTCTGCTCGCCGCGCCCGAAGGCGTCGCCGCCGTGCAGGAAGCGTTGTCCGGCCTCGACATTCCCGTGGCGATCGTCACGGCGGCCATCGACGAACGCCTCAACGAGAACGGCTACATCGTCCCGGGCCTCGGCGACGCTGGAGACCGTCTCTACGGCACCGTCTCGGCCTAGAGAGGGTCGAGAGAGGGTCGAGAGAAGGCCTAGAGAAGCTCTAGAGAGGGTCTAGAGAAGCTCTGAGAAGGTCTAGAGATACCAACTGAGGTTTGGGGTACCAGCAAGCCGAAAAACGCCTGTGGGGCCGGTAGAACCGGCCCCACAGGCGTCTCCGCTACTTCCTATCCCCACACACGCCCCTACTGCGTCTTAAGCGCCGCCAACACCTTCGCCATGCTCTCCTTCGCATCCCCGAACAACAGCGACGTGTTCTGCGCGTACAGCAACTCGTTCTCAACCCCGGCGAACCCGGGCCGCAACGACCGCTTGCAGAACACCACCTGCTGCGCCTGATCCACATCCAGGATCGGCATACCGGAGATCGGAGAACCCGTAGGCTGCCGCGCCGCCGGGTTCACCACGTCGTTCGCCCCGATCACCACAGCCACGTCCGCCGAAGCCAACTCGGAGTTCGCGGCGTCCAGCTCCAGCAACGACTCGTAAGGCACGTTCGCCTCAGCCAGCAACACGTTCATATGCCCCGGCATTCGACCCGCGACCGGGTGGATCCCGTACGACACCTGCACCCCGCGCGACGTCAGCAGGTCCGCGACCTCACGCACCGTGTGCTGGGCCTGCGCGACCGCGAGCCCGTAGCCGGGGACGATGACCACCTTGCGTGCGTACCCGAGCAGGATGGCGACGTCCTCCGGCGAGGAAGTCCGCACCGGCCGCGGGGCGCCGTCGCCGCTCGCCGCAGGACCGCCGGCCGTGGCCGTGAAGGCTCCGAACAGTGTCCCGGTCAGCGGACGTCCCATGGCGGCGGCCATCATCCGGGTCAGCAGGGTCCCGGACGCGCCGACCAGCGTGCCGGCGATCACCAGAAGGGTGTTGTCGAGCACGTAGCCGCTGGCGGCGACGGTGAGGCCGGTGAACGCGTTCAGCAGCGAGATCACGATCGGCACGTCCGCGCCGCCGACCGGCAGTACGAACAGCACGCCGAAGGCCAGCGCCACGAGTGCCAACAGCACCATCAGCACGGTGCTCGGCCACGGCACGAGGAACACCCCGAGCAGTACGCTGGCCGCCGCGACCCCTATCGTCAGCCAGCGTCCCGCCGGCAGCACCACGGGACGGGTCGTCATCAGCTCTTGCAGCTTGGCGAAGGTGATCAGCGATCCGGAGAAGGACACCGCGCCGACCAGGATGGTGAACGCGGTCGCCGCCAGGTTCGCGGTGGCCGCGTGCGAGATGTCCTTGCCGGGCCGCAGGAATTCCACGGCGGCCACCAGCGCCGCGGCTCCGCCGCCGACGCCGTTGAACAGCGCGACCAACTGCGGCATCGCGGTCATCCGCACCTGCCGGGCGGTCGGCAGGCCGATCGCGGCGCCGACCACGATCGCCCCGATGATCAGCCCCAGGTGCTTCAGATGCGGCGTGGTCAGGGCGACGATCACCGCCAGCGTGGCACCGCAGGCCCCGATCACGGTTCCCATACGCGCGGTGCGCGGTGCCGACAGACCCTTGAGGGTGAGGATGAAGCAGATCCCTGCGATCAGGTACGCGGTGTCCCGCCACGCGCTGCTCACTTGGCGCCCTTCCCGGAGGAAGCGCCGGGACCCGACGACGCCGAGGAGGCCGAGGGCGCCGCGGCAGCCGCCGCCCCGGCACCGGACCCAGAACCGCCGCCGGACCCAGCCCTGGAACCGCCACCGGACCCCGGATCGCCGGGAGCCCGCCTAGGTTTCGCGAACATCCCCAGCATCCGGTCGGTCACCGCGAACCCGCCGACCATGTTGACCGTGGCCAGCACGATCGCCAGCAGCCCGATCACCAACTGCACGTTGGAGGTCGTGGAGCCGGTGGCGATGATCGCGCCGACCAGGATCACGCCGTGCACCGCGTTGGCGCCGGACATCAACGGGGTGTGCAGGATCGAGGAGACCTTGGAGATGACCTCGAAGCCGAGGAAGACGGCCAGCACGAAGACCGTCAACCACGCTGTGGAACTCATCTGAACTCACCCTTCAGCAGCACGCAGCACGCGGCGGCGATCTCGTCGGCGGCGATGCCCTCGGGAGTTGATACAAGCACTCCGTCCTGGCAGATGGCCAGGACGAAGGCCGACATGTTCGTGCCGTACAGCCGGGAGGCGTGCGCGGCGAGCTGGCTGGGCATGTTGCGGCCGCCGTGGACCAGCACGCCGTGGTGCCGGATGTCCTCACCGGGCCGCGACACCTCGCAGTTGCCGCCGTTGGGGTTGTCCGCGGCCAGGTCGACGATCACCGATCCGGTCCGCATCTTCTCCACCATCTGCGCGGTCACCAGCAGCGGGGCCGGCCGGCCGGGGACCGCGGCGGTGGTGATCACCGCGTCGGCGGCGGCCACGTACGGTGCCAGGGCCTTGCGTTGCCGGTCGGCGGCGTCGGTGGCCTGCTCGCTGGCGTAACCGCCGCTGGCAGAGGTCTGACTTTCGATGTCCAAGCTGATCGCCTTGGCGCCCAGCGAGCGGATCTCCTCGGCCGCGGCGGCGCGCACGTCGTACGCCTCCACCACCGCGCCCAGCCGCTTGGCCGTGGCGATGGCTTGCAGACCGGCCACCCCGGCGCCCAGGACCAGGACCTTCGCCGGCGGCACGGTCCCGGCCGCCGTCATCAGCAGGGGGAAGAAACGGGGCAGCCGTTCGGCGGCGATCAGGCCGGCCCGGTAGCCGGCCACCATGGCCTGGGAGGACAGGGCGTCCATGGACTGCGCGCGGGTGATGCGGGGGAGCAGTTCCAGGGCGAAGAAGGAGGCGTGCCGGTCCACCAGGACGCCGGCCGGGCCGCGGCCGTCCTTGGGAGAGGACAGGCCGACCACCGCCGTGCCGGGCCTGAGTTTGGCGGCAGTCTGCTGATCGAGTTGACCGACGGCGGCTAAGAGATCGATGTTTCCCAAAATTTCTTCCGGGCTTTTCGCGATCACGGCGCCCGCGGCGCGGTAGGCGTCGTCGTCCTCGTCGGAGGCCAGACCCGCACCGGACTGGACGTACACGCTGTGACCGGCCGCGATCAGGCGTCCCGCGGACTCGGGGGTGAGCGCCACCCGGCGCTCAAAAGGGGCGGTTTCGGTCAAGACACCGATCTGCATGCGATCAACCTAGCCGGGGAATGCAGCGTATGTGTGCCCCCTGACACAGAAGTCCACTGAGTCGTTATGGTCAGCCTTGGTCCCGGACACGGCCAAAACCGTCGGTCCGGGCTAGGCTTTGACACAGTGGGGAAGCTGTTAGGTAAGAGTGAACCGGGAACGCCTCGCATGATGCTGACTTCCGGTCGCGCGGCACCTCGACCGTCCAGATGTAAGGGGATCTGACGTGAAACTCAAGCCGGCCGTGCAGTGGGGCATCGTGCTCTTCCTGATCTACTTCGTGGTCCAGAACCCGTCAGGGGCGGGCAACATCGCCCAGGGAGCGTTGAACTGGGTGGCCGGTGTCGGCCACACCCTCGGTGATACGTTCCACAACCTGGTTTCGAGCTGATCGGCGAGACGGTAACCCGACGTGTCCGACTCATCGCCGCCGCTGTATGGGCGGATGCTGCTCAAACCGGAACTCGAGGGCCGCGCCAAGCGGTTCCTGGTCCCGGGTGAGCGACTGGTCATAGCGGTGCGCCATCATCTGGCCGCGATCATCATTCCGGTGCTGATCGCGGTGGTGCTGGCGCTGGCCGCCATGGGCATCGACATCTTCTCCACCCCCGGCGCCGGCAAGTTCCGGCTCGGCGCCTGGGCGGTGGCCGGGATCGCCTTCCTCTATATGGCCTGGAATCTCGCGGTGTGGAACGGGGACCTGCTGATCGTCACGAACAAGCGGATCCTGCACACCCACGGCGTGATCACCCGGTCCTACGACGCCCTGCCGCTGGGCAAGGTCAACGACATGCGGGTGGAGCGGGATCTGTTGGGCCGGATCCTGGGCTACGGCCGGTTCAACGCCAAGGCGGTCGGCGACGCCCCGTTGGGCCGGCGCGGGCTGGACTTCATCTCCCACGTCGAGGAGACGTGGCTGGAGATAAGCAACCTGTTGTACGGCCCGGGTGCCAAGTCCGGTCCGAAGGAGCCGCAGGAGGTCCGCGTCGTCGGCGCTGTCCTGCCGGACATGAACGGCGAACCGGTCGAGATAGTGCTGCCTCCGGTGTCCGTGAAGAGTCCGGCCGATGACGACAAGGCACACCCTGTGAACGCCGCCATGCTCCCGGTGCGGGTGTTCCGTGACGACAAGGGCGAGCGGGCGTTTGAGACCGACGTCACAACCACGGGCAACAAACGTCGCAGGATTCGCTTTTTCCGCTAACCGGACATCAGTCGCTCTAGCCCAGGTCGCGCCCGAAAGCGGCGGGCCTGGGCCAACCGTGACGTTCACAGCGCGTCCACACCCCTGCCCGAAGCGTGGCCTGAATCTAAGCGTTCGCTGAACGAATCATGGACTTGTCACTTGTTAGGCAGACGGTGGGTGACTAACGTCCTCAGGGCTTCGCCGCTCCCAACGGACCGCCAGGTTCCGGGCGTCGGGGCACCGCCGAGTCCGCACACCACGCGGAGCCGGGGAACCAGGTTCGTCGGCGTGGCCCACGCGAAGAGCGGGGGTGGCGCCATAGGGGTGAATCGGTCGGCGTGCACACGCCGTCATGTGTGTGCGTGCGACCGTAGGGCTACTTCTCGGCCCGAATCCGTCAGCTAACCCGGTAGGCGGACTAGGAGGAGACGGAGCTCAGAAGCTCGCATGACTGTCAATGCCCGACATCGTCGTCCGCGTGCCCGAAAGTCCACGAAGCTCGCCCTGGGCGCCGCCGCGGCCGGGACCATGGTCCTGGTGCCCAGCGTCGCCAACGCCGAGCCGCAGCCCACGATCGACCAGGTCAGCGCCCAGCTGAACAAGCTGTACCAGCAGGAGGCGCACGCCGACGAGGCCTACAACGCGGCGCAGGACGCCCAGGCCAAGCTGCAGCAGCAGGTCGACGGGATCAACGGCCAGATCAGCGCCGAGCAGGCGAACATGAACCAGACCAAGACCCGCCTGGGCGGCCTGGCCGCCGAGCAGTACCGCAACGGCGGCATCGACCCCACCCTGCAGCTGATGTTGCAGGCCAACCCCTCCACCATGCTGACCATGTCGGCCACCGTGGGGCGGGTCACCGCGAACAACGCCGACACGCTGGCGCTGCTGGACCAGCAGAAGGCGGACCTGGCGACCAAGGCCAGGGAGGCGGCGGCCAAGATGGCGCTGCTGGACCAGCAGGTCAAGGCCGCCGAGTCCACCAAGAAGGAGTTCGACGGCGACGTCGCCAAGACCCAGGCGCTGCTGAACTCGCTGCAGGCGCAGCAGCGGGCCGCTCTGCTGGCCGCGCAGCAGAAGCAGCAGGCCGCGGCGCTGGCGGCGGCTCAGGCGGCTTCGCAGCACTCGACGTCGGGGTCGTCCGGGTCTTCCTCGGGCTCCTCCGGTTCGTCCGGGTCCTCGGGCTCGTCGGGCTCGACGGGGTCGGGCGGCTCGAAGGTGCCGATCCCCGCGGTGTCCGGCCGTGCCGCCGCGGCGGTGGCCTTCGCCCAGGCGCAGATCGGGAAGCCGTACATCTTCGGCGCCACCGGTCCGGGCGGGTACGACTGCTCCGGGCTGACGCAGGCGGCGTGGAAGGCGGCCGGGGTGGCGATCCCGCGGACCGCCACGGCGCAGATGCAGGGGCTGTCGGCGATTCCGGCGTCTTCGGCGCAGCCGGGTGACCTGGTGTTCTTCTACGGCGACTCGAGTTATGTGGATCACGTCGGGTTGTACATCGGGAACGGGATGGTCATCCACGCTCCGCACCCGGGTTCTTCGGTGGAGATCGTTGCGGTGAGCAGTATGCCGCTGGTTTCTTACGCTCGGCCGTAGGTCGTAGCGGCCGTAGGGGTTCGGCTCGCATAGCTCGCATAACCCCCATGGCTCGTTTCAGGTTGTCGGCGTGTTCTCGGCGCGCTCCCGGACGGTGTGGGTCCGGGACGATGCCCGGCGGACCCCGGCCGTGGTCGCGTACCCCCTCCCCGCGCGACCGCTGCCGGGGTCCGCCGGGCGGGTCCTGGACTCTGCTGTGTGGGCGTGGCGTCTGGCCTGGGGTTTTCTCCCCGTAACCCGGGCCGGACGCCACCGCCACGCGCCATCCGCGCGACCGGTGCCGCCAGCGTCTGGACAGGGCGCGTAGAGATCCGTACCCGGGACGAGTGGAGCGGCTCCGCACTTTTGCGTAGTGCTGCTCACAGCTCCTATAGGCCCCGCGGCTGTTAAGCTCGGGGGCACAGACGTCTACCAGAAGGGAGGTGGCCACGTGAAGAAGCTGCTTCTGCTCGCAGTGGCTGCCATCGGCGGTCTGCTGGTCTACCGGCAGGTCCAGTCCGACAAGTCGGAGCAGGACCTCTGGACCGAGGCGACCGACCCGGTCCCTTCGGCCTGAGAACCGCTCATCCGGCTTCCTCGGCAGCTAGAGCCGGGGCACGGTCCGTCTCCCGGGTTCGGGAGGCGGACCGCTCTACGGGGCCATGGCGCAATTGGTAGCGCACCTGCTTTGCAAGCCAGTACTTTCGTTTGACCAGGGGCCATAGCTCAATTGGCAGAGCACAGCCTTTGCAAGGCTGGGGTTCGGGGTTCGATTCCCCGTGGCTCCACTGTCAGCCCAGTGACCTGGGCTTTTGTGGATGATGTAGGGCTCGGGCGAGCGGCTTGGGACCCCGCCCGAGCGGTCTGACTGACTCTCATCGGATCTTGCTGGATCTGACCCGTCACGGAAAATACGCGGAAAAGGGCTTCGGGCCTTTTCCGATCTGTCGTCGCTGGTCAGTGGCCTGATCCGCGTCAGCGTCGACCGGGTTCGTCCCCGTCCCCGAAGTCGCTCACGTCAAGATCATCCTCCTCGTCAGGCTCATCCTCGTCCTCTTCGAAGGCGTCCTCGTCGGCGTCCTCCGAGCCGGAGCCGCCGTCGTCCGGCGCGTCCGCTTCAGAGGCGGTGAGCGCCTGGCTGACGAAGAAGTCGATGGACTGTTCGATCAGCTTCCGAGCGAGTTCCTCCTGCCCCTCGATGCACTTGGCGTAGATCCGGAGCAGTACGTCCAGGCCGTGCCCGGCCCACTCGGCGATGAGCGTCGGCGGGACTCCGGCGTTCAGTAGCAGTGAGACGCCGCCGTGGCGCAGGTCGTAGGGCCGCTTGCCCAGCTTCGACTTGAACTGTCGGACGGACAGGGTCTTGTGCCGGGTGAAGCGCCAGACCTTCGCGTAGGCGGTCTTGCTGATCGTCCGTCCACCGCCCCTGATGCCGGTGAACAGGTGGCCACCGGGGGGAACGTTGTACTGCTTGAGGTGCCGACGGACCCATGCCACGCCGTTGGGGTGAATGGGGACGTCGCGATCCTCGCCCTTCTCGCGCTGCTTCAGCGCCTTGCTCTCACGGCCTTTGGCTTCGTCGGTCCACTGCTTGGCTGGCTGCGGGTCGGCGACGCTGAACCTGACGCGGCCCCATTCCGTCTCCGGCTGACCCTTCGGGGGCTCGGGCGGGAGAGTGAAGCAGTCCTCAGTCAGGTCCATCGCCTCGCTTGGCCGCATCAAGGCGTAGTACAGGAGAGCGAAGAACGCCTGGAGTCGTTCGCCAGTGGGGCCGTACTCCGCGGCGTTGGTGATCAGCGCTTCGACTTGGGCGGGGTTGGCGACCACACGCTTGTCGACGACGTTGGAGCGCTTGGATTGTTTGCCGAAGCGGTCCCACTTCGGATCGTCCAGCGGGTTGGCGTCCAGCACCTTGCACTCGACCAAGAACTCCAACGCCTGATTGAAGCTGGCGCGGTAGCGGCTCACCGTCGAACGCGCTGCTTTCAGGCCGGTGGTGGGCTGGAGCAGGATTGCTTCCATGGCGGTCCGGAACGTTGCCTCGTCGGCGAGGTCGCCGGCGGGTCGTGAGTGTTCGCGGATCCACTTCAGAGCGGCGACATATCGCGGCGCCGGGGGGACGGTCTCGCGGTTGTTCTTGTTGTAGACGTACTTCACCAGGACGTAGTTGAGGTCCCGGCGATCCGGCGCGCCGTCCCGATTGGTGACGAGCGCGGCCGTGACGATGCTGAGCGCTGCTGCCATCGCGGCCCGGGAGGTGGGTTCAAGTAACGGCCACTTGGCGTCGGTGAACTCCACGAAGCGCTCGTAGCAGGTGGCGGCATTGCTTTCCGCCTCCTGCCTTGCCCTGTCGGCCTCCTCGTACTCCTGCTTGCGCCGATACTCCGCCATCGGCAGTCCGGAACGGATGTGGAACGCCTCGCCGCGGCTGACCGCAAGCTGGAGCTCCCTCTGTCGATTCTCGGCCTGGGGGTACGTGGGGAAGCTGGCAGTGCATTCCTTCTCGCGGCCTTCGACGACCCAGCGGATCGAGTACGTGCACTTGCGCTTCTCGATCGGCTTGACCAGTTCCTCCTTGGCCTGGCTGATGTGCTCCCGGATCTTCGGCCAGATCCGGACCTTGTATGTGAACTCTTCGTCGTTCAATGCCTGTCTTCCGTCGATCGGTCTCGGCGGGGGAGTGGGATGCGGTCGGCGGCTACTTCTCTTCGTGGGACTTCAGCCACCGGTCGAGGTCGGTGGTGCGGAAGCGCAGAGTGCCGTTGGGGTACTTGATCGCCTTGGGGGCTTTGCCCCGGGCCTTCCATCGGAAGAAGGTCGAGCGCGGAAGCGGCTTGCCGGGCTCGCCGAGGATGTCCAGCAGCTCGTCAAGGGATATGAGGCCGTATGCGTTGCCCACGGTGGGGGCCCTTTCGGTGAGGGCCCGGCCCCGGCCAGCCCGGCGGGAGGCCGGGCTGGACTTGGATCGGTTCGATCAGAAAGCGAGTGCGGGGCTCACCGCGGCAGAGGGAACGTCTCAGTGGACAGGCCGCCGGTGGGCAGTTGCAGCTTGCTGATGCTGCCTCCGGCGCGGTAGGCGTTCCAGGCCTTGATCAGCAGGGCGAGGATGAGGTCAGCGCTGACCGTGCCGCGGCCGCGCAGAGCGTCGCGTTCGCGGCGCACCCGCTCCCGGAACACCAGAACCGGGTGGCCGAGTTGGAGCCCAACGCCGTCGGCGATGCGCTGCATGAACCAGTTGGCGGGCTCGGCGTCGATGCCGGCGAGCAGCCAGTAGGCGAAGCCGAGCTGGGCCGGGGGAATTCCGGCGCCCTTGGCGTGGGTCACGCCGAAGTCGGCGGCTTCGACGATCCCGGGCACCGCGGCGAACGTCGCGTCCATCTCCGGGTCGGTGACTTTGTAGCTGCCTGTCTTGGTGCGGTAGCCGGCGTTCCACAGCGTCACGCGGCGCACGATCGCCGACACCGCGTCGCCGTTCTTGACGTCCTGCCAGCGCAGGGTGTCGGCGTAGGAGCGGCGGGCGCCGATGTCGGTGGTCTTCTGGGCTTCGATGGGCAGGCCGGTGACGAGCAGGCAGACGGCGGCGATGCCGGTGATCTCGATGGCCTCCAGCCGGTGCTGCCCGTCGATGAGGCGGCCGTCGACGCAGATCTTGATGGTTTCGCCGTTGACGTCCCAGCGGTCGGCGGTCATGTCGCGGGCGTAACCGTCGGCAACGGCCTCGCGAAGGCGCCGGTTGTGGGAGTTGGCGTCCAGCAGCGCGGTGGCCATGGTCGGGGTGATCTCGACCCAGTCGGCCTTGACCTGCCGCTTGATCGTGGCCAGCGGGGTGCGGGTGGCCGATATGCGCGCGTCGACGTTGACACTGGTCGTAGTGGTGCTCAAGGCAGTGTTCCTTCGGAGAAGTGAAGGGCCTGCCTCGCCACCGGCGGGACAGGCCGGTGGAGGTGGTGCTAGTAGCATCTGCTGCCGAGGTGGTCTGTCACATGAATGGACCACCACAAAGTGCCAGTTCCCTAACCTAGAGCCAGGTCTGCATTCCACTACAAGCTCTGGGCCAGCCTCCGGTGAGCGTGCGTGGCCGGGACCCGACCCGAGCTTGCCGCCGATGTGCAGATTCACACAGAGTGTGATCAACTCGCACTGAAAGTAGCCACTCCCGAAGGGATGCCGACATGACCAGCAGCACGCTTACGGCGGTCGTCGCTAAAGTCGTTAACCTCATGGCAGGCGGTATGAGCGAGACGGACGCCATCGCTAAGGCCAAGAAGGAGGTGCCCGGCGGACAGAACCACACTTCCGACGCCATCTCCGACGCACTGCCGGAGGATCCTTCAGCTCCGAAGCCCCTCCCCATCAACGGCGCCGGCAACGGCGGCACCGTTATCGCAGAGGCAAACGAGGCGCAGGACTACTAGTTACAGGAGTGCGGTCAGATGCCCGGGGTCGCCGGGATCTGGTGCCGCTCGGGCGGTAGCTCTTTGGCGAGCTTCTCCTTCAGGCGTTGGAAGCCCTTGGAGGTGAGGCGTCCAGAGGCCGGGCAGGGCCCGAACTCGTTGACGTGCACGGTGTTGACCATGTAGTTGCGGCCGACGGCGTAGGCGGTGGCAGCGGTGGAGTGCACCTCCACCCACCGCCAGCGGCGGCGCATCCGCTCCCGCAGCTCGTGCTCACCGATGACGAACAGCCGCCGCAGCATCCGGGCGGCGTCGCGCACGCTGCACGTGTCGTCGCTGTCGAAGAACGCATCATAGGCGGCGGCCTTCGGGGCGATCACCACGTGCTCGGCGGTCAACTCGGTGTTCTTGGCCGTCAGCTCCTGGTTCTTCTCCTGGAGCTGCCGGGCGATGTCGATCACGTTGGTTGCCATCGCCAGCGCTGCGGCGGGATCAGTGGCCAGGGTGGCCGCGAACTGCGAGCCGGGGTCGATGAACACCCCGCCGGTCTTGCGGATCGTGGGCAGCACCACCGTGGTGACCCACCGCTTGAATGCCCGCGCCTCGGGACGGGCCGACCGGAAGATCAGCTCGTACAGCCCGGACTCGGACACGAGGGTGATCCGCCTACCTGCATCAAGTGCAGTTGCGGCGCGACCTGGGAAAACGTCCTCGAACTTGGCGGTGTGGTAGTCGTCGGAGTCGAGCCAGCGGGTGACCTGGCCGGCGTCGGCGTACCCGAGAATGCCGCAGACGTCCATCAGGACCCAGTACGGCTCGCCGTCGCGGACGACGGTGCGGACCTGCTGGCCCTGGAAGTTGAACAGGGCTATGTCGCTGGTTGCCATACCGCTCACCGTGCCTTCAGTGCGACGTGGACCGCGGCGCCGACCAGGTCCGGGATGTTCTCGCCGATCTCGGCCAGTACCCGGTCGCGAACCTCGGCCACGGCGGCGATGATCTCGGCTTGGACAGTGGAAACGATCTCGCGGCGGATGAACTGCTCCAGGACCGTGCCGTTTTGCTGACGCCCGTCAATCGGGGCATTCAGGAGATCGCGGGTGTGCTCCAGGATCAGCTCGCGCATCGTGCGCTTGTCGCCGGTCGGCATCCCCAGGAAATTTGTGCGGACCGTCGGGTTCTCCATCGCCTCAGCGAGGATCGGAGCCAGAGTGGTGCGGATCATCTCGTCCCGCACCTTCTCCACCCAGGTCGTGATCGTCTCCCAGTGCGGACCGTTCGCGATCCGGACCACGATGTCCTCGGCGATCTTGTCGCCCAGGGTGCGCTCGGTGTCGTCGTGGTTGTAGCCGATGACGTCGGCTAGATCGATGCTGTCGACGTTGACGGTGAACTCCATGTTCAGTCAGCTCCCTGCCGTGATGGCGGCGGCGCGCATGCGCTCCAGGCGCTCGTTGGGGAAGGCGTCCAGGCCGACGTTGAGCAGCTGATTCAGCTCCTCGACCTCCCGCAAATGCATCGCCGCAGCCAACTGGTCGTCGACCTTGTCGACGGCGGCACGCGCGGCCAGCAGGGTCTTGTGGCCGGCGGTGGTCAGGCGGATCGCCGTCGGTCGGCCGTGCCGGCTGGTGTTGATCTCTCGGGTGATCAGTCCGGCGTCGGCCAGGCGGAGCAGAACGGTGCCGGTGCTCTGGGCGGACACGCCGATGCGGGCAGCGGCCCACGCGGCGGAGATGCCGGGGTCGCGGGCGAGCAGGTCGAGCAGCTCGAAGCCCGCGACGGTCAAGCCGTGCGGTTCCAGGGCCTGGCGCTCGGCGCCGTCGATGGCGCGCCGCAGGGCCTGGATGTTGGTGGTGGTGTTGCCTATGCCGGACATGCCGAGGGTGCCTTTCGTGTGCGGGATGGTTCCGGTGCGGTGTGGTGTGCGGCGACCGGGGTGATGTGCAAAGCCAGTTGCCGGGCCGGCCTGGTTGGCCCGAGCAGGAACGTGACGGCGAGCAGGTGCCGCCAGTCGTCATCGGGAAGGATCCCAGCGTCCACCAGGCCGTCGATCGCCGCCTTGGCGCTGGGCCCCCAGTTGTGTGGGTCCAGGCGGCGCCGGTTGTGCGGGTGCAGCACGACCGTGATCCATGCCTGCTTTGCCGCGGGGATCTGTGCGGCGCGGGCCAAGGTGGCGGCGGCGACGCGGATGCCGCCGGTGACGGCTGCCCGGCGGGACCAGTGGGGTCGCTCGTTGGCGGTGAGCAGCACCAGGGCCGGCGGGAGTTCGATGGTGAAGCACACCGGGCTGATCGAGCGGCACGGCGCGGTGAACACGGAAGCGGCCATGCCCGCAGGTATCGGGCATGGCCGCTGGGGTATGTCGGAGCTGTCGGTTGGTGGTGCCGGGCTCCCGATGTCGGTCACCGTGGCGCCGGATCGGGGATGAGGACGGCGTTGTCGGGCAGCAGCGGGCGCCACCGGGCGGGGATTTCCCCCTGGTCCCACAGGTTGCTGCCGGTGATGCTCTTGCCAGTGAAGTATTGGATCCGGTAGGTCCGACCGCCGTGGCCGCGCATCGTGACCGTGCCGGGTTCGGGATCGGGCCGCATGATGTAGAACCGGCCGTCGATCCGGGCGACGGGGGCGCCGGTGTCGGAGTAGTCCAGTAGCCGGCCCGTGGTGAACCGGGTCTTCACGGCCGCCGCCCAGAATGCACAGCCGATGCACAGCCCTGCGATAGGGGGCGGCGCGCCGATCGGTGCTGTGACGGCCGGCCCGCTCCATGCCGGCTCCTCCGTGCAGATGATGCACGGCGGCTCGGCCGTGCCCTCGGCGGGCGGTTCGGCGTGCTGCTCGGCGTCGTGCTTGCTCATCTGGGCCAGAACGTCGCTGTGGCGTACGCGGGAGTCGGACAGCACGCCTAGGACCGCGTCGTCTCCGGCTGTGTCCAAGCAGTCCATGCACACGATCCAGATGCCGGAGTTCCCGGCCGACAGCGTGTATCGGTCGGCCGAGGCCGCCGGGATGGTTGTAGAGGTCAAGGGGCTGGCTCGCTATCTGCGCTGGGCGGCGGGGTGGCGGCGCAGGTACAGCTGGACGCCGCCGTGGGCGAGGTAGAACTGCAACCCGGTGAGCACCTGATCGGCGGTGAGCCCTCGGCGGGGCCAGCGTCGTGCGGCGCCGGGCTCGTACAGGCTGGCGATGCTGCGGTGCATGTTGAGGAAGACCGCGCCGAGTTCGGCTGGGTCACCGTCGAACACGCTCAGGTGGTCGTCGATGAACCGGCCGGTGGCGCCTATGAAGTAGGCGCGGGAGGCGGGGTTCGCGAGTTGTAGGGAGTCCTCAAAGGAGGCGGCTATTCGGTCCAAGCCGGGGTCGGCGGCCATGTGCAGATACCTTTCGTCAACAAGCGGGCAGGTCAGCGCTGAGCGGGGGTTTTGGTGGCGTCCAGGACGGCGTGACGGAACGTGGAGGCGGCGTCGTCGACGGCTGCGGTGAGTCGTGTGGCGAACTGTGCGGCGATGTCGTTGCGGATCGCGGCGTCCACCAGCCCCCGGACTCCGCTGGCGTGCTTCTGCATCTGCGTGGTCACGATGTCCTCGACCTCTCGTCGCAGCGGGCTGGCCCAGGTGGGCCGGTAGCTGGTGGTGTCGCGCTTGTCGAACAGTTCGATCTGCCGGGCGACGATGTCGGCGACCTGGTCGGCAAAGCTGCGTTCGGCGCCGATGCCCACCCCGCGCGGGGTGTGCAGGGCGGTCTGCACGACCGGCTCCAGCTTGGAGCGGATCAGCTCGTCGCGGATCCGGGTCATGTCGAAGCGGTTGAAGTGCTGGGCCACCAGGCGCTCGGCGATGCGGTCGGCGACGGCGTCGGCCAGGGTGCGTGGCGGGCCGTCCACCGGATCGCCGTCCTCGTTGTAGCCGGCGAACTCGTGGTCGATGACCGTGTTCAGGTCCAGATCGGTGACGTTGATGACGATCGGATAGGTGCCGGCCGGGGTGTGGTCGCTCACGCGGGCTCCTTGTTGTTCGTGGCGGGGTTGCGGCTGATGGCGGCCAGTCGGGTGTTGATGGCGGCCAGCAGCGCGGCCTGGGCTATGGCGGCGTGGGCGGTGGCTATGGCGGCGCAGGCCTCGCCCTTGCCGGCGGTGTTCGGGTGCTGGGTGAGCGCCTCGGACTTGTCGATCCAGTAGGCGGCGCGGGCCAGGTGAACTGCTGGAGACGGGGGATTCTTCGGTATCGATGCGGGCATGCCGGCACGTCCTTGAGTTCGGATCCGCCCCGGGGCGGAAATGACGAAGGCCTCGGACGAGGTTTCTCGTCCGAGGCCTTCGAGGCGTCAGCGTGTGAAGTTGTGGAGTTCTGCCTGCTAGAAGGGCGGATCCTCGTCGTGCTGGCCCCCGCCCCAGCCGCCGCCGTTGCCGCCGGAAGCCCACTGGTCGTTGCCGCCGGCATTCCGGCCGCCGCTGTTTCCACGGCCGCTCGGCTGTCCGCCGCCGGAGTTGCTAGCGCCACTCCAGCCACCGCCCTGCTGCCCGCCGCCCCAGCCGCCACCACTGCCGCCCGCACCGTTTGCCCGGTTGGCCTTGGTGACCTTGGCCGTCGCATACTTCAGTGACGGGCCGATCTCCTCGACGTCGAGCTCCACGACCGTGCGCTTCTCGCCTTCCTTGGTCTCGTACGACCGCTGGCGCAGCCGTCCGGAGACGATCACCCGCATGCCGCGGGTCAGCGATTCGGCGACGTTCTCCGCCGCCTGGCGCCAGATCGAGCAGCGCAGGAACAGCGCGTCGCCGTCCTTCCACTCGTTGGCCTGCTGGTCGAAGGTGCGCGGGGTGGATGCGACGGTGAAGTTCGCGACCGCCGCACCGCTGGGGGTGAAGCGCAGTTCGGGGTCGTCGGTCAGGTTGCCGATCACGGTGATGACGGTCTCGCCCGCCATGGGCGTCTCCTAACTCCCCGGGGAGACCGGGGCGGTGCGATCGAGGCTCAGGTGCCGGGGTTGGGCCGGCGGCGGGGCTGCTTGGGCCAGTCGGGGAGGCCCCAGTCACCGCCGATGTTCGCCTTGATCAGGTCGGCGAGGCGGTGTAGGGCCTGCTTCTGCCCTTTGGCGCTGGTGCGGTAGCCAACCACCGGCACCACGTGGCCCTTCACGCGGGCACGCCGGATCCTGGCCTTCGCCGCGTCGATGGAGACGTCGAGCAGGAGGGCGACCTCCTCGATGCCGAGCTCCGTGTCCGGGTCGTTGGTCAGCATCTCCTGGACCAGATTCAGCATGCGGGGAACTCCAAGGGTGTCGTCGCACTCGGGGTGGACGCAGACCACCAGGCCGGTGGGAATGTTCAGCAAGGCCGCGGGGACGATGGTGCGGGTCGGAAGGCCCGCGTCCGGAACGTGGTTGCGCGGGCAGCGCATCCGCACGTATCCCTCGACGTCAGCCAGTACGCACGTCAGGACCGCGAAGTGTCTCCGCATCGCCGATGTGGTGTGCTGGGTGACCGGCTCGGGAGCAGTCTCCTCATCGAGCAGCCGCTCCAGCAGGGCGCCGCGTGCCGAGCGGTCATCCAGCGGAATCTCCAGGCCGGGACCGTCCAGGGTTTCCAGGATCGCCTGGCGGATCGCCAGCTCCTGAATCTGGTCGCGGTCGTGGTCGTGAACCGCGGACGTCACGTCGATGCGGACGGGCGCCTTGTCGCCGGCCGGACCGCCCCGCCCGTTGCCGCCGTCGTATCGCTTACCGTTCTTGGCCGCGGCGTGCTGGTCGAGTTGGTCGGCTATTTGCGCGGCCTGTCTGATGTAGCGGTGCCTCTGGTCCGCCATGGCCCCTCCCCGATTCCGGCAAGGCTAAAGCCCCCCGGGTTTGTACTGTGAGCATCTGGAACCTCGGCTCAAGCGAGCCGAGAAGACGAAAGCAAACCTCTGACGTGTCGCACGCTGCTCAGGTTGCTAGCACGGCGATGATCACCGGGCATCCGGGCATCGTAGTCGCAGGTCCGGCGCATGCGGGATCGGTTTTCTCAAGCACCGGACACACTCAGCGGCTTAGCCGGGCGGCGCGAACACTGCGGCGCGCGCCGTCGACATCGCGCACAGCGCGACGCTGAGAACCAGGACGTTGTGGGCGCTGCTATGCGCCACCAGTCCGGCAGACATGAGATGCATGTCAGCTTCTTTCTAGAGCGACGGGGTACACAGTAGACCTGTCCTGCCTTCTCCGGGAGGGGGGATCGGCGGAGCCGGTTCATGGGGGCGCGGGGAACCGTAGCGGCCTTTTTCACGGCAGCAGCCTCCGCGCGGGGGATGATCAACAAGGGTTGCCTCATGATCCTGCGCCGCACCGGGCGCCGCCAGAACCCCGTACGAATCCGAACACGCTGGGCAGCAAATTTAGCGCCCCTCCTAGATCGTTGGACGTCGAAGATAACCAAGTTTGGTGTCCGCTGGCAACATCTTTGGTGCTTGTTGGTGCTGCTTGGTACAGTCGCGCTCCGGCGACGGCGGAAGCCGGCGCCCCTGACGGCGAGCGAAGGAGGTTGCTCATGGCGTTGATGCACGACCCGTTGCGTCTCGGCGCCGCCGTACGCGCGCGGCGGCACGAGAAAGACTGGTATCAGCGCGACCTCGCTAAGCGGGCGGGGATCTCCGTCGGCACGGTCCGCAACATCGAGCAGGGCAAAGGGGCCAGCGACCTGGTGATTGCGGCGCTGGAGAAGGCGCTGGAATGGGTGTCGGGCAGCGGGGCCCGGGTCCTGGCCGGAGGCGATCCAGAGTTGATCCCGGCCAAGCCCGCCAGCTATGTCTCCTCCCGCACCCGCACGCCGCTCGACTTGTCCGAGGTCCCGTTGGAGGAGTTGCAGGCCGAGCTGAACCGGCGGATCGAAGCCCTGGTGAAGCAGGCTGTGGCCGACAATCCTGACGCCGCGTAGTCGATGCCCGGCGAGACGGGCGGGCAATGATCGGCGCAATGACCTGTTCGAACTTGCGTTCGAGCAGGTCATTGCGCTATCAAAGGGGTCGATGACTTGCGAGCTGGTCTGACGTGCGCGAGGTGCTCAATTGATTTGGGATCCGAAGAAGGCCCTGCTCCTCCAACCGGACCTGACCTACATGCGCACCGAACTCCCACCAGGGGAGAAGGGGCGGTACTTCCCCGCCTTCCACACCATCGTCGTGGACTCCGGACTGAACCAGGCCGGTAGGCGGTGCGCGCTGACGCACGAGCTGATTCACGCCGAGGCCCGCGACGACTGCATCCCCTCGTCCTGGCTGACCGACAAGTATGAACACGACGTCGACAAGCAAGCCGCCACCCGGCTGATCACCCTTGAGGCGTTGATCTCAGCTCTGCTGTGGACCCACAATCCCGACGAACTGGCCGAGGAACTGCATGTCGATGCCGACACTGTGCATGTGCGGCTCGCTCACCTGAGCCGGGCCGAGCGCGGCGCGATTGCCGCCCGGCTCAACGAGGCGTTCAGCCGGCTGCCGTGACGACAGCAGGCCCGGCCGGGGAAACACCGGACCGGGCCTGAAGCGCAGGAAGGATCAGCCGGTGTGCAGCAGGCGAGCGGCGACGTCGAACAGGACATCCTTGGACTCGGCGGTGAACTCCCCGGACTTCACCGCGTTCTTCATTATCGAGGAGTGGATGGCCAGCGACGCGTTCCAGCCCGCATTGAAGCCCGGGGCGTCTACGGCGAGTGCGTCGACCAGATCCAACATGGCCTGTGCGTGGGCGCGAGCCTGATCCTCGGGCAGTCGCGCCTCGCCCTGGGTCAGAGCCAGCAGGGCTGCGATCGAGCCGAGGAAGCCGGCCAAGGTCATCGGGTCGTCTAGATCCGCCCCTTCCAGGGCGGCGTTGCGGTGGATCCTCTGGGTGACGCTGACCTGTTCCTGGTCTTGCGTCTTACCACCAGCGGCGTGCTCAGTCATGGGCCGTCTCCCGTTGGCGATTCACTAGGGTTTCGGCGCGGGACCGGGTGCCCGTCCGGTCCATCGCGCCACTTGGGCTTCCAAAACGCGGACAGTATGGCCTGCGAAACTATGTGCAGACCAAGGTCCCGCCTACGGCGGGTATGAGTGAACAATGGATCGTTCCCATACTGCCACGGGCACCGGCAGTCAAGGGCGGCCGCAGTAACGTCCTTGACGCATCCTTGACCAAAGATCACGGCGGGTAGCCCGCATGCGGCCTGTCGTGGCGGGAGTGGGCTGTTCAGGCTACTCGCGTGACTTGACCGGCTGGAACTGCGCCGCTGCCTTCTCGACGATCTTCGGTTTGCGGATGGCGGCCTTCAGTAACCCGGCCCCGCGGGTGTCGCCGGCCTGGCCGAGTTGTTTGGCCAGCCGGTCCAGCACGGAGGGCAGCCAGTGACCGCCGGAGCCGATCGCCGCTCGCGCCATCGCTGCCCCCTTGGCTGCCCCGGCCTCGAAGGCGGCGCCGAGTTGGCCGGCAAGAAACGTCGGCGTCCCGGCAGGCGCCCGGTAGTTGGCGCGCGCCGCGGTGGCGATCAGCTCGATCATCAACGCGTCGTCGAAGACCGGTTTCACGGTGTGCCCGCGCATCAGCCGGTACCGGGTGCCGTCGGCGCCAGTGACATACACCGACACCTCCTTGTCTTGCCCGGTGGCCGGATCCTTCACCGGTTCGCCGGTAACCGGGTCGATCACCTTCCGTTTCCCGGAGATGTTGTCGCCGCCGAGGGCGGTCAGTTCCTCGTCCAGCACCTCCTTGGCCGCTGTGGCGGCTTCGGTCAGGGCCTTGGCGCCGTCGGTCAGCATCTCCGCGGCCTGGATCATCCGGGGCGTGACCGCCGCCGGATCTGCGGCGCGCAGCTGCAACGCGTGCTCGTGCACAGCGAACGCCAGAGCGTCTCTGGCATTGATGTCGGGGTCGGTGGAGGCGGCGAGCAACTTGGACAGCAGCGCCTGGACGGCGGCGCGCGGATCGGACAGAGCCGGCGGGTGCGCGGGGATCAGGTCTTCCGCCACGGGGTCCTCCAAGCCAGTGAGCGCTGTGTCACCGGCGTTCGAGATCGGTGAGGTATCCGGAGGCGACCCGGAACCGGTTGGCTTGCATCACGCCGTCCAGGAACGCCAGGAACCAGTCCGGTTCCGGCTTGCGGCGCACGCCCACGTAGTCGGCTCCGGCGCCGGTCTGCGTTCGGACGCGGCGGTCGGCGTGCTTGGGAACGTGGGAATGTGCTGGTATCAGGCTCATGACACTCTCGCTTTCGCGAATGGGGAACGGCCCGCACGCGGAGGCGGGCCGGAGGTGTTGAAAAACCACGAGTCGGTCAGGCCGCGGAGCGCGCAGTGTCCTGGGCGCGGGTGAAGACCGCCTCGTATACGTTCTTGCACTCGTCCATCAGCGCCGTGGCCTCCGCGGGCTCCAGGGTGCCGGCGTCGGCGTGGTGACGGATGAGGGCGTGGATCCGCTCGATGTCCTTGTGGCTGCGCGTGGACTCTGCGGCGCGGGTCAGTATCGTGGCCAGCGCCGAGGCGGCCGGGCTGGCCGGGGGCTGCATGCCACCCAGTTCGCTGCGTCGGGCGGCGGCGGAGATGGCCAACTCGACGAACAACGTGGCGTTGATGGCCCGGCCGCGGAAGCGGTCGGTGAACCGGTCCTCGACTCGGTCGACCGCGTCGAGATGCTTTGCCTTGGCGAGCGAGGCGATGAAGTCCTCGGTCTCCCCGCGGCTGCTCGGCGGCTCCATCTCGGTCTCGGCCAGCGCCGGGATCACATCGAGCACTGGCTGCGGCTCGGTGACGGGTTCAACCTCCTCGGCGTACTCGATGGGCTCGCCATCCCCGACTGTGCCGGCCGTAGTCACCGTGCCTGTGGGACCGGGTGCGCTCAGGTAGGTGATGACGGCGGCGGCCTGTGCGGCGGTCATGTCCTCGGCACTGGCGACCTGGGCGTCCACGATGTCGCAGACCACCTTTAGACGCGCGGCCCTCTCGAAGATCTCGCGCCGCTCGAACAGCGTCTTCATGTCCGCCATCTGCTCCCGGCTGACCATCGGCTCGCCGACGTCGGCAGACCCGGCGCCGTCGGCGGGGCTGGCCCACGGGTCGTCGACGGGCCCGATCGGCGGGCGCTGGGTGGGCAGGGAGACCACGTTGCCGTCGGCGTCGACGTCGGCGCCGAGTTCCTCGGGGGTGTAGTGCAGGCCGAACAGCACGTCCTCGGCGGCGTCGCGCGCGACCTGCGTGATGGCGCGGGCTTTGAGCATGCTGGCCGGGTACTTCTTCCACCCGTCTTTGTGCAGCAGCCCGGCGCGGCGGGCGTCTTCTATGGTGAACACGACCTCGAAGGTGAAGTCGGGGTCGTCGGAGCGGACGATCTGGGCTACTGCCTTCTCGGCGTTGCCGGTGATCCGTAGCTTGTGGCCGGCGGCGCGCACCAGGCCGGAGATGAGTGCGGCCGACGCGCCGGGCTTGCCGTCGATGACGTGGATGCCCAGGATCGCGGCCATCGCCGTGATGCGCAGCGTTTCGGCGTACTCGATGGCCCACAAGATGTTCGCGGGCTGACGGCGGTACTGGCCGGGCAGCATGTTCGCGTCGGACAGTTTTACGGCGTATTCGAGCTTCTCCGGCAGGCTCAGCGGCCGCCGTTCGGCGAGGACGAGTTCAGCTGTCACATGATCACTTCCTGTGGGACCGCGGCCTGCGCACGCCCATGCCCGCCGCCGGCGAGGACGGCGGCGGGCATGG
Organism: Catenulispora pinisilvae; assembly: GCF_015356865.1. Classification (GTDB taxonomy): domain Bacteria; phylum Actinomycetota; class Actinomycetes; order Streptomycetales; family Catenulisporaceae; genus Catenulispora; species Catenulispora pinisilvae. Next base: position 41,492 of record NZ_JAAFZA010000012.1, read on the forward strand.
GGTGGCGGGGAGGCGGAAACACATCGAGCCCCCGGGGTCCTGGCGGACGCCTCGGGGGCTCGATGAGAGTTGAAGACGAAGGGTGGTGGCTGGTTTTTGGGCACAGCTCCGCCCTGCAAAAAGGACCCTACGCAAATGCGTTCGGAGAATCAAGGCCCTTGCCGAGAAAGTTCTGGTGGGGCCTTGATCGTGCCACTCATATCGGCAGAATCGGGAAAACTTGGCTACTCGCCAGCAGTGGCGGGAGGTTCTGCGGGACCAACGCCGTCAGCACCGCGCCGTCGCTCGATTACCTCGCGGAACCCGGCGGCGAGCCGTACGGCAAGGCGTCGTCTACCGGCGGCTTCCTCGCGAATTTCGGCGATCTCGTCACGGAGACGGGCAGCGCGGCCAGATCCGATACCGAAGGACTTCACCAACGCGGTGGCGGAGATCGTCCCCACCGGCTTGTCCGCCATTGCCACCGCGATGATCTGGGCATCGGTGAGGTCCGACGACCCGAGCCTCCCGGGAGGCTCTATGCCCCCCGGCGGTGCGATCCCCGGCATTGCCGTCGAGCGCGGTGGCAGCAGCACCTGAAGCGGAAGTAGAACTGTACCCGTCGGTGGGCCGACAAGGCTGACCGGCGGGGCTGCCAGAACGCGGCGATTGGACAAGAACCCATCGGGGCGGTCTGTTCGTGAGCTGGCGTCCACTTCGGCGTCCATCGGTGGCGCCGTCGAGATGAAGGGCTGCGTAGATAGACCTGCCGTGTCACCACCGCTGACCACGGCATAGTCCACCGGTGCGTACTCGTCGGCGTCGGTAGCCGTGGGGGCTGATACCGGCGTCCGTGCTTGTAGCGGACCGCGAAGACCCGGCGGGGAGCCGGGGGCCACCAATACGGCGTCGTCGACCGGCTGGCGAGGGCGGGGCATCATGGCTTCGACGTCAGGCGGCAGGCCCGACGCGGTGTCCACGTCGGTCTGCGACTGCTGGGGCTCCGGCCCGGTCAGCTGGAGCGCCGCGGTACAGGCCAGCATCAGCCCGTCCACGGTCAGCGGCAGCGAGTAGGCGATGAACGGAATGGAGCTGTAGTACTCCAATAGGGAACACAAGTGCAGGTAGGACGCTACTGCGACGGGCAGTCCGACCAGAGCTGTCGACGCGACGCGGATGCCGAACGACAGCTTCCCGTCCCGCCAGCGCGGGCGGGTGATCACCTCGGTCAGGATGAAGATAGCGACGGGGCAGAACACGGCCACAGCTACGTCCCCCGGTGGGGGAAGATAGGCCGCTGGGTCCCACACCCGTGACCGCGGCCACCATGCAGGCTGCGCCGGTGGCGGGATGTAGGTGTAGGCGATGTTCGCCGATACCGAGGCGAGCGCGCCGAGGACCAACCCGCTGTAGATCCAGAAGTTGTTCCAGTTGATCCGCCTGATCCAGGAAGTGTGGGCGGTGGGCTCAGAACCGCTACCGGTGGATGACATTGACCTCCTCAATACTCGGAGGATTGGTTGACCCTGCGTACCGGTGGGCAGCCTGCACACGCTGATGGGGTGCTGCTGTTTTGTGCGCCTCCACCGGCTCTTGCTGGTGGCCAGAACGAGGCTTGGGCCTACAGCGTGGGAGCGGTGAGAACCCACCGGTGGAGCTCCCAAGTAATACGGGTGTCGACCGAGGGCGAGGAAGAAGACGCTCGGAGGTCTTGGCCTACGACGAGGGTTGGACCTCTACTCCCAGCACGCGGACCCCGTCCTCATCTAGCGGTTCGCCGAGGGCAAGAACGGCGCGGACTTGGCCGGCGATCTTTTGTGCAGCAACTGCATCATCGAGTGCTGTTGGCACCGTCGATCTGACGACTAGGACGTGGACGACTTCGCGTCGCGCGAGCTTCGTCGCGCCGCCGTTCCTCTCGCGCCACTTGCTTACCGCATCGTCGTTGACGGTCATTCCATGCGCGAGAGTGGTTGCGACCAGCGTGTCCAAGTCCCAGACCTTCTCGCGTCCGAACCGGAAAAGGATGGGTGCCGCGGAGCCACGCTTGCTTCGCTTGCGCATCGTGTCAGCGGAGATGCCCAAGGCTTCTGCGGCCTCGTTGATTCCGACTGGGACCGTGGACGCTGGCGCTGAACGCTTCTCCCTCAGGTCTGCAATCAGTGGTGCGGAGAGGGTGTACCCGGCCCTCGTCAGTGCGGGGACAACTGTGTCCAGGCTCCATGCAGGGTTGCCGTTGATCGATACCGATGTTGCGGGCAGCACCGGGTTCGGAAAGCCGTTTTCCCGGTCAGCGACGAGTCTGGAAATGCGCTGCGGGGTCCGGTTGGTCAGCGCGGCTAGATCGGACGCGCTTACAAACACGATGGTGTTGTTGCCATCCTCCACCCGCGGCCTCCCTGGTCCTGACCGTCGGGTTCTGCCGATCGGTTCCGGATCCATGGTGCCATGACGATGTACCTGTCTTCTTGCCCCACGTCTCGCTACGGTTCTTGATCCCGGGCGCCAGCGAAGATCCCGCCAGTGCCGCGTTCCCAATCGGCGATGACCTTTCCACGGCTTCCGACGGGCTCGGTGTAGCTAAGCGCCTCGGTTGCGGCAAACCACGCGTTTGCCACCGTGCGTTCAGCCTTGTGCTCGTGGCGCGCGGCCTCGGTGTCGGCGGAGCGTGCCGCAAACGGCTCTGAGCGGCGCTCGGCGCCTTCGGCGAGGCTCGACAGCAGCAGCGCGGTCTCGGTGGTTAGGACGACGTCGGTGTGTGCCATCTCGTTGGCCCGTTCGAAGACGAAATGCTGGGCGTGGCTGGAGGAGGCGATGAGTTCGGCGCAGGCCTCGCGGCGCTTGCGGCATGCCACCATCACCGGGCCTTCGACGTCGGCCGACGGGTCCGCCATCGGGTTGGCGATGGCGTCGATGAGCGCGCAGACTAGGTCGCCGGCCGTGTACACCGACATGTCCAGGCTGACCGGCAGGTGCTGGGCTGCGATGTCCATTTCGGCTTCCTCGGCCTGCTGCATCAGGGCCTCGATCCGGTCAGGGATCGGGTCGCTGCCATAGGCTTGGGCTTTGGACAGCGGGTTGTCGCGCACCGCGGCCAGCGCCGCGCCGAGACGCATGCTGTCGCCGGTGGGATTGTCGTAGCTGTCCAGGCAGGTGTTGCGGACCGCCTCCAGGACCTCCTCGTCGAGTGCGTGCCCGAGGATCGACAGCCGTTGGGGCCCAGACCGCGATGTGCGCGCCCGTGCGGACAACAATCCGGAGCGCGCCGTCGAGCTGTTCAGGAGCACGGCTGTGCTCATCAGGCGCCGGACCCGGCCGAGCAGCATGGTGATGTCCTCGGCGGGGCTCAAGCCGTCGGCGGCGAGTTCACCGACCGGGACGGGACCGGCCCGCAGCAGGTGCCGGTCGTGGTCGAACTCGAAGCAGATCCACACGGTGCGGTCTGCGCCGGTGAGTTCGGTGACCTCGATGCTCGTCCGGTCGGCCAGGTCGGTGAATGCCCCGGCCAGGGCGGCGTCGTCGATGAGGCGCTCGATCTGCTGGGCCAGTGTGGGCCCGCCGGTGCGGATAGTTGCTCCGGCCGGGGTCGGTGTGTGCTTGGTGGCCAGGCGGGCTGCGATGGCGGGGATGTCGATCGGGGTCATCGGTGGCTCCGATCGTTCGTGCCGGTGTAGGTGATTCGGCTGTAGTCGTGCGTAGTGTCTGTGATCAGGCCGCGGCCCTTGCCGGTGGAGCCGAAGTACTCCTCCAACACCGCGGCGGTCACTTGCGTGCCGGGCTGCCAGGCGCCGGCCTCGGCGAGGTCGGCCAGTTCCACGCTTCCGTAGCCGTGGGAGGCCTCGGTGAAGGAGTACTTCGCCGTGCTGTCTTGGCGTCCGGGTGTGGCCGGGACGGTGGCGCGGTGTTCGTCGCGCTCGTTATCGGTGGCCGGATCGACGGCGGTGATATAGGGGTCCTCGGCCGTGGCCGACATCGTGTGGCCGCGGCCGGGGCCGCGCAGGCTGGCCAGCCAGGAGTCCAGCTTGTCGCCGTAGACGTCGCTGTGGACGGTGCGCAGCAGCTCGACCAAGTTGTGCAGCGGGACGGGTGCGTGGTCGCTGGCGGCTTCCAGTACCTGCCGCACCTCCCCGATGGTGGCCAGGGCACGATGCTGCTCCACGATGGGGATCACCCACTCCACAGCGATGACCTGGTCGTCGGGTAGCGGCTCCAGGATGGCGGCGGGTGTGACGCCGGCGAGGGTCTGGTGGTCGGGCGGCAGGTGGGTGTCCTGCCACAGCTCGGGGTGCCGGTCCAGGTACTCGCTCAGGTCGTCGGTGTCGCCCATGTCCTCGGGGATCTCGACGGTGAGTTCTCGGCGGCGTGGTACCAGGTCCTCGATGGTGATCTCGTATTTCAAGCAGGTTCTCCGATGCGGGTGGGTGCTGGTGCTGCGGGTCAGGCCGAGGTGGCGGTCGCTGGCTGTTCGGCTGCGGCCTTGACCGGGCTGAGCAGGTCGAAGCCTTCGCGGGCCAGCGGGGCAGTGCCGCGCTCGGCGGCCTCGGCGAATTCAACGGCCACGGAATCCAGCACAGCTTCAGCACGACCGATAGCGGCGCAGGCAGCACGGATGGTGTCGAGTTGCCGGGCCCGGTCGGCGCTGGCGCGGGCAGAGATCTTCACGGCGCTCTGGAGCCGCCAGGTCCACAGCAGATCACCTAGCCACGGCGCACGCAGGGCGTACCGGGCCAGGGCGTGACGGACATCGACGACGCGGCGGGCCGAGGCGGTGACGCCGGCGTAGTCGTCCCGGTCCGGGATTACGTCGGCGGCCAACTCGCTCAGGTGCGCCATGCGTTCGCCGAGCCGGTAGCAGCTGGCCGGGACGCCGTAGCAGGACAGCGGGTCGGTGCGGATCACATCCTTGTGGCGGTCACGGGCGCCGGTGGAGTCCCCGGAATACATCCGGCAGCGGAAGCTGCCCGGGTCGTCGGGGTCGTCGGCCACGTTCCAGGAGTCTTCGCGGGTCAGCCACACCACGCCGGTGATGTGCGGGCCGCGCACCTGCCAGCGGACGGTGCCGCGGATCAGGTCGACGTTCTCGGACAGGATCCGCAGGTCTCCGCCGAGTTCCAGCGGCAGCGAGGCCACTACCGTCTCAGGGTGGGGTCGGCTCATCGGCTGTTCCTTGCTCGATTCCGGGTGCGGCGTTGCCGGTTCGCGTGGCGGTGTGCCGTACGCCGACGTCCAGTCGGCCGCGCAGTGTGCGGGCTGCGGAGTGCGGCGGCGGCCCGGATCAGCGCGAGGACTTCGGCGCGGGACAGGCTGCTGAAGGCCAGGGTGCAGTGGGTGTTGTGGGGCCACAGGTCCAGGCGGAACTCCAAGGTGATGGCGTCGCCGTGTCCCCATGCGACTGCCTCGTCGCGGCGTCGGTCGCCGTTGTCGCGCCAGTGCAGCCGGGGGAACAACTTCTCGGCAGCCGCGAACAGGGCGTCGTCGGCGGCGCGGCCTTCGGCAATCAACGCTGCCTTCGCGTCCAGGAGCCGGTTGTTCTCGGCGACGATCGGCAGCAGCCGGCGCCGGATCTCTCCTGCCATCCGGGCCGGGGTCTTGGTCGTGCTGAACCCGATCTCGGGCCTCCGATACCCGGTGACGTCCCAGTGACCGGTACGGCCCAGGTTCTGATCGTGGATGCCCCGCGCCTCGATCCAGTTCGTGGCGATGCGCAGCTGGATGACGTCGCCGGCCGGGCCGTGGAGTTCGGCCCATTCGGTGTTGCCGTAGCGGCAGGGCAGTGCCTCCCACCCGTCGAGCTCGTAGGCGATGGCTGCGGCGACTGGCATTGTGCCCAGGCCGGTCACGGCCGCCTCGCCTTGGGCCGTCGGTGTCGGGAGGCTGCGCGGCGTCGGGCGTGCCGGCGTGGTGCACTGCTCCGGTTGTGTGCCATCGGCTGGGGCGGTGTGCGTCCGCCGAGCAGGTCGATGACGGCGCAGGCGATCGACACCGGCACCTCGCGCAGATCCAGGCGGACGGTGTTGCCGAGGTGGTCGAGGTCGACGCGGTTGTAGGACCCACCTCGGCCCTTCCAGTGCGCGTCGAATCGGTGGTCCCGCACACTTAGATCGGGGCGGGCATCGGCGGGCAGACGGGTCTGAAGGTGCCCGGCCTGCTTGGCGAAGTAGTTGCGGCGGATCAGTTCGGCGGCGATGCTGGCGCGCTCGATGTCCAGTGCGCGGGCGTAGGCGGGGAACAGGCGGCGCCGCATGTCGGCCACGATCGCCTCCGGGTCCCGGCTTGCGGTGAACCCGATCGTCGCCTGCTCGCTGTCTTTCCACCATCGGCCATCCAGGGTCGGTGTCAGGCCGGTGGCGGTGGCCTTGTGTCGGCCGGGGGCGACTTCGATGCTGATCCGCCAGTCGTCTTCGGGGCTGGCCAACTCGGTGCGGTAGTACATCTGGTTCGTGCGGTCGTGGACCCACGGAGGGCCCAGGGCCTCGGCCAGCTCATCGGCCAGGGCAACAAGCCCTTCCGCAGTGAGGCGGCCGTCGTCGGAGAAACGCATCTCGCCTCCGGGAAGCATCGGGTTCGGCGGTCGGTCGCAGTAGCACCAGGGGTTGCAGCGTGCGCAGTGGCAGTCGTGGATGCAGGCCTCGCAGTCCCGCTCATCACAGTGCGCTCCGTGGACCACGTGGGTGCGGTAGCCCTCGGGGGCGTGGATCCGGCCGTCGGCGCTGATCCAGGAGGACGGCTTGGGGTGCCAGTGCCGTTCCCTGCCGGACAGGTCGGGGCCTGCTCGAACAGCAGCGGCGGCCTGGTCTTGGCCGAGCCAATCCAGCACCTTCGGCAGGTTCTTGTTCGGGCCGTAGCGCAGGAACGTGCCGTCGCAGGATGCTGCGCCGAGCGCGTCGGCGATCAGCAGCCGCTTGTGGGAGTTGACCCGGCCAACGTGCACAGTCTTGCCCCGCGCGATCGCCTCAGTAGCCAGGGCTTTGGCGTGTTCACCGAGCTTGAACTTGTCGGAGCCGGCGATGAATAGCACGTCGAACTCGTCCCACGGCGCCATGCCGTCGGTCTCGGCGCCGTCCTGGGCGCAGAACGCGGCCGGCAGATCCAGGGCGCGGATCATCGCCAGCCATGGCCGGGAGCATTCCAGCGTCGCCGCGGCGTCGAACGGCACGTCTGGAGCTACGGCGAACAAACACTTCTCGGAGCCGTAGCGCTTCACCATCCGGCACAGCCAGGACAGCCACGCCTGGTCTCCGACGTAGTTCTTGCCGAACTTGCCGTTGTCAGCAGCCCAGACGGTTCCGGCCGGAATCCGGTTGCCCTGGTTCGGGGTGGTCATGCAGCCGATCAGCCCGGCCGACATGGCTGCGCGCACGGTCGGGCTGGAGGGCGTGGACAGGTACAGCACAGCCGACCCCCGCACTATCAGATATATGTTTTGGCATTGATTTGATGGGCAAGCGAAAGGGCCGCCCGGATCCGGACGGCCCTGCACTCGGCGTGGGGTGTGGATCAGCTCTGGTATGCGGCCAGCATCCAACGGGGCTGCTGGTCGCCGGTGTCGAGTCCGAGCAGCCGTGCCGCGCGGTTCAGGTTCTGCTCGGCGCCGTCCGGGATCGTCAGGTCGATGTCCTTGGTCTTGTCCCAGTTGGTCTCGGCGCTGGTCGCGGCCAGCAGGAAGCCCTCCATGGGGTGGTCATAGCCCAGGTCCACCACCTTCACCCCAAGATGCTCAGCCACTGCGTCGGCCGGGTCGGCCATGGGGTCCAGCTGCGGGTCGTCGGGCCCGTCGATGCCCCCGATCAGTTCCAGTAGACGCCGCTCGGCGGCGATGTAGAAGACCTCGTGGGACCTCTGCCACGGCGGGGTCGGGTCGTCGGGCTGGGCGGTGAGTTTGGGGCCGGCGGCGAAGTCGTAGCCGTAGGCGGCGACGGCACGGGGGTCCATGTGCATCTCCTTTGTGGTCAGGCGGTTAGGAGCGCGTCGCGCAGAACCTGTTCGAGGTGTTGGCGGGCGAAGGTGGAGGCGAAGGGTCGCCGGTCGGCCGCCGCGCGGAATCCGCACGAGCACACCGCTGTGGAGGAGAAGTCCGGCACTTGGTAGGGATGGCGCCGGTGCTGCCGGGTGGTGGGCAGTCGGCCGTTCTCCGGGTCGTGCCAGCCGCGCGGCGTAGTGGTGCGCACCGGGTGCTCGTGGGCGGCTGCGGCCAGCAGCCCGGCTATCCCGATGCTGACGCGGTCACCGTCTGCGGTAACGGCCAGGCCGCGGTCAAGCAGGCGGCGGGCTGCGGCTGACGGTACCTGGCAGAACATGCCGCCGATCCGTCCGTCTGGTCGCAGACGCGCGGCGGTGCCGGCCTGGCGGATCCGGGCCAGGTCCTCGTACTGGGTGCGGGTCAGCCTGGGCGCCCGAGGTTCGGGCCGCAGAGTGAGTACGGTTCGCCGCTCGGCGGTGTCTTCGCCGTCGAGGATCAGGCGGGTTCGGGTGATGGTGACGGTGTGGTGCTTGTCGGCGGCGACGTCGGCGTGCAGACGCAGCGCGCGCCGAAGGATCCTCAGCGCCTGGACATCGGTGACGGTGCTGATGTGCATCTGCCCGTCGCTGGAGCGGGTCATGGTGTACGGCACGTCGGGGCTCCTGTCTTCGACAGGGGTCAGGCGGCGCCGCGTTCTTGCGCTGCCGCCAGTTCTGCCTGCGCTTTGCGCAGAACGCCAGCCATCGACTGGCGCGGGTGGCCGCGGCCGGACAGCTTGGCGAGTTCGGCTCGTACCAGATCCACCGCCTCGGCCGGGGGCATCAGAAACCGGGCGGTGCTGGTGTGCAGCACGACCGTCTGGGGATGCCCCGGGACCAGGACGTCACGGATCACCCGGTGCTGGGCGGTGGTGAGGTGCGTGATGGAGGTTTCGCTCGCTCGAACGGGCTGCCCTGCCGCAGGACCGGTGGGTGCCGGCGTGTCGTTGTTGCTGGTTCCCTCTGTCGGCGCCGGGTCCTCTTCGTGGGGGGAGATGGTGAGTGCGGAGGTGACCACCTGCGCCAGGGTCTCGGGCACGAGCGAGTGCCGGATCGCCTTCTCCAGGCGCTGCCAGTCCTCGGTGTCCAGGTGCTCGCCGAGGCTGTGAACCGCCGACCAGATCGCCTCGCACAGTCCGGCATCACGTTTGGCACGCTGGCGGGGTGTCGGCTCCGTCTTGACAGTGGGGGGCTCGGTCTCCGTCAGGCCCGATTCGCGGCGGAACTCGCGGTTGGACTCGTCGCCGTGCTCCTCGTCCAGGAACTCGCTGTGCCGGTCGAAGTGCTCCTCGACCCATTCCCACAGCGCGTCCTCGTCTCCGCGGTCCCACATCTTGCGCGGCACCTTCAGTGTCCATCGCTCATCGGTCCAGGTGTCGGCCTGGGTGCTGACGATGACGTACACGCCGTCGGCGGTGCGCCGCTCGAAGTCCAAGTCCGACGCCTCATTCCCGGAAAGGATCGTTGGACGTTCGGTGATCCGGGTGAATCCACCGTCTGCGACGGCGAAGAACTGCTCGCCGACGCCGACGCCGACGCCGACGCCGACGGCGACGACGTCGCCGATCGACAGTGAGCGGTGGCCGCGGCGCCGGTAGTCCACGGCCCGCGGATCCGGCGGGCCGAACGTCGGGTCCTCGCCGATGTTCAGCAGCGTCCACACGTCGTCGCAGATGTCGTACGGGTCCACGTCGGCCACGGTGTCGGTGAACACCTCGTGCAGCCGGTGACCCGGGGCGTAGGCGTCGAAGCGGTTGTCGAGGTTGTGGAAGGCGCGCACGTCCGCGGTCTGGTCGTCTTCGGCGCCGAGGGTGCCGGCGTGGGTGATGATGTCCAGCAGCATGTTCGGGTCGTCCGGCAGGCCGTCGCGGTCGGTGGGCTCGGTGGTGATGGTGTCCTCCGGGTTCGGTGCGGTGTCGTTGGTCGTGGGTGGCAGGGTGCAGGGCCCGGTCAGCGCCGCCAGGTAGACCGGGACCAGCCCGGGTGTGGTCGCACGGGCGTTGTTCAGGTCCGCGCTGATGGCACGGCGGGTGTTGGCGTCCACGGCGCAGTGCACGAAGTGGTGGCAGCCGGACTGGGCCGCCTGGTGCTCGGTGGTGTCGAAGCCGTCGAACTCATCGCTCATGGTCGGCAAGGGGCGCTCCTTGGCGGATCGTTGCCGGTTCAGGCCGCGGCTGGCAGAGCATCGTCGGCGCGGTCGGGGTGATGGGTGCTGAGGCGGCAATTGCGGTTCCACTGCTCGTCGCTTTGAAGCAGGAGCTTGAACGCCGCGTATGCCTGTGCCGGGACGACGCCGTTGCCGATACGGGAGAGCTGTTCGTTCACCGGCACGTCGGGGACTTCGGTGACCCAGCCTTCGGGCAGGCCCATCAGCCATTCGCAGAACCGCGGGGACAGCTTGATCCCGCCGCGCGGGCCGCGCATCACCGGCACCGGAGCAGCTTTACGGGTCAGCACTTCCCACCGGCGGACCGCCGCGGCGAACTTGCCCCACCACTGGGGCGGCGAGTGTGGTCCGGCGGGTGCCTGGTCCTCGGGCTGGACGTGCAGCAGGAAGCACACCTCGTCAGCCAGGGTCGGGCCGTGTCCGCCTGCTTTGCGTTTGTCCGGGTGCTGGGCGGCGCCGTTGCTCCCCAGGTTCGCCGTGGGCGTCTTGAACAGCGCCTCCGGCTCCGGGAGCATCTCGCTGGTTTCCCGGTACAGCCGGACCACCACCGTCACCAAGTCCTCCCCGCCGGCGTGGCTGGGGGAGTTGAAGGTGGGTCCGCGCTTGCCGTCGGCTGCTCTAGGCGTGGGAAGGAGTGGCGATGGCGAACCACCGCTCACGTTGATGGGCGGCACCGATATCTGAAGCTCGAAGAGTTGTCCATTTCGTGTCATACCCGTCTTGGTGAAGCGATGTGAGCACCGCGCCTTGTCCCCGATTTCGGATTGCGCTGACGTTCTCCAGGTACACGTATCGGGGTCGAATGATCCGTACAGCCTGGGCGATGGTGAACCAGAGTCCTGATCTTTCACCGGTGATGCCCTTCCTTGTTCCGGCATCGGAGATGTCCTGGCAGGGGAACCCGCAGCTGATGATGTCCACCTCGCCGCGCAGCGCCTCCCACTCGATCTTTCGGGCGTCGCCCAGATTCGGGGCGTCGGGGAACCGCTCGGCCATGATCTTGCAGGCGGCCGGATGCACTTCCGCGACCACCGTGGTCACGTCGCCGGTGAGCGCTTCCACAGCGAGGGCCAGGCCGCCGTAGCCGGCGCACAATTCCAGGATGGGCATCGGCTCGCTTTCTCATCGTGGGTCCGGCACGACGTGTGGGTTCAGTCCTACGAGCGCTCGGCGCAGCACAGTGAGTACATGCCGTGCCGCCGCTACCGTGCTGGTCTCTCGGCCCTGGCCAGGAATCAGTTCACTGATGTCTACGGCGACTTCACGGCCGTCGGCGGTCAGGAACACGCTGGCCGACCGCGAGTCCAGGCCGGACCAGTCGGATCCGGCAGGCAGCAGCCCGTCCTCGACTGCGACCTCCACGATTAGGTCGATGTGCTTGGGACCAGCGGTGATCCGGCCCACCGGGTCGAGCCCGGCCGATGCCAGTAGGTGTTCCAGGGCGCCGTCGGACAGGGCGGGCAGCTCGGGGGCGACGCCTGCGGTGCGGTCGTGCGCGTCCATAGCGGACCGGGCACGGCAGACTCGGTGCAGCAGGTCCTGCTGCTCCGGGCTCAACAGGTGGTCCCTATCGCGTGGGTCGTGGTTGTCGCCGATCGTGGCCAGGATGCGCACCATGCGCGGCACATCGGACATTGTCAGGCCACCCAGGAATCCGGGGCGTCGTGGTGCCTGGAGTGCGTGATGGGGGCGTTCCTTTCAACGTGTCCCGGTTCCGTCTAGACGGTGCGAGCCGGGGTCGAAAGTCGGTTTCGGGTACGGCCGGACCGGCAGCGCGACGCGCATGCGCCGGCGGAAGCGGGCGCCGGTGCGGCGTCGGAGGTGAGCTGACAGGCTCACGCCGACTCAGGATCATCATCGATCCAGCTGCTGCGGCAGCCCGCCGGGCACAGATCGTCGTCGTAGGTGTCGGTGACTCCCACGAGAGACCATGGACACCAGTCGCCGAGGTCGTTGCGGTGGTCGGCGAATACGCGCGGCAGTTCCTCCGTGAGCTGGTCCACGGCTGCGTTCACCGCGTCTGACACGGCGGCCACGGCCCTCGCCGGTGCAGTGCGCATGCCCGGGTTCGTGGACTGTACGGGGGCGGTGCGGGTCGCTCGCTGGTGCCGGGTCAGCAGGTCGATCACGGCGTCGGTGGGCACGGCCCAGCCCAGTACGTGCCCCTCGTCGTATCCGGCGCTGCTGTAGCGCACAAGTAGCCAGTGCCCAGCGGAGCCGGGCTTCTCCGAGGCGGTGATGCCGAACCAGTGCTTGCGCGGACCGTTCACGGAGACGACCATGCAGAACCCGCCGGTCTGCGCCACCTCATGCTCGATGCCGGCTGCGGACAGCGCGGCCGTGATCGGGTCAAGCCCCTGAGAGGTGGCAGCGGCAAGACACGCCTGTCCATAGCTTGGCTCCGCGGAAGGCTCAGAGGCGAAGGATTCGATGATCCAGGAGTCCAGCCCTGCCCCGCTGTTGACCTCCAGCCAGGCCAGAGTGAACCGGGCGTACTCCACCTGCGCCGGGTCCACCTGCTCCGGAAAAAGCGTGCTAGCCAGAGCCATCGCGGCGGGGAAGGCACCCACTGCGTACTCGATCTCGTCCAGCGCCCGCCAGCGCAACGACGCCGGCCACGTGTGCAGATCCACCACTCGGCGGGCGGTCCACTCCAGCGCGGTCGTCGCATCCGAAGCCTTGCCGTCGAAGGCGGCGCCCAGATCCAGGGTGTACGTACGCGGCTCGGGTCCGTGATGGACGGACTCCGACGGATCGTCTGGGCGCCGGATGTTCAGCACGTACACCGGCTCCGGCGCGCGCCAGGTGTTCAGGTTCGCCATGGCGGTAGTGATTCGGGAGGCCATGCATTCCAGCACCTCCCGTACCGCGGCGGCGGTGTCGGGCTGCTTGTGCTGGTTGTAGTGGTTGCCGGTGAAGTCGCCGGCCAGGATGGCCGTCGTCTGAACGTCCACGCCGGGGATGTCGACCGGCAGGTTGATCCAGCCGCCTTCGCTGTCCTGGGCGGGGCCGTCGGTGACGAAGTAGACGGCACCGGGCAGCAGGTCGGTTTCGACGGCGGCGTGGAAGAGGTCGGCCAGGTATCCGCCGTCGTCGGTGCGCAGCTGCGCACCGGGCTCCAGGCCGAGCCGCCGCATCAGGGCTCGGATGTGGTGCTCGGTGTAGACGGGCATCCGGCCGCTCAGGCACACCGTGCCGGGCAGCTCGGCCGCGACGATGGTCAGTAGCCGCGCCTGCGGTTCGGGTCCGATCGGTGCCCACTCGGCCTCGGGTAGGTGCTCGGTCTCCCGGTCGCCTTTGAACACCTTCAGCGACTGGTCGGCCAGGTCGAAGACGTAGGCGTATTCCTCTGCGAACACTTCGGACCCGGAGCCGGTCATGTCGAAGTCTTCTTCGGCATAGGCGACCCCCACGCCGGGGACGTCCAGGCCGTGGCTGAGGCGCGTCGCCCAGTCGGCGGTGAATGCGGTGTCCGTGGAAAGCAGGGACCAGCCGGCGCGGTGCTTGAGCAGTGTGGTGCGCAGCTGGTCCAGGTCGCGGAAGAAGGTGTTGGTGTAGATGTCGCGCAGCACCGGCAGCCGCCCCTCGGGGTAGCCGTCGGAATGCACGTAGATGCCGGTGATGGACTCGCCGTCGTCGAACGCGACGACGGAGCGGGTACTCACAGATGACTCCCGGAACGGTTGGGGGCATGAAAAAGCCGCCCGTGCGATATGCGGGCGGCCGGGGGTGGGGCGGGGCTACGCGGCCAGGCTCACGTGGACGTCGGAGTCGTGGTCGACGATGTTGCGGTCCTCATCGAAGGCGTCCCACGCCGCGTCCATCGCGTCGTCCTCGTCGGTGGCCTCGACGGTGTACTGGTAGTTGCGGCGTCGGCTGATCTGTACGGTCCACAGTTTCGGCTCGTCGTCCTCAGGCGCCGGAGTCTGCGGTGGCGCAGTCGGCGGGGTGGAAGCGAGAGGTCGGCGGCGGTAGCGGCGGTGGGTGCGGCCCAGCACGGCCCCGAGCGGGAAGCGGGCGGCCAGGGCCAGCATCTCCTCGGCCAGCTGGGCGACCCCGTCGGCATCGGCGCCGTCGGGCGCGCTGTTCTCGGCCTTGGCCAAGGCCCGGTGCAGCTCCTCGCGGCTGATCGGCACGTCGGCCACTGCGAAGGTGGTGGTGCGCTCCCGGGAGTTCACTCCCACCAGTGAGTAGGTGCAGCCGCAGGCGCCGAACGGCTGTGGGTGCAGGCAGGGTCCGGGATACACGATCTCCCCGGGTAGGGTGCGGCAGAAGTCGTAGGTGTCTCGGCCCTGGGTCTGGGCGGTTGCGACCAGCAGCCGCTGTACCGGCGCCTCGGCCGTCTTCGGCTTGGGCTTCAGCTCGGGCTGGCGGGTTTCGGCGTGGAAGTGGTTGAGCCCGGTGTCCAGTAGCCCGAAGGGGTCCAGGTCTGTGTCGTGGGCGTAGCGCAGCAGGTCGGCGAACATATCGGCGATGTGTTGGCCCCAGTCTGGTGGAGACAGCTCCTCGATGTCGTTGAGGTCCTGGTAGTGCTCGATGAGGGCTTCGGCACGGCTGACGGCGGCGGGGACGGCGTGCAGTAGGGGCCAGCCGTCGGCGGCGTCCCACTCGAACCGCATCCGGTAGTCGTCGTCCACACCCAGCGCCTCAATCAGCTCGGCGCGCAGTCTGCCGACGGCGCCGTAGGCAGCCACGCCAGTCTCGCTGCCGAGGCCCTGGATCTGGAACCGGTAGCAGTCCGCGGCCTTCAGCAGCGCCCAGTGATCTGTGGCCAAGCGGTGGTGGAAGTAGGGCGGGGGATCCTCATCGGTGCCGGCATTCAGGTTGACGGCGTTGTAGTTGGCGTCGATGAGGATCTGGCCGACCTCGTCGGGCTCGACGCCGCCTGCCAGGTCGCGGTCGCAGATGGCGGTGGTCAGGGCACGGATATGCGCCGTGCCGAGGATGAATGGCATGGTGTCTGCTCCGTCCGGGCTGAGGCGGCCGGGGGAAAGGACACATCGGGCCCGCAACTGCATCACGTGCAGGACGGCGTCCCGGGCGGGGATGGCCGGGACCTCCGACAGGCCGATGTTCATGTGGGCGACGTCCAGGCCGAAGTCCCGCGCCACCTCAAGCCGGTGGTGCTCGGCAGCGAGGGCCGCCACCATCTGGGCCTGTTCGGCCGCAGGGCGCATGTCGTGCCAGGCCTGCCCCAGGGTGTCGTCAGGCCAGGCCGGGGTGTTGGGGAAGGAGTGGCGGGGGACGAACACGACGTCGGGTCGCAGCGCAGGGTCGTAGCCGAAGCGCCACACCGGGCCGCGTTCGGTGTCGATGCGGAACTCGGCCATCCGCAGCTCATGGCTGGCGGCGTGGTAGGCCAGCACTAGGGCGCGGGCGGTAAGTTCGTCGGCGGCGTGCACCACGTAGGTGTAGGGGGCTTCGCCGTCGTGGCGTTCGGGGCCGGCCACGGTCACCGTGAACACCGGCGGCTCCGGCAGCCGGTCCGGCGTGTAGTCAGGGAGCACCGGCAGCCCCCGCAGGTGCGGCCAAGATGTCCTCGATGATGGACAGGACGTCGGTGCTGCTGGCGGCGGGGTTGAACAGGCGGCGTGCCGTGGCGGTGTTGACACGCAGCAGTCGCTGGGCCGCCAGGGAGATGCGTTCGCTGTCGGGCAGCGTTTCGGGCCGCACCACCGAGCTGGTCAGGGCGTGCCAGCGCCGAGCGTGGGAGACCGCGCAGCGGGCACGGCGCCAGTCGAACCGGCCACCGGAGAGCACAATCGCCCAGCCCCCGACACAGTACGTGGTGTACGACGCCGTGCCGGTCTTCACACGGGCTGCCCAGAACTGGTTGTCGTGCAGGTCTGGGCGGGTGCGTATCAGGTTGGCGATGTTGGACAGCAGGGCGACGTTGATTGGGGGCGACCAGATGGCTGTCGGGCAGCGGGCGCAGATCAGGGCCTGGTCCTCGCCATGGTTGGCGGTGTGCGGGTAGATCTCGCCGAACCGGTCGTCGGCCTCGGGCGCGGTGGTCTCCAGCCACTCCAGCAGGTGCTCCACCGTCAGTGTCGCCGCCTCGGGGTCGACGGGCGGCAGCACCGCGGCGAAGTCGGCGCGGATGGCCAGCAGGGTGCACATCCGGCACAGGTTCAACCATGCGCCGTCCGGCGTGGTGTAGCGGTAGCCGATGGGTCTCACGGCAGGTCACCGCCTTCACAGCCTGATGCGGTGGTCAGGGCGGCGCACGGGACGCAGTCCGGGCCGCAGCTGGCCGGGGCGGTCCGAGCCCATGTGATGAACGCTTCGGTCTCGGCGATGATCTCGTTCATGTCCTGGGTGCCGCGCTCCTCAAGCCAGTCCGCGGACTCAGCGTCGACGCCCGCCCGCAGCATCGCGATCGTGCCTCGGGCGTCGCGCTGTTCCCGGTGGGCGGCGGCGACAGCCTGGCCAAGACAGTGGGTGCCGACGGTCGCCATGAACGCCGCCGCCTGCTGGTCTTCCTCCAGCCCGTCGGCGGGCTGCTGCTTATCCGTGGCCGAGACTTGCTGTTGCTCAGGCGCCGCCGTCTCCGGCTCTGGGGCGGCGTTCTGGCCGGGGGTGCGCAGCGGCATCATCAGGTAGCGGTAGCCGTCGTAGTCGTCGGCGGTGAGATTGTGGTGTCCGGTCAGCACGACCGGTTTGGCCGGGTTGGTGAAGCCGATGCGGACGTACTGGGTGTTCAGGGTTTTCAGTCCGTCGATGAGGTATGCGGGGTTGAACGAGGCGACCAGCGGGGTCTCTCCGGGCCAGACGGCGGGCACCGGTTCGCTGGCCTGTGCTTCGTCTCCGGCTCCGGCCTCCAGCAGGACGCTGGTGCCGTCGAAGGTCATGCGGATCGGTGAGGTGCGGTCGGCGACCAGGGCGACCCGTTCGACAGCGGCCAGCAGGGCCTTGGTGTCGGCGACCGCCCCGGTGTTCTGCGTCGGGAACAGCGACCGGTACCTAACGTACTCGCTCCTAAGGCAGCGGCCGGTGGTGTGCTGCTCCCCGAAGGCCAGCCCGGCGAGCCCGGCCCGGTGCTCGGCCTGGACGCGGGCCTCGGTGCGCCGGTCGGCGATCTCCCGTGCCTTCACGACGTCCGGGTGGCCGTGCCACATCCGAGACTCCAACTCGGCCAGGACCTGGCGCGCCTTAGCTTCGGCTGCGATCTCGTCGCCGGCTTCGGGCTGCCAGGTCAGGCGTAGGTCGCCGATGGTCTTGGCCCAGCGGGTGGCCACGGTCTTGAGGAGCTTCGCGGGCAGCAGAGCCGTCCACGTCTCGGCGTCCAGGTCGTCGGGGATCCAGGGGACCTCTGCGGTGGCCAGCCGGAATCGGTCGGTCCCGGCCAGCGTCAGCGTCTTGCCCTCGCCGGTGATCTGGATGCCGGTCAGCATCGGGATCGTGTCGTCGCGCGCTGCCGAGACGATGACCCGCTTGATGGCGGCGACCAGTGCCGGGGCATCGACCGTTCCGCCTGCGGCTGGGATGGCGGGCAGCTGCGGGTAGTCCTCGACCGGGAGTGTCTGGAGGGTGTAGCGGGTGGGCCCGGCCTGCACGATCAGCTTGGAGCCTTCAGCGAACAGGGTGACGCTGTCGGCGTCCAGCTTCTTCAGCAGGTCGTGCAGCAGCCTGCCGTGCACCAGCAGCCTGCCCGGCGTGGTCGTGACGGCCGGGATCCGATCGCGTGTCGCGTGGTCGAAGTTCCAGGCGGACAGCGTCAGGTGGCCGTCGGTGGCTTCCAGCACGATCCCGGCCAGCACGGGGGCGGCCGGTCTGGTCGGCAGGCTGGCGGCCACCCCGTTGCCCGCGACCAGCAGGGCCTTGCGATCGACGGTGGTGTTGAACTGCGGTGTGGCAGTAGAAGCGCCCGCCGCCTGGTCGGCGGCGGGCGTGGTGAGCTCCAGGGTTGTGGTCAAGCGGGGGTCCTCCATATTGGGTGGTCGGGCACGTGGTGTACAGCCGCTGCCGACGTATCGATCGGCGGAACGGCGCCGGCTTGGGGAAGGGCGCCGTCCGCCAGGTATCGATCGGCGATCTCGTGCGCCAGCTGCCCCGCCTGGCGCCGGTCTGTGGCGTGCAGGCCGGTCGGCGTGCGGATTCGGTCGGTGTAGGTGAACAGCTCGCCGCTGGCGTGCACCCAATGCACGGCGGTGACCCCGTCGATGACGTATGCGGTGTAGTCGGGGTTGAGGAACCCGAACACGGCGGCCTCCTCAGCGGTTGTACGCGGCGGCCAGCTCCATCGCCCGGATCCCGGAGTCGCCGAGTTTGTGCGCGGTGTCCGGGTCGTCGATGGTCTGGGCCACGGAGGTGACGGCGTGCAGGATCCCGCCGGAGGTGGTCACCCCGCCCTTGATGAAGTGGTTGAGCAGCTCGGCCTGCGCCGCCTTCGGCATCTCCAGGGTCTTGACGACGTACTCGATCGTCTTGGGCGCGTCGTTCACCGGCACCCCGGCGGCGGACTGCATGGCCTGCACCTTCTTCTGCACGTATTCCGGGGTCAGCCAGTTCGTGACCGCATCGGTGGTCTGCGAGGTCACCAGGGCCTTGAACGCTGCCACCGTGGCCGCTGACGGATCGATTGTGCCGTCGTCCAGCTTGGCCCCGATGTGCGCCCGGGACACGGTGTCCATGGTCTGCACCAGGCCGTTGCCGCACACCTCGGCGCGCAGCCACGGGGCGATGGTGTACTTCCCGGCGCCCACCTCGGAGTTGGAGAACCGGAACCCGGCGCTGATGATCGGCATGTTCTCACCCGTGCGCGACGGGTCGAACGGCGACCGGTACCCGGCCAGCAGGCCGCGGGCGGCCACGGCGATCTGCGGGGCCACGACGGTGACGTACATCCGGGTCTCGGACAGGTCGCAGGAGGTGACCTCGACGTTGACGCCGGCCGCGCGGATCCCGTCCAGGGCGCACAGCAGCACGTCCAGGTTGTCAATGATGCCGTAGCGGGAGGACAGTAGCGCCCGCAGCACCCCGCCGCCGCGCTGCGGGTCGACCAGCAGCCGCAGCAGGAAGGACTTGCCCGAGTCCCCTGCATCGGCCAGCCAGTGCCCGACGTTCGCCTCCCACAGCCCCGGCGCATCGGCGCGCAGGCGCCGCAGGTATTCCAGCGGGATCTTCAGCTTGTTGGCGATCTGGGACTCGGCGTGCCGGGTCGGCACGTACAGTCCGTCCAGCATTGTCACGCCGTCTTCGTCGATGTGCGGCACTGTCTGCGGGATGGACAGCCGGGCGGCGTCGGCGCGCAGCTGGGCGGCCGGGACCACCACGTCCACGGCCTTGGCGGCCTGCTCCGTCAGCATGTCGAACAGCGTGTTCAGGTCGGAGTTGCGCAGCGTCAGGTCCCCGCTCGGGGGCGGGGCGGGCCGGTCGAGGATCACGGGCTCACTCAACGGTCACGTTCCTTTTCGAGAGGTCAGCGTGGGAACGGCCGCTCACACAGGACGTGGCGCGGCCGGGATCTGGGAAGCGTTGTCGGTCATGCGGTGATCGGCTCGGGGCTGCTCTGTTGGTGGTCGTCTGGTAGGCCGTCAGCACCTCCGTCGCCGAGGTCCCGAATCGGCATAGGGTCAAGAAACATCTTCGAGTCCGCACCAGACCCGGCACGGCTAGCCGACATCCGCGAAGTGATCGGACCAGAGAACCGGGGCACCACCATGAATCAGAAGATCAACGGGGCACAGCCCGAAAAGCCGCACATCCTGGGTGACAGGGCCGTGGTCCACCAAGCCGTTGGGATGATCAGCGTTCAGCTCGCGGTGTCGATCCGAACAGCGTTGCAGCGGTTGCAGGCCTACGCCGCCGACCACCGGCAGACTGTCGCAGACGTTGCCGCCGATGTCGTGGCCCGGCGCCTCCGCTTCAGCACCGATGGCACGGACTGCCCGGTCGGTCTTGGTCAGTCATTCGTGCCCTTGTCCAACGGATGGTGAGCTCACCGGGACCTGGCGTTCGGCCCACGGCCCGGTGTGGATCATGAGGGTGATGAGGTCGCGGGCGGAGGTGTGCATGCCGTCGTCGAACCACTGCGATTCGATGGCGTCGCCTGCGGCGTCGGTCCATCGCAGGTGCCAGTCGATGCCTCGGGCGCGGTCGGCGTGGCCGATGCTCACGCAGCAGCAGCTGGTGCCGCCGTGGCATTCACGCGCCGGGCCGGTGCGCTCCCACCTGGGCAGCGCGAGTTGCTGCGGTGTGACGGTGGTCCCGGCCCAGACGCTGAACTCGTGCTCCCGGCCGTCGGCGCGCACCTGGTAGCCGATCTGCCAGGAGTAGTCCCGGCCGGCGAACTGGGCCGTGCCGCGTTCCCACCGGGTGGTCGCCGTGGTCGAGGCGCGCTCAGGATCGGTGACCAGCACCACAGGTTCCGGCGTCGCAACGCCTCCGGTGACCGGGTCGATGCCGCTCTCGACGGGCAGCCCGGCCGCCTCGTTAGCGACCATCAGGCAGAACACACAGCTACGCGGCCCGTGGCCTGGAAACCAGCGGGGTTCGGCCAGGTGCGGATGGAATGTCGCGAACTTGGCCTGCACTGCCCGGCCTTCTAGTGCGAGCTGGTGCCGGTACCAGTCGGTGTCGGGGCTTTCGTGCCGGTCGTACTCGGCGTGCTGCTCGGCCCAGGCCACGGCGGCCTGCTCGAAGGCGGCCACGGTGTAGGCGGTTCCGGTGACTGGATCGATCTCGAAAGTGCGCGCACCGCTCAGGATGTTCAGTGCGCAGCGCAGCACCGCCCGCTCCGGCTCGCTGTTGGCAGCCAGGACGTCGAGCCACAGAGCTCTGCGTACTCGCTCAACCTCGGCGTCAGCCACGAGCGCCGCCGGGGTAGAACCCGACCGGGCCCTGTACCGTCTGCACGGTCCTGCCCACGCCGGTGCGGTAGGTGATGGTCACGTTGTAGAACCCGCGGGGCGGGGTCCAGGCGTCCATGGCGTCGCAGAACCGGCCGTCGAAGTACTCCGGGGTGCGGCCGGACTCGGTGCTGCTGGCGCCGGGCACCGGGATGGCACGGCCGTGCACGATGCGGTTGAGCTGCACCGTGCAGGAACGGATGCGGCCCGAGCCGTGGTTGATCCGCCCACTGGGGTCGAGCCCGGTGATGCCCTCGCCGCCGAACGTGCCGTCCGGCAGCGGCCCGTCGCAGGCGTCGGATTCGATCCCGCCGTGCCAGTACGAGCCGACGTGTGCAGACCGGCACGAGTACAGGTTGGCGGTGTGCGGCCCGCTCGATGCCTGCGGGACGGTGGGCGTGGGGGTGCTGGCCAGCAGTACGGCGGCGGCGATGCTCCAGATGCTCATCCCAGCCACCCGCGCCGCCACAGCGCCGAGCCGATCAGGTATCCGGTGGAGATGCCACCGGCGGTGAGGACCCGGGCCGGGCCGTGCAGCAAACACAGCGTCCACCAGCTGCTGTAGCCGCTGATGACCGATGCGGCGCTGAGCAGGAACAGCCCGACCGGGCCGTGGCGTCTGGGTGGTCGGCGTCGGGCGGCCAGCTTCGCGGCGGCAGCACGCGCCAGCACCGGCAGCGGCTTACGCACAGAGTTCGCCATGGCCTCGGCCGGGTCAGCGGAGACAGCAGACATCAGCAACTCCCATCGGGAAGGGGTGAATGGACGACACGGGGCAGGGACGCGGCACGGCCCGGGTCCGCCGATACGGGGCAGACCCGGGCCGCACTGCCTACCGGCCCGCTTCAGCGGCGGCCGGTCAGGTGCTCGGCGCTATCACCACCGCAGGGTTCGGATGCCCCTGCGTGATCACCCGCACGATCTTGATGATGTTGGGGTAGACCCCGAGGTTGTCGTGCCGGGTACCGCGTATCTGGACCTGATACACCCCGCCGTACATCAGCTGGTCGAACAGCACCTGCGAGTTCAACTTGTGCGCGGTGACCTCGTTGCGGTCGGCGAACACCCCGGCGTCGGTGAATATCCGGAAGCACGGGGCGGTGCTGCCGGTGGTCCGGGTGGTGTAGTCGGCCCGCTTGTCTACGACGGTGATGGTCACCGTGGTCTGGCTAGCGGCCCGGTGATGCTGGATCACCGTGTAGACGGCGGCGATGAGGGCCAGGACCACAACTGCGGTAGCGAACGCTATCGCGGCTATGGCCCATCGCTGGCGGCGCGTGACTGTCGCGTCGGCCAAGTAATCCTCCGGTGGATCGGGGAAGTCCGTGCCGGCTGGCACGCTGCACCGCCCCGACACCACAGCCGGGGCGGTGCAGCGCCGTCAACCGACCGGCCGCAGGTGCCGGGCGTGGCGCGGCGACTTGTACGGCCGGACGATCTCACCGATCTCACCGATTAGCGCGGTCAGCTCGGCCAGGGTGTTGCCGGGAGCGAACAGCAGCCGGGCCTCGTTGCCGGTCAGGTTCAGGACTTTCGCGGCGGCGTCCCACACCTGCATCGACCGGTCATCGAGTCGCACCCACAGCGACGGCAGCACGTCGTACCCGGCTAGCTCCACCGCGATTGCGGCGAAGCAGTGCAGCCAGGAGCCCTGGTCCCACAGCTGCGGGTTGGCCCGGATGAACGCGAGCGTGGCGCGCAGCCCGTGAATGTCGGCCACGGCTCAGCCCTCCCGCACCGGCAGCGGCTCACCGCTGCGCCAGTCCAGATGCGGCATGTCCACCGTGGACAGGGCCAGCGACTCCAGCCGCAGCCGTGCCACCAGCATCGGCGGGATGTGGATCCCGGCGGCGGCTAGGAGCGAGGCCAGCCAGTCGGCGGAGGGGACTTCCTCGGGGTCGACGCCAGCGACCGTCTTGACCGGCTGGCCGTGCAGCTCGAAGTCGCAGAAGTAGGTGCGCCGATCCGGGTCCCACCCGACAATCGTCGCGACGTCGGGGTGTTCGTGAGGTGCGTTCGGTATCAGGTGGCGGCTCACTCGCCGTCCTCTCCGATCAGCAGGAGTAAACGCCGACGGGCCACGTACAATGCGCGACCCGTCGAGGCGTGGGGGCGGGTCTCAGGCGGAGACCTTCACCGCCTTCACGTTGTTGATCTTCTTGAGGCTGATCTGGTCCGGGTCCGTGCTCGGCTCGCCGGTCTCGGGCTCGTCCGTGACCGGGGTGTCCAGCAGCGCCTCCACCAGACGGCCGGGCAGGTCCAGAACGGTCAGCGCCGCCTTGGCCTTCTTCGCGTCGCCGCCGGTGGCCATGTCCAGCGTCGAGGCCAGCAGGTACACCACCGACTCCCGCATCTGCTCGGCCCGCTCCGCCACCGCGTCGAGCCGGGTGATCGGGTCCACCGCCGCCTTACCGCGCGCCGGCTTCTTCACCTCCCGGCCGAAGCCGGTCGCCATCGCCTCGATCAGGTCGTCGAGCTCCTCGGCCAACGTCGGCGCGGGCTCGGTCTCGGCCAGGATCACCGCCACCGCCCGCTTCCCGCCGATGTTGACCACGGACAGCACCCGGGACAGCGACGGCACCGCCTCGGCCAGCAGGTCGGTGTCGTCCAGGGACGCCTGCACCTGACGGATGGTCTGGTAGACGCTGTTCCCGCCGTCGGTGGCGAGGCTGAACTCCAGGTTCTTCACGGACGCGGCCATGTTCTCTCCCTCATTGGTGGTGGTGTTCTTGGACTTGCGGCGGAACCAGGTGCGGAGCCTCATGTCACGGCTCCCTTCGGCAGCAGACGGATATCGGGGCAGGGCTCACAGGTCCTCGACCTCGGACAGGTCCCAGATCGCGGCGATCTGCTCACCCGTCGCGGCGTCGCGCACCACGAATCCGGACGACCCCGGGTTGATCTCGTAGCGGCGGTGGCCGTCGGTGGCGATCCACGACGACGCGGACTCGATGATCTCGATGGACGTGGCGGAACCCTTCAGAGCAGGAATCAGAACTCGAAGATGCGCGGGCCTGGCCGGACCGGCCTCCCTCATGCGCAGGACAACGGCGGCCCCGCAGGACCGCCTGGTACCCCGAACCGCTACGACGCGGAACCAGGTCGGCAGGATGAGGACCGGCCCTGCCCGGCCGGAACTACAGGATCAGGACGCCAGAGCCCAGCCGGCCTGGCCCAGCGGGATGGAATGCACCCGCACCGAGCACACCCGGGCCCGCGCTGCGGACCACACCTCCGGCGCGCCCCACGCGCCGTAACGCATCATGTCCCGCACCGCCCGCACCCGAGCCGTCTCGGTGGCGTCCTCGGCGAACAGGCACGGCAGACAGCTCGTGCCCTCGCACAGCTCACCGTGCACACACGTCGCCCGCCCCGCAGCGGCGAACCACCGGCGCGAGGCCTCCATCACCTCCAGATGTGCCACCGTCAGCAGATGCGCGTCCCAGCCGGTAGCGGAGCGCGTCCGCCACTGCTGACGCAGATCACCCAGACGGCCGCCCAACGAACGAACGGCACGCGTCCGCTCACTGTGCGGACCGGACAGGCCCGCGCCGCCACCAATACGGCGGCGCTGCACACGCTTGGACACGCCAGACTCCCAACTCGATCAGAACAGGGATCCCGGCGTGCCCGGCGCGCCGCAGCATGCGACGGGTCGAAGACGAACCGGGGGATGACGGTGTTGTCACGCCACGAGGCGTGTCATCCGGACCAGGAACGGTCACGGGGTCGGGCTGGCCGTTGTCACCTGACTTGTCGGTGGTCCCGGTGGGACGAGTTCGCGTCCACACAGCAGGTACGCCAAGCTGGCCATGCCAGCGGCGACGAACAGGACGGCGAATACGCGGAAGACGAGGTCTTCGTTGCGGTCGTGGCCGTTCACCGGTGTGTCTCCGGTCGCCAGGCTGCGGCGCTGCGCAGGTCGGCTGCTGTGTCCTGGGCGGTGTTGCGGGCCCGGTCGAACCAGGGGAACAGGCGCAGGCCGTAGGCGTACCAGACCCAGGTGGTCAGGTGCTCTAGGGCTTCGCCGTATCGCTGGTCCTTGGACTCGTCCAGGTCGGCGGGGATCGGCGTGCCGAAGATGGCGATGCGAAGCGCGCCGATCACGTCCACCCGGCAGTCGCGGGGCCGTGTGCCCTCGGCGGCCTGCTCGTGGTTGTAGTAGCTGCCCCGGTGCAGACCGTTGCGCAGCACGAACTCAGCCGCGCGGCGCAGGTCTGCCTCGACCTGGTGCAGGTCGGCGCGCGCGGCGGTGTGGGTAGTGGTGCTCACGCGGCCAGCGCCAGCGGCTGCGCGGTGGGCGTCCACAAGGCTGCCTTGCGCAGCAGGCGGGCCAGCTGCTTGGCGGTACGGCCGGGCTTGTCGTTCCACTTCGGCAGCGTCATGGTGCCGCCGTAGTGGTGGAACAGGTAGTCGGCCAGGTGGTCGGTGACCGCGCTGTACCGGTCCGACGTCCAGCGTTCTGGACTCGGGGTGCCGGTGATGGCGGTGTGGATGGCGCCGAGACCGCACACGCGGCACTGCTGCGGCGGTATCCCGTCCCGTTCGGCCTGCTGGTAGTCGTACAGGCTGCCCTGCATCAGGCCGTTGGTGGAGATGATGCGGGCGGCGTGCGCCAGGTCGGTGCGGAACTGGGCGATGGGGGCGGTGCTCATGACCGGTCCTCCATAGTTGTGTGGGATTCCCCGCGCCCGGAGCGGGCAGCGGGTTCGCGTCCGGGCGTGGACTTGCACCACGCACCGCGCCGGTCACCGGAGAGAAGGGGTGGCGGGCGGGGCTCACCGTTCCCACACGGGACGGTGCCGGACTGCCCCGGCCTGGTGCGGCCTGCTACAACAGGCAGGCACCACGGCCGGTAGGAATCCTCTTATTGGCCGCTCACGCGGACCGTGGATAGCAGGGTGGACAGCACGGCTCCATAACCGCTGTCGCTGGGGTCACCCTCCGAGGCTTAGCTCCCCTGCATCCACACGCGAATTCGCTCGCGCAGCCTTCTATGACCACCGCATACCTGGGGGTGTGCGGTGGTGCCTCCCGGTGCTCCGCAGCACAAGGGGAGAGCGTTAGCGTCCACGTCTGGCAGCCGTGGGCGGGCCCCGACCGATGCCGGACCCGTGGACACGCCATCCCGTCGGTAGCGGGGTGGCGACGTCCATAGCCGGGCGAGGCGTACGGCGCGCGGGGTTTGAAGCTGTGTCGGCGGTCAGCCCGCCGCGCCAACCGCACGACCCCGTGATGAGGGGGCCGTGAGGCTCGCGCGGCGACCCGTCACCGGGCCGTGCGAGAAATCAGACGTTGGCGCCGGTCGCGAACCACTTCCGGTTCGCACCCACCGTGACCATCACCTGCGTGAAGGACTGCGGCGCGGGTGCGGTCGGTACGGCGCGCGCCGGTTGCACCGTGCGCACCGCAGCTGTGACCGGGGCGTCCGTCCGTCTGCGCCTGCCCCCGCTGTAGGGGGTGAAGCGCGGCCCGGACAGTTGCCACGCCACCTGACGGTTAGCGCGTTCGTCCCGCTGGCGCTCCCGCTTGACCCGCAGAGCACCGGCAAGGCGCGGGTCCGTCGAGTAGACGAACCGGTGCGCCGTCTTGCCAGGGATGCCGTTCGCGGTTCCGGCGGTGCGCGCCTTCACCCGCTCCAGCTGTGCTGCCCGCTCTTGTGCGAGCCGCGCCAGCGTTTCCGCCTTCCGTTCCGCCGCCCGTTCGGGCGAGGTCTCCGGTTCCTCCACCGTCCCGCCTCCCTTCCGTCCCGCCGTTCCCGCCGGACCGTCCGGCGATGTCCCAAAGAGTTGCCTATGGAGTCCCAGTAAGTCAACTATTGCAGGTCAGGCCCCTTATCCCGCACCTTCACGGGTCCGTATCCGCACCACCCCCGCGCCGCGCGCCGCCCGTCGTCCGCGAGCTCGATTCAAGATCGAAGTGCGCGCAAGCCAGGGGACTGATACGCGCCGTCACCAGCGCGAATCAAGATCACCAGCGCCTATTCGATCTTGTTCTTGTTATTAGGGGGTTTATGGATGGTGTGGGCTCCCGGGATTTTTGACCCCCCAGGGATCCGTTTGTAAGAACCCTTACTTAGCGGCGTCTCGTCTGACCTGCGCGGAGAATCGTTTGTGCTCGTTCTCGGCGCTCCGTACCCTCTTGATCGGCGGGCATCGGTGTGCCCAGACGCACTCAACCGCTCCGCCTGCCTTTGGCCTGACTGGCCGTGGCGACATCCCCACCAGGCTTCCCTGTGGCTCCCGCGTTCCTGACGCGGCCGACGGCCGGCAGCGGTCTGGCCCCCTGGTTCACCTCGCCCCGTACTGCGGGGTGGTGTCTTGCGCTGTCCGGAAGGGATCCATGCGATGACGACGATGACGGCGCCACCGCGGCTCGCGGCACTGATCGGCGAGTTGCCGGCCTGGATGTCCTACGGCGCGTGCCGGGATGAGGACCCGGACCTGTTCTTCGGCGTCGACCCCGGGTTCGGCCGCTACGGCGAGCTGAAGGCGGAGCGCGTCGCCCGGGAGACGGCAGCCAAGGCGGTGTGCACGGACTGCCCGGTGCGGGACTTGTGCTTGGACTTCGCCATGTCGACGCCTGAGCACGACGGGGTGTGGGGCGGCCTGACCGATAAGGAGCGCCGCCGGATGCGCCAGGCCGCATTGCCGCAGTCCACGACCTGCTGACCCGACCCCCCTTCCCCGGGCCTCGAACCCCGGGGTTCTCCTAGACCGCCGGCCGCCGGATGTCACGGCGTGAGCGGCCCTGCCCGCGTGCACCCCACTTTGCAGCGGCAGGCCCACGCCAAACACCTCCGGCGGTCGGCCACCACAACTTCATACACAACTGAATCAGAGAACTGCCATGACCGAGCCGACTGGTCCCTTGCCCGCCCCTGGGCCGCCGCCGCGCCAGTGCAGCGCACCTGCGTGCACCGCCCCGGCCGTGCTCCAGTGGCAGCGCATAGTCACCGACGCCGAGCTGGCCCAGATCACCCTGCCACCCGGCGAGACCACCGCGAACGTCGCCGTGTTCGGCTGCGACACCCACGCCATGAGCCTGGACTCGGCGGCCTATCTGCACCTGGCCACCTGCACCTGGCCCGGCCCGTGCACCTGCCTGACCCCGGCGGCGACACCGTGAGCGGGCCGAAGCGGTCCTCGCGGGCGCGTGCCACCCACGCCCAGGTCGCCGAGCGCCGGGCAAAGGCAGTGCGGATGAAGGTGTCCGGGGCGCGGCTGGAGGACATCGCCACAGCCCTCGGCTACGGCAGCGCCAACCATGTCTCCGTTGACATCCGCCGGGCTCTGGCGGCGAACGTGCGCGAGCAGTCCGCGGCCACCGAGGAGTACATCGCGATCGAGCAGCTGCGCCTGGATGAGCTGCTGTGCGCGGTGTGGGAGGAGGCGATGGCTGGCTCCCCGCGGCATGTGGAGCTGGGGGTGCGGATTGTCGAGGCCCGGCGCCGACTATTCCCGCAGCAGCAGGTGGTTGCACTCACCACGGTCGAGTCCGAGATCCTGCGGCTGGAGAACGAGCTGGCCGCGCGCCAGGCCATTGCGGGTGGCGAGGTCAGCGAGACCGACCTGGAGCCGTGAGCCCGCCGCGGGATCGGCGCGGTGGCGAGTCTCTGGAGGCGGTGAAGCTTGCTCGGCTTCAGCGGCTGCGGCAGCTCCAGGAGGAGATTGACGCCGTCCGCGCCCGCGAGGCTGCTGGCCTCGATGTGTTCGCCGCGCTGGACTACGTTCCCACGCCGCGCCAGGCCGAGTTCCATGCCGCGACCGAGTTCGATGTCTTGCTCGGTGGATCCGCAGGCGGTGGGAAGACGAAGGCCCTCATCTCTGAGGGGATCAAGGACTGCATCCGCTTTCCCGGTATCAGGATCGGCGCGTTTCGCCGTACCTACGGGGAGCTGAAGGAGTCCCTGCTCGCCGAGCTCGCGAACTACTCCTACGCGCAGGTGTTGGGCGGGGTGTGGAACGGCTCCGAATTCGAGCTCCGCTTCCCGAACAAAAGCGTGATCATGTTCCGGTACGCAGAGACGATCCTGGATGCCACCCGCCGTCAGGGCGGCCAGTACCAGCTACTGCTGTTCGACGAGCGGACCCTGACCCCGCCGGACGTGATCGCGTTCCTGGAGTCCCGACTCCGCTCGGGCCGCGCCGACATCCCCGTGATCGGGATCCGCTCCGGCTCCAACCCCGGCGGCCCTGGCCACCTCGCGGTGAAGACCCGCTACGTCGACGCCACCAACTACGGCCGCAGGATCGTCACCGACGCCCGCGGCCGGCAGGTGCGGTTCATCCCGTCCTCGGTGACGGACAACCCCCACCTGAACAAGGAGTACGTCGACGACCTGAAGGCGCTGCCGGACAAGCTGCGCAAGGCGTTCCTGGAAGGCGACTGGTCCAGCTTCGCCGGGCAGGCGTTCGACTTCCGGGCCGACCGGCACGTCATCTCCCCGATCGCCATCCCCGAGTCCTGGCGCCGGTACAACGGCATCGACTGGGGGTTCGCCAAGCCGTACTGCGTGCTGTGGGGAGCCGTCGATGAAGACGGCCGCACCTATATATACAGAGAGCACTACGGCCCCGGCGTCGGTGAGAGCGAGCAGGCCCACCGGATCGTCGCGGCCGAGACGGAGAAGGAAGTCATCGTCGCCCGGTACGCCGATGACGCGATGTGGGCGACCCGGGGCGACGCCAAACCGATCAGCGACGTCTACGCCGACAACGGCGTGCACCTCACCCCGGCCGGCAAGGGCAAGGGCAGCAGGGTCACCGGGTGGCAGCGCGTGCGCTCCTACCTGGCCGAGGCGCCCGCGTGCCCACACCACCGCGCCATGGGCTGGGAAACCTGTCCGCTGCTGCACGTCTTCGACGTGTGCGAGAACTTGATCCGCACGTTGCCGGCGATGCCGCATGCGACCACCGGGGATCCGGAGGACATCGACACCGACGCTGAAGATCATGCGAGCGATGCCCTGCGGTATTTGCTGATCAACCTCGGTGCGGGCCCGGAGTTCGTGATTTTCGATACCGCGACCTCCGAGGTCGTCCCGGCCACGATCGGCGCCTTCGGATACCGGTCGTCGGAGTATGAGCCTTCGCCGTGGTGGGAGCAGAACGCTCCCTCCGACGGCGGGGATCAGGACCACAGCGATCAGTGGTGGCCCTGACACAACTGAATACACAACTGAATACAGAGGGGCGGCGACGCCGTGGGTCTACGTGCCGCACTGCGCCGCCGCCCAAATAAAGACATTGTCTACACTTCGACACAGTTTGAACGCAAGGGCTTCGAGTACGGCATCCCGGACACCGGGATCAGCGAGTACGACCAGGGCATCGGCAACGCCGGCCCGGCCGACCGCCGCACCGCACTGAAGACCCTGCACGACGCCTACGTGGCCTGCCCCTGGTCCTTCTCCGCAGTCAACGCCATCGTCCGCACCATCACCGCGGGCGGCCTCGTCACCGACTGGGACACCGACACCGGGCAGGGCGACCAGTCTCAGCCGACCAAGCCCGCGAACGTCTTGGCGTTGGAGAGGATGCTCGCCTGGTGCAACCAGCGTGACGACATCCGGCAGGTGATGCGTGGGGTGATCGTGGACCTGCTGGTGTACGGCGACGCCTACCTGGAGCTGGTTTGGGTTGGTGATCAGCCGGTGGCCCTGTACAACCTGGACTGCCCCAGCATCTATCCGATCGCCGACGCCCACGGTCTCATATCCGGGTACGTGCAGGTCACCGAATACGGGCAGCGCGCGACCTTCGAGACGCGCGAGGTCATCCACATCCCCTACGACAGCGTGGGGACCGGGGTGTTCGGGTTGTCCCCGACGCAGGCGGCGATGCTGCCGATCACCTGCTGGCTGTTCGCCGCCGGGAACAGCAAGCAGGTATTCAGGAGAGGCAACCCTCCCACGGTGCATGTGGACATGCCGGCCGGGATGTCCTCCTCCGATGTGCGCCGCTGGGATGCGATGTACGCCCAACGCAACCTCGGCTCGGACAACGTCGGCCGCCCGATCATTACCAAGGGCGGCGCCCACGTCCAGGAACTGGCCCCGGCCCGTATCGTCGACGCCATCAGCTTCCATGACCAGAAGCGGGACGAGATCCTTGCGGTCTACGGTGTCCCGCCCGCGAAGGGCGGCGTGATTGAGGCCGGGCACCTGGGTGCGGGTACCGGTGAGGCCCAGGACAGAACATTCCGCGTCAACACCTGCGCACCGATCGCCGAGATCATCCTGGAGAAGCTGAACTTCCACCTGGTCAGGAACGGTTTCAAGATCGATGGGTGGCGGTTGAAGTTCGGTGACATCGACTGGCGGGACTCCAAGGTCGTGGAGGACATCCGCGACGCCCGGCTGCGCAACGGCTCCTGGACCTTGAACAGGTACCGCGCTGAGATCGGGGAGCCCCCGGTGCCCGGCGGTGACGCCGCAGTCCTGGTCGACCGGCAGAACCTGGTGCTGTGGAAAGACATCGCCGTCATGTCCGAGGCGATGGTCCTGGCCAAGCGCGCGCCCGGCGTCGCTGCTCAGGACCCGACCATCTCCGCCAACCCCGCCGCCGACCTCAACGGCCGCCTGGCCAAGCCACTCACCGGCATGGGAGAGACGGCCGAGTTCGAGTACGTGCCGCCTTGGGCGCGGGCGATGCTCGCGGGCTTGGCAGACCTGTCCGCGGCGTTGCGAGCAGTTGAAGCGCGGGATGTTGACCGTGAACAGGTCGAGGCCTCGGCATGACCGGGACAGCTCTGCCAACGGCGGGTTTCTCGGATTCATCCTGGGTGAGCGCTGCACGGTCTAGAGTCATTTGACAAGGGCAACGCTCCTGCCATGGTGAGCTGCCCACACAAGCCGGGGTGCGTCCGACTACAGATCGGACGCACCCCTTGCCACCGTCAGCGCATTGCGATGGTGACCCCCAGTTGAGCCAGCTGAAGCAGCACCGCCGCGATGCGGAACCACCGGTCACCTGGATCGATGTTGGCCATCTCGACCTCCTCTCGTCGTGGACCTCAGGGAGGCTCACCAGCTTGTGGGCCTCGCGAGGGCTCACCAGCAGGAGGTTGCGCTGACGTTGGGCCAAACGTATCAGCAGACGAAGATCGGAAAGGGTGAACCGGAAATGCCGTTAACGAACCATCCTGACGCAAACGTAAATGCGGGGCTTCAACCAGCACAGGACGGCACCCAACCGGTAACCGCTGGCGACGAAATTTCTGCGGAGGACCCCGTCCCGATGTCGGCGCTGGAGCCGGTCACGCTGCCAACCCATCCGCTGCGCGCCATGGACGTCCCCTGCTTCCTACCCAAAGTGATCGGCTGAGCCGAGAAGGGATGCCCCGTGTCCAACCCGGTGTACGCCCCCAACGCGGTCACCCTGTTCAACTCGGCGGTCAACGGGTTCGAGGACTTCGTCGCCGGAGTGGTGTCGTCAGGCCCGGTCGATCTGTCCGCCAGCACCGACGTGCTGCTGGCCGTCACCGTCCCGCCCGGCGCACTGTCCGGTACCAACCCGTCGTTGATGGTGCAGCTGGACGGCGTCGACCCGGCCGGCAACCCGATCGCTGCGATGGTGAAGACCGCGGTGGTCACCGCAGCCGGCACCTACACCGTCTCCGGCGGACTGCACAGCACCGGGCTGGTGCTGTCCGCGACCGGACAGGTCACCGTCACAATGACCGGAGCCGGCGCGACGGCGGCCGGCATCCAGATCACCGTGACTGGCAGATAGCCGCTCAGGCGGAATCGAGTGTCTTCGCAGCTGCGGCCACCTTCCGGTCGGCCTGATAGCGGTTGCTCTGTGTCGCCCACCACGGGTGCGCGTACAGATCCGTCGTGATTCTCAACCGCTCGGCGCGGGCCGCAGCCAACTCGGCACTCATCGCCGCCTGAACCTCCGGGTCCGGGCTGTCGGGCCGGTCAGCCAAGTCCGCGCACTTCTTATCGGCTGCCCAAAACGACCGTTTCAACTGCACCACGTCTTCGGGAACGTCATCATCGGCCACAGCCGATCATGCTACGCCCGCGTGTAGCTCCTGAAGGTGCAGGTCAAACAACAACTTCATATCGAGGAGTCCGGCGTGGCCAAGCCGCCGCTGGCGCGTATCACCGGTGTCGCGATCGCCCCCGGTGTCTCGCGCAACAACCGCCTGTACACCAACCAGAACATCAGCAAGCTGGTGGAGCGCGCCAACACCCGCATCAACAGCGGGGACTCGCCGATCACGATGCGCACCCACCACGGCGCGGGGGATGACTCCACCCGCATCGTCGGTCGGGTCACCCGCATCTGGCAGGACGAGACCGGCGCCGCCCGCTACGAAGGCGAGATCGCCGACGCTGGCCACGGACCCACCATCGCCGGGCTGTTGCCCACCTCCGAAACGGACACCTCGGCGGCGCTGCGCGGCGTGTCGATCCGGGGCCGCTGGGCAGCCCCGCCGCGCAAGGCCACCACCGACAACGGCACGCAGGTGGAGACCGCCGACGATCTGGAGATCGACGGCCTGGACTTCACCGCGAACCCCGGTGTCTTCGGTGCGCATGCGGTGGTCGTGTCGGCGGCCGAGGTGCCGAACGTTCCGCCGGCGGCGCCGAACTCCGGCAAGAGCTGGGAGAGCACAGTCGAGTTCGGGATCGTCGAGGCCGCGCCGGACCCCGAGTTCGTCGAGACCGCCGACCCCGTCGAACCGGCGCCGGCCGCTACCGGGCACGCCCCGATCGCATACGCCGACCGCGGTGACTACCTACCCGGCGGTGCTAAGCGTTTCCCGCTGGACACAGCAGAGAACGCCAAGCGTGCTTGGTTTGCGCTACGCAAGACCGGCACCGCCCGGCAGTACACCGCCGCCCAGCTCAAGCGCGTCCGCGGCCGCACCGTCAAGGCACTGACCGAGTTCGGCGTCTACACCGACTCCACGGCCGGATTGCTGATCGAAGCCCCAACCCGGACCGTCGCCGAAGACGCGGGGGACGGAACCCCGGGGTTCGGCGGCACCTACCGGATCTGCCTGACCAACGGCCCCACCCAAGTCAGCGTCTCCTGCTACCAGCTGGATCCGCACGACCTGGACGCGGTCGGTCGCGCCGCCATGACCGGCGCCCTCGCCGCGATCAAGGCCATCGACCCCGACCTGGACGCCGATATCGACATCCCCGCCGACGGCACCGAGGCCGCCCCGGCGGCGCGCGCCGCCGAGACCGCGGCTGCTGCCCCATCTACTTCTGCCGCGCCGAACCCGGCGCCGGACACCCCTGACCCCGTACATGAGAAGGACGATGCTGTGGCCGAGGAGCCGACAAACCAGACCGCCGGTTCCGCGCCGGCCGATACCGCACCTGCCGCCGGCGCGGCCACGGCCGCCGCTGAGCCGGACAAGCTCGACAAGCTCACCGACATGATCGGCAAGCTGGTCGCGGCGATCGCCCCGGCCCCGGCCCCGACCCCGGCTGCGGCGCCGGTGCCGGTCGAGACGGCGCCGGCCGCGCCGGTCGCCGAAGCCGCAGTGGCGCCGACCGCCGATCAGCTCGCCGTGCTGGCGGGCCTGATCGGAAGTCCGGCTGGTGCGGCTGTCGTGGCGCAGGCCGCGGCGGCACAGACCGCTGCGGTGCAGGCTCAGGCAGCTGCCGCACCGGCGCCGGTGGCCGAGACCGAGGACCAGCGCATCGCGCGCCTGGTCTCCGAGCAGGTTGCCGTGCGCGTGCAGGATTTGGTCGAGTCCGGGCAGCTCGGCGGTGGACGCAAGGGCCTGACCGCGACCGCCCCCGGTACTGCGCCGGGTGCGACGGCTGGTGTGGCGCTGAACGGGAACGGCCTTCCGGAGAGCTGGCCGAACAAGCCGCTGCACGAGTACACCGAGGCCGAGTTCTCCAAGTACGCCTTCCCGCAGCTGGAGTCCTACGTCCTCAACGGCCGCGTCCCGCGCGCCTGAGCGCGACGCCTGCACCACGAAGTCCTGCATGACCCTGCGGCGGTAGCCGTACGTCCTAGACCGCCACACCCCCGTGCCTGGGGATGGTGCCTTACGGCAGCGATGGTCACTCCCGTGACTATCAAAGTATTGAGGTGCCCCCTTGACTGCCGAACTGCGCGAGGCGCTCAACGCCGTCGGCGCATCCCCGTTCCTGCCCAAGGTGATCGACCCGGTGATGGTGGAGCTCCAGCGCCGCTACTCCCCGCTGGTCACCGCCATCCCGAACATCTCCTGGCCGACCGACGTCTACAACTTCAACACCCGCACCCAGGTCGCCTCCGGCGGCTGGGTGAGCGACGGCGGCGCCTCCCCGACCTCCAACGGCTCCTACGTCCAAAACCAGTTCAAGATGTCGCACTTCCAGACCGTGGGCAGCGTTACCGGCTACGCCCAGGAGGTCACTCAGCAGCTGGTCAATCTTCGCGAAACGGAAATAAAGGGCTCCATTCGGGGTATGACCTGGGACCTGGAGACCGCGCTGCTGTGGGCAAACTCCGCCTGCTCCGCCGCCGGTCCGCGCCCACAGTTCGACGGTCTGGACACGATGGTCTCCAACTATGGAGGCGCCAACCAGAACGCGATCGACGCCAACGGCGCCTCCCTGAACCTGTCTGTGCTGGACCGGCTGATCGACATGGTGGAGACGAACGCGGCCGAGCCCACCGGCAACTCGCCGTGGGCCCTGGTCATGTCCTCCACCGGCAACTCCAAGATCGCGAACCTGCTCACGCCGCAGCAGCGGTTCGTCGACAAGGTGGAGATCGCCCCCGGCCTGAACGTCATGTCCTACCGCGACATCCCGATCCTGAAGTCGTCCTTCCTCCAGGCCCGCGCGCTGTCAATGGGTACGGTGACCGCGACCCCGTCAGCCAACGGCGGGTCGCTCGCGGCGGGGCAGTACTTCTACCGGATCTCCCCGGTCATCGCCCGGCAGGGTGAGATCTCCCCGTCCGCCGAGGTGTCCGCCACCACCACCGGTGCGACCGGCTCCGTGGCGCTGTCCTTCGCGATTCCCAGTGGTCTGGAAGGTGCCCAGCCCACCCTGTTCAAGGTGTGGCGCGGCACCGCGGCCGGCGGTGAGACGCTACTGGGCTGGGTCGACGCGACCGTGGGCCTGGCGGCCGACGGCATCACCCCGATCATGACCACCACCATCACCGACACCGGCACAGCCCTGATCCCCTCCAACGGCGGCACCGTCCCGGGCATCGCGCCCACCACCTACTACGGCACCAACACCGGCATCGGGCCCGGCGGGCAGGGACTGGAGAACATCTTCCTGATCAGCCGCGACCCGCAGAACCTGGTCCGGCCCTGGGTGCGGCAGTACAAGCCGCTGGACCTGTACCCGACCGCCCAGAGCCCGGACTCCATGCCATACGCGCTGATCACCGACACCACCCTGGGTGTGCGCGCGGCGAAGTTCGTCGGCCGGGTGTCCCGGGTCGGCGTCCAGCTGTAGGAACTCGGGGATACCGTCCACCAGACAAGCGATGCCCGCTCCACCCGGGGGGTGTGGAGCGGGCATCTGAGCGGCATCTCTGCCAGGTGTGGGCCTCAGTGCGACTTGAGACCGCACGTCCCGTTCGAAGCACGTTACGACGGCGTTCGAGCTTTGGGAACTAGAAACGGGTGCATATCCACCAGCTGTGCGCAGGCTGCCAACCAATGGCCGGCACGCCCCGCACACCGGCCGGGCCCCGAACAGCTCCGGGGCCCGGCCAACCTTTGATCGTCCCGTGGCGCGCGGCGCGCCTGGAAACGCGCCTGGAGAAGGCGCGCCACGGGACCACCCCTTCTGCTTCTCCACTCACACGTGGGCACGGCTGCCGGCCGCGCGACACGGAATGCGGATCCGCCACCCTTCGCCGGGCGCGGACACGTATCGGCTCTGGGGCGCGCGACCCAGGGCTCTGACTTCCACCGCCGCCAGTTCAAGGAGCACCCGGCTGATGCCCGACATGGTCAACGTCCGCAAATCCCACGCCGGGACCGACTCGGCCGGTCACACCTGGCCGACCGACGGCGCCGTGATCGCGGTTCCCGTCGCGCACGCCCTGATGCTGGTCCGCATCCCCGACGGCGGGTTCGCCATCATCGAGAACGCGAGCGTCCAGGCGGAGACCGAGGCTGTCGAGACCGCCAAGCCGCCGGAGCCTGCCGACAAGGAGTCGAAGCCGTCGACCGCCCGCGCGCCGCGCGCTAAGCCCGAAGACCCGGCGCCTGCGAAGTAGCTGCCGAACCGGCGGCCAGCCGCGCGTGACCGCCCACTAACTGCCTCATCCTGACTCCCCTGGCCCCCGCTGTTGCGGGGGCCTTCGTGCTGTCCGGCCGCGCGCCGGGGAATGTGACGGTGCCAGGTGACCGACACCGTCACGCCGCTGGCCACGGTCGCCCAGTTGATGGGCGGTCCCTTCGCGGACCTGTTCGTCCACTTCGACCCCGACGTGGTGCAGGAGTTCCTGGTCGATGCGACCCGAATGTGCGAGGACGAGACCGACCGCCGCCTGGCCCTATTCACCGGCCTGGTCGAGTCCCACCGGGCCTCGGGTGTGGACCCCGATGAGTACGGCGATGCCGGTGGGATCCCGATTGATCCGCAGGGTGTGGTCGGGGCCTCCTACGCCGCGGCGTTGGGAACGACGTCCCTGATCCGGCACGTCTACCTGGACCAGTACGCGCCGCGCTACCCGGAGATGTGGACCTACTCCGACGTCCAGGTGCTGATCCTGCGCAGTTTCGGCGGATCCCAGCTGATCGAGCCGTCCCGGCTGGTCGGCCCGGAGCCGGACTCCGGGCACGTGTGGTTCCCACTGGGCACCTACCTGCCTACGGGGTCGCTGATCCGGGTCACCTACTCCGGCGGCTACGCCACCGTCCCGGCATCCCTGTCCAGGGCGTGTCGGCTGATGGCCGCGCACCTGGCGGTCACCGAGCTGCGGCCCGGCACCACCCAGCATGACGCGGACACCCTGCGCGGGCAGGCCGTGGACATCCTCGTGTCCTACGTGCGGCCCAACTGATGGCCCGCCGACGCAGACGCCGCACCCCTGCCCGCAGCGCACACAGCAAATACCGGCGCCGGAACCGCCCCGCCTACCAGCTGCCGTCCCGGCAGCGCCGGGTACGCCGCGGCTACTCCAACGCCCTGCACCACCGCACCGGCCGCCCCGCCTACCGACGCAGGCCCGGCCACAAGATCCGACACCAACACCGCTACCGGGTGCGGCGGGTCGGGCAGCACCAGCGGGCGATCCACCGGGCCACCACCCGCAAACACCGCCTGTCCGATGAGGCCAGGGCCCGGCTGTCGGCGAGGTTGAAGGGCCGGCACATGTCCGCGGCGGCGAGGGCGAAACTTGCCGCCCGGATGAAGGGCCGCCACATGTCCGCGGCGGCACGCGCCAAGCTCTCAGCGCGGATGAAGGGCCGGCACATCCAGCTCACCCCGGCCGGGCGGGCGAAGCTGTCGGCGCGGATGAAGGCCCGCTGGTCGGGGATGTCCGAGGCGCAGCGGATCAAGGTGCTGCGGTTCCTGCGCTACCAGCACTACCTGAAAACGGGCCAGTGGTTCCACATCAAGGGCGAGCAGATGACCGCCGCCCAGAAAGCCGCCTTGGCCAAGGCCGCCCGCGAGCGCTGGGCCCACATGTCCCTGGAGCAGAAAGACAAGATCCTCGGGTTCCTCGCGTGGCGCCGCTACCAGCAGACCGGGGTGTGGACACACCGCAAGTGGTCGACCATGACCCCGGCCCACCAGGCGCGGCTGCGCGCGGCACTGAAGCAGCGCTGGCACACCATGGACCCGCAGAAGCGGGACAAGGTGATCATGTACCTGATCTGGAAGAACCACGCCAAGACCGGGAAATGGATGCACCCGAAGTGGTCCACCATGTCCCCGCAGTGGCAGGCCAAGCAGCGCGCCAAACTCAAGGCCCGCTGGGCCCACATGGACCCGGACAAGAAACAGAAGATCATCGCGTACCTGATCGCGCGCGACGGCGACAACTCCACATTCAACTCCGGCGGTTGGGGATGATGCGATGCCCTCCACCGCCGACGTGGTGTCCCGCGAAACCGAGTGGCTGAACACCTCTGGTGACGGCCTGCCCGCTCTGAACGCCAGCGCGGGCGGGCCGTTCGGCATCGTCTCCGGCTACTGGCCTCGGGTGCCGGCCACGATGAAGACCTCGCTATACGTGACCCGCACCCAGATCTCGGAGGAGCGGACCGCCCACATCCGGATCATGCCCAAGCACCGGATGGTGCTGCACGCGCTGTGGCCACTGAACAACTCCGGCGGCTCAGCCGAGGCCGACCAGCAGAACCTCGACAACGCCATCGAGCAGGTACTCGCCCGGATCCGCGGCTTCCCCCACGACCACTCCCACGGCGGCCGGTTCCTGTCCGCAGGGGAGAACCCCGGCATGGTGACCGTGGCGTTCACCCCTGCCTCCGAGACCGTATCGCTGGGGATCTTCAAGGCCACGATCTCCTACTTCGTTGACGACTTCGAGCTGTTCGCCTGACCTGCTTCATCGTCGGACTCAGCGGCTCCCAACTCGGCGTGGCTGCTGCCGGTCGTCAACATTCCTTGACGTACCTTCATGACCTGGGCAGCGGCCAGGACCGTTGCCGGTACCAGAGTGAAGATCCCGGCGACCGCGAGTGCGCTGTGACGAGCCATATAGGCCCCTATCGACATGGCAATAAGCCAGCTCAGCGCAAGAATCGTCCACCTCCAGCCGCTACCGCGATACAAGGACTGGCGATCTTCGACCGCACGATGCTGCGACTTCGTTGTCAGAGCTCTGTCACCCATGGCTTCACTCTGGTTCGCCGACCACGAGATTGCCTTTAGCGGGGCGGACGAAGATCTTGGTCTGGATCTTGGAGGTTTCCTACGAACCGTTCGCGGGCCCCGCCAGCCTTCCCAAGGCCAGCGCCATATGAAGGGTGAACGCCGCGCACGGCCGCGCGGGGTTGAGCCCTGTGAGGTCGCTAACCCTTTTCAGCCGGTAGCTCTTACCCAACAACAACTGAACATCGACAACTTCATATCGGAGGCGGCGCGTGCGCTACCGCAACCCCCACCCGCACACCGCGCAGGTGCCCGAGCATCGCGCCGAAGACGGCGAGGTGTACCCGTCCGCCGCGGTCGAACCGGGCGAGGCACTGGAGTGGCCGATTCCGATCGCCGGCTTCGAGCCGGTCGGGCCGGACCGCCCCGCCAAGAAGCCGCCCACCGCCTCCGAGCCCGAGACGGCCCGGCCAGCAGCGAAGGCCGCACTGGCTGAGGGGGCTGCGGCATGACCCAGCTCTCACGCGCGGCCACCCTCGGCATCGCCCGCGAACTCGCCCTCGGGCAGTACCTGGCCCCGACCATGGCCGTCCCGTTCACTAAGGCCACCTTCGAGGACGTGTACGCGCAGCTCAAGGACGAGTCGGTCCGCGGTGACGACTCGATCCTGCACGGCATGTACCAGGGCACGGTCGATGCCACCTGGGACATTGAGTGCATGTGCTACCCCGACATCGTCGGGATGTTCCTGCGCGGCATGATCGGGCCGGACACCGTCACCCCCGGCATCTCCACCACCATCGCCGGCACCGGAACCGCCGTCGGCGCCAACTCGATCCCCCTAGCGGCATCCGTCCCGGCCGGCTCCACCATCGCCATCGACACCGGCGCGGCCGTCGAGTACGCAATCACCGGCGTGCCCACCGGCACCGGCCCGTACTCGACCCCGCTGACCTCCACTGGCTCCGGCGCCGGCCTGGCCAAGACCCACGCAGTCGGCGCCACCGTGGTCTCCCAGGCCGTGCACCTGTTCAAGCAGTCGGCGTTCCAGCGCTCCACGTTCTCGCTGACGGTGTTCGACACCATCGGCACGCTCGGGTTCTCCTCGGCGGCGATCTCCGACATGCAGATCAAGATCGACCCGAAGTCGGCGGTGACGCTGAGCATCAAGATGCTGTCCTACCCGTCGGCGCCACAGACCCCGATGGCCCAGCCGTACACGACGTTGCCGCCGATGCTCGGGTGGCAGTGGCAGATGAGCAACGCCGGCGCCGCCTCCACCCGCGGCATCAGCCTGGACCTCACACTGAAGCGCGCCACCGAAGCGCTGCACCTGTCCACCGGGCAGCAGGCCCCGCGGGAGATCTTCGCCGGGCCCATGGAGGCGGATGGCACGTACAAGGCGATCTTCGAGAACATGACTGACCTGAACCTGTACCAGCAGTACATCCAAGGCCCGGCTACCTCGTCGCTGACACAGCCGCTGCCGTTCGGCGGTGCCAGCTTCGCACTGACCATGTCCCAGTCCGGGTTCTACAAGGGAGCGCGCGACCTGTCTGGCGCGTACGCGGCGGCGTCGTTCTCTCTATCCGGGATCGCCAACGCCACCGACGGCGGTGGCGTCATCCAGGCCACCGTGAAGAACTTCGTCCAGACCGCGTACTGACGGTCGTGGCGGCACCTAGTGCCATACCTGTGGCGCGGGCTTCAGATCGCCCGTAGCACGTAGCGTCATGCCCGCAGCTTCAAGCCGCTCGCGCATCTCGTCGCTGGTGGCGATGGCGCGTAGCGCCGTGTCGCTGGCCGCGATGTCCGGGTACCCGCCGAACGCGGGCGTTGAGGAGACCAGGGCAGGGCTGTCAACCCATTGGGAAGCGGGCTGTTCCACAAGCGTGTGATCCAGTTGGCGCTCGCGCCACAGCTCCTCAAGGAGCCGCGCCGCCGCATTGAGGAAGGCATGTGTGGAATCCATCAGATGGTCAAGGAACTCCTCCGCCGGCGCCTCGAAGTGGGAGGCAGCCACCCCGCCCGCGTAGACGTACGCCTGGATCTCAGTGAGCTCCGGCGACTTCGGCAGGTTGAGGTTGATGCCCTCGATGGCGTTACCGGCGCCGCGGACGACGTTGAAGTTCATGATCCGCCGGGCGCGGTGCACATCGGTGTTCCGCATCGCGATCAGCCACGTCATCCACCCGCTCGGGCCCGCCGCTGCAATGGCCGCGGTGAGGTCGGCGGCGAGTTGGCTTAGTCGCGGATTCCGCGTGGCCGCCTTGTCTAGGTGTTTACGCGTTGTCGCGAGATCCGCCCTTACGATCGAAGTCGACAGCCCGGCAACTCCGACAACACAGGTTCCCAGGCAGTCCAAGGCGCTGGCCAAAGCTCGGAGAACACCGCAGATGGCGGCGGTGGTACGCAGCGGGGAGATATCGTCCGCCGGTCCGCGCGGTGGCGGCGCAACCACCTCGCCATTCTTGATCCCACGGCTGAGGTAGTACCGGAAGTCCTCGATCGCGGAGCCCAACTCCAGACGCTCTGCAACGCCCTCCAGCACGTTCCCGGAGACCGCCCTGGCCGCTCCCACCAGGTGATCGGAGATATAGATCCTCTCCTTTTGGCCAAGGCCGGTGTAGCTGGTCCACCACCCGATGCCCATCACCTTGGGGTCCAGGTCAGCCTGAATGGCGTCGCCGAGCTTGAACACCTCCGAGATCCCGAGCTCCAGGTGCTCAGCGAGCCGGACGTCGTTCGGCTGCCCTTCCGGCGGCCGAGTGCTGTACCGCACCTTTAGTTGATCTTTGCTGATCTGCCTCATAGCACGAGGTTCAGCAGCGCCGTCGTCCCTGTCAAAGCAATTCACCCTGCTAGGTGTCTTCCGGCCCTGGCAGTCAACAACTGAATATCGAAGGGGCCTGCCATGCCTGGCTACGCCAACCGCACCATCCGCTACGACTTCCCGGAGTTGTCCGAGCCAGGGGACCAGGTCTACGTCGTGCTGCGTAACCGCAAGACGGTGCCGCTGGAGATGCTGACGGGCCCGGAGGACGGCGGGCAGCAGGAGGTTAAAGACCCGGCGCGGTTTTCCCGGGAGGCGATCGCCCGCATGGTCACCGACTGGCACGTCTACGACGCGTTTGGCGCTGGGCCGGATCAGGAGCCGCTGCCGCTGCCGGCTACACCCGAGTTGGTGGCCAAGCTCCCGATCGAGATCCGCACGACGTTGTCTAAGGCCCTGTCGCCGGACCCTACCCCGGCGGGCTAGACCCGTACGTCGAGGAGGTCCTGCTGCCCGCCGAGTCCATCTACGAGGGCACGTGGAATTCCGGGGCGCCGCCGGAGGAGCTCGTCGACTTCGAGGTGATGCGTGAGATGGGTTGGACCTGGCACCAGCTCCAGGAAACCCCCTGGTACGTGCGCCGCTTCACCTGGGACCTGATCTGCGCCCGCCGGGCGGCGGAGAAGGAACGCCACGAGCGCGGCAGCTAACTGATTCAGCGTCGGGAGGACAGGACGATGGCGATCATCCTGGAGCCGACGCTGTTCACCCAGCTTTTCTCCCGCATGGCCACTGAGACCGATGAGGCCATGCTGGGGATGTTGGAGGTGGTTGCGGACACGGCCGTGGCGCGGGCCCGTGAGC
This sequence comes from Catenulispora pinisilvae, assembly GCF_015356865.1. Classification (GTDB taxonomy): domain Bacteria; phylum Actinomycetota; class Actinomycetes; order Streptomycetales; family Catenulisporaceae; genus Catenulispora; species Catenulispora pinisilvae. The sequence goes on from NZ_JAAFZA010000012.1 coordinate 84,901, forward strand.
TGCTGTTGATGTATCGAGCTGATGTGCTCGGGCCGTCGACGTCGCCGCACGGGGCTCCGCCAGCGTTCCGGTCTGGGACGTTGCGTGCCTCGATGGGCCACGACACGCCGAAGGCCGGGGACTACGGCGCCTTCTCGGTGCTGATCGGTCCGCGCGAAGGGTTCCAGACTCCATACGGTACGCACCGCGAAGCCGCTGTGTATGGCGGATACCTGGAGCACGAGCAGGACCACCCGTTCTTGAAGCAGGCGGTGCGGGAGGCGACCGCCTTGCAGAGGGACCTCGGCGGGTTCAGCTTCAACCAGTGGATGGGCAAGGGCAACGGCCACGCCTGGGGATTCCGCTGAGGAGGTTCACAACACATAACTGAATAGCGAGCAGCCCGGGAGGCCGCGGTGGCCGATGTCATCGCCGACTTCGCGGTCCGGATCGGCGCAATCGTCTCGCCGTACAACGCTGCCCTGGCCGATGCTGCGGTCAACGGTGAGCGTTTCACGGCGATGCAGATGGCGAACGCCGACGCCATCCGCGCCTCCAACCGGGAACTGTCCGACGGGTTCGGTGCGGTCAAGGTCGCCGCCGCCTCGGTCGGGCTGGCGGTCGCCGCGAGCGCCGCGGAGTCGGTGCGCTGGGCCACCACGTTCCAGACCCAGGTCACCCGGCTCTACACCCAGGCCGGCCTGGACTCCAAGCAGCTCGCCGACGCGCACCTGACCGCAGACGGGCTGAACAAGCAGCTCCTGGACCTGGGCAACCAGGCCGGGTTCGCCGGGGACCAGGTCGCCGCAGCCCTGTACTACCCGGTCTCGGCAGGCCTCGGACTTTCGCAGGCCCTTGACATCGTCGCGGAGTCGGAGAAGGCCGCCAAGATCTCCGGCGCCGACCTGACGGACACGACGGTCGCGCTCACCTCGGTGATGCGCGGCTACGGCGACCAGCTGCGTGACCCGGCCAAGGCGATGGCCGAAGTCAACGCCATCGTCGGTCAGGGGATGATGACGTTCTCCGACTTCAACGGGAGCGTCAAGGCCTGGGAGCCGACCGCCGCGACCTTGCACGTCGACCTGATGTCGGCCGGGGCCGCGCTTGACTTCCTGACCGACCGGGGCGACTCGGCCTCAACGGCTGGTACCCGGCTGTCGATGATGCTGGCGATGATGGTCGGCCAGTCCAAGCAGGCCGCGAAGTTCACGTCCGAGTTGGGTCTGTCCACCTCGGACGCCATGTCCACGCAGTCGGCGTTCAATGACGTCCTGAAGACCAGCGGCCTGACCGTCAACCAGCTTGCCGACGATCTTCAAAAGCCCGACGGTGTCTACGTCGCGCTGAGCCACCTGCGGTCGGCGATGACCGACCACGGGATGAGCGAGGACGCGCAAAACAGCTTATTGACGAAGCTGTTCGGCGGCGGCAAGTCCTTCCGTGGCGTCGCCGAGCTCACCACCCAGCTCGACCAGCTCCAGACCAAGTACAACCAGGTCACCACACAGGCCAGCGGCGACGCCTGGGACCAGGCATGGACACGTAACTCAGCCACGCTGCGCCAGCAACTCGACGTGATCGGCGCCCGGTTCCACAACGTGGGGATCGAAGTCGGCGACTACATGGTCCCGAAGATCTCCGCCGGGCTGTCCTGGCTGGAGACCACCGGCGCCGCGACCTGGAAGAAGTTCTGGGGCGGACTTACCGGCACCGGAGCCGGCAGCCCAGGCAAAGATGCCGCGAACCCCTTCGCCCCCGGCGACCTGAACACCCACGCCGGCGCACCGCTGGCCGACACGCAGGACACCTCCAACTGGCGCAAGGCCGGGGAAGCGGTGCGCGAAGTCGGCCAAGACGTCGCGACGTTCGCCACCCAGGCGCGCGACGCTGCGGCGGTGGTGCTGCCGATCCTGCTGAACCTGGGGCAGTCGGTGGCCGGCACCGTCGGGCACGACCTGCTGTCCGGTGCGCACGTGCTCATCGACGTCGTCGGCCCCGGCATCAAGTGGTTCGCCGACCTGATCGCCGACCACCAGGGCGCGTTCGAATTCTTCGTCGAGGTGTTCCTCGGCGGGATGGCGGCCAAGTGGGCGCTGCTCACCGGGCTCAAGACTATCTCGGCCGTCGGGGACTTGGCCGCGGCCATCGTGGGGTTCCCGCTGCGGCAGGCCGGCGCCATCGGCGAGGTGTTCACGGACGTGAGGACGTCCTGGACCACCGCAGGTGAGGCCGGGCTGGCGTTCGGCCGGGTCATCGTCGGCGCGGTGTCCACAACCACCGAGGCGGTGCAGACCGGCGCCTCGGCGCTGCTGCGCTACGCCGGGATCGCCGTCGGCGAGTTCGATCCGGCGCTGATCGCCTCCTCCCGGGCGGCGCTCACCACCGCGGTATCGATGCACGAGCTGCGGATCGCAGAAGCCGAACTCGCCGACCAGGTGATGATCACCACGGCGGCCGAGGCCGAAGCTGCCACCGAGCGTGCCGACTTTCTGATGCGCGCGTTCCGCGCCGCCGACAGTGTTTCTCAGGCCACGCGCCAGGCGATGCTCGCCGAGGCTGAGGCGGCGCAGGTGAACGCCGAGAAGTACGGCGTCTACGCCCAGGTCGCCGAACAGGACTCGGCTGCGGCAGCGCACGCCGTGGACACTGCGGCCACCGAAGCCGTTGCCGCCGCCAACCGCTTCAACATGGCGATCCAGGGGATGCAGATCCCGGCCGTCTCCGAGGAGGCGGCAGCCGCGGACACCGCCGTGCAGGCCGCGGCCACCGACGCCGCCGCCGCGCAGGGCCGGTTCGCGGCCTCAACGACGGCGATGGCCTCCGATGCCGAGGCCGCCGAGGCGGCGGGCACCGGGCTGATGGGTGGGTTGGCTACCGGACTCCCGATCATCGGGGGTGTTGTGGCTGGTATCGCCCTGCTCGGGTCGACGCTGCTGTCCACCTCCGATGATGCCAAGACCGCCTCGGTCAGCGTCGACCAGTTCACCGCCGCCATGGCCCGCAGCAAGTCCGGCACGTCCGATGTCTCGGCGAGTCTGGGGCAGGCGGCCGTCGACCTGAAGGTGTTCGACAACTGGGACAACACGGCACAGCACGTCAAGGACAAGTTCGACGGCCAAAACATGATCGACATGGTCGACGGGCTGAACCAGCTCAAGACCGCGATCCCGCAGGCCATGGACCCCATGGCCAAGATGGGCGTGATCTTGGGCAAACTCAACCAGGAGTACGGCTCCAACGGCGAGACGCTGAAGTCGTACGACGGCGCACTGGCCCAGCTGGTGTCCTCCGGGCACGCCGACCAAGCGGCGACGCTGATCGACCAGATCCGCTCCGTGGTCGGCGACAACCACCAGGCGATGATCAACGCCAACCGCGACTTCCCCCAGTACTACGCGGCCCTGGCACAGATCGACGCCGAGCAGGCCCTGGGGATCAATACCACGAGCCAGGCCACCACGGCCAACAGCGGCCTGGACGACTCGCTGAAGCAGCTGACCGACACTACCGACCGCACCAAAGCGCAGTACCAGGCCATGTCCGATGTGATCACCAGGAGCACGTCGGTCGACTCGCTCCAGAAGCAGTTCAACGACCTGAGCACCGCCCTTGAGCAGAACGCCACCGACTTCAAGGGCTCGGCCACGGACATCAAGTCCAACTCCGATGCCGCGATCGCCAACCGCCAGGCGATCTCCGACATGGCCGGCGCGATCCTGGACATGCACAACAAGGAACTCGACGCAGGCGGCGACATCGCTGCGGCCAACAAGACCATGGCCGATCAGGTCGTGCAGTTGGAGGCGGTCGCCACCAAGGCTGGGCTGTCCAAGGACCAGGTCGATGCCCTGCTCAAGTCCTACGGCTTGATCCCGCCGGAGGTGGACACCAAGATCAAGCTCGACTCCAGCACCCTGGATGACGCCCTGAACAAGCTCGGCGAGATCCAGACCATCACCGGCAGCGGCGGTGGCAGCTCCGGTCACCGGCTGTTCGCCAGCTACGACATCGGCGGCTGGGTACCGGGAGGTGCCGGCCAGGCGGTACCGGCGATCGTGCACGCCGGGGAGTACGTCCTGTCCCGGGACATGCTCGCCGGCCGCGCCCCGATCGACCCGCGGGCCCTGGCGATGCTGGCCGCACCGCGCGGCGGAGCACTGAGCGGCATGGCCGTCGGCGGTGCGGGGACCGGAGGCACGACCATCGTCGTGCCGGTCACCGTGCAAGGCGCGATGCTCTCCACCGAGACGGCCGTGCAGCAGGCCGTCATCAGCGCGATGACCCGCTTCGGGCTGCGCAACTCCAACACCTACGTGCCGTACTCGGCCGCGCGCAAACGCGGCTCCTAGCGGCGCGCCCGCCCCTCGTATCAGGAGCCGTGCTTGAGAATCCGACGCCGGCCTCCGCTGCCGGACTACACCCGCGACTTCGACCAGGTCGAGACCGAGCTGCGCGACATCCACCGCGATGTCGCGCAGCTCCTTGATCTGGCCGAACACCCCCGCCACGCGCGGACCATCACCATCTCCGCCACCATCACCGGAAGGACCGTCTTGAGCACCCAGTTCCCCGAGGGCCACCCGATCCTCATCAACGCCGACGTCCAGAACAAGGACGGCGTCCCCGTCCCGGACACCCTCACCTACACCGCCACCTCCGGAACCCTCACCGCCGATGAGACCACGCTGAAGGCCACCCTCACCGGCGCAGCGCAGGGCCAGGTCACCGTCTCCGCCACCGACCCGACCGGTCTGTCCGGCAGCCTCACCTTCGAGGTAGTCGACCCGACCCCGGCGTCCATCACCCTGTCCGCTGTCGCAGGCTGACCCACCCCCACCCTGATGCCAGACGGGTCTGAACGTCCACAACTGAATACCGGCGGGAGCCGAGGTGTCGCAGAACCCGAACTGGCCCAGGTTCCAGGTGCTGTGGGCTCCGGCCGGGCACATCGGTTACGGCGCCTCGGCTGACTCCTACAACCTGCTGCCGTGGCTGGACATCAGCAACCGGCTGATCGGGCCGTGGAACATCGACCGCGGCCGGCAGTACGAACTGGACCAGGTCACCACGGGCACCTGGTCCGGGACGCTGGACAACCGCGACGGGCTGTTCGACCCGGGCAACACCGCCTCTACCGTCGGTGGGAACGTGGTGCCCTACCAGCCGTTCCGGGTGCGGGCGCAGTGGCCGGTCACGGTGAACTTGCTGGACCCGGACGCTGCTACCGGTGGTGAGACGTCCGGGTTGGCAGCTGGGACCTGGGGTACCGATTTCGGTGTCTCCGGGGATGTGGACACCCCCAGGGTGTTCGCGACCGGCACGGCGTGGTCGGGCACGCAGGTGTGGCAGGTGGAGCCGTACGGCGCGGCCGTCGGCAACTCGGTCATCACCTACGGTCCGATCCCGCTGCCGGCAGGCTCGGCTGGGTTGCCGTTCGCGTTCTCGATTCGGTCCCGCTCGGTCACCACCGGCGCGAACCCGACCGTCGTGCCGTTCCTGCGGTGGCTGGACGCGGCCGGCAACACGGTGTCCACCACGACGGTTGCGGCGATCGCGTTGACGGGGTCGCCGACTGCCGCCTGGTCATTCGCCGGGGTGCCAGCTACCGCACCGGCCAGGGCGGCCAGTGTCGTGTTCGGGCTGACCTTGTCTGTCGCCCCGGCAGGGGACTGGTTTCTCCAGGCCGACGGGGCGCAGTTCGAGCAGAACAGCGGCGCCTCGACGTTCACGGTCCCGGGCCGCTGGTACAACCTGTTCACCGGCGGTATCGAGCGCTACCCGCAGTCCTGGCGTGCCGGCGGAACCCTTGGGCAGGTGCAGGCCACCGCCGTGGACGCGCTGGCGCTGCTGTCGCAGTCCAAGCTGGACGACCCGTTCATGGCCGCGGCGTTCAAACCAGCAGGCGGTCCCTTCCCGACGTTCGCCTACCTGCTGGGCGACGGCGGCGGCGGGTTCGTGGACTCTGTCGGGCAGCGCTCGGTGGCCCAGGTGGGCGTGAACCTGTTCGGCGCCGGCACTGTCACCTCCGGTACCGCGCGTACCTCGGCGACCCCGGGGGGCGTGTTCGTGTGCCCGGCGGGAACCACCGTGGTCAACTTCTCCGGCCCGGCGACCCCGGGCACGAACAACGCCAACGTGGGGATGTCGTACATTCGGCTGCCGCCGGCCAACTCCGGGGCGATCGGCCCCGGCGCGGGCGGCTTCACCCGCATGATCGCGTTCCGGATCACCGCGGCCCCGGCGGTGTACTCCTCGGTCTGGATGGCCTCGCTGCCCAACCCTGGCCCCGGCGCCGGTGTGAAGGCAGCCGCCGGTTTGCTGGTCGGCCCGGACCTGACGGTCTACGCGGTGATCGCCGATCCCAACCATCAGGGCACGGCGTCGATGGAGGCCCTGGGCAAGGCCTCGCTGGGCGATTGGAACCTGGCGTTCTTCTACCTGACGGCCGACGGCACCGAGTTGGGCGGAGGACTGAACTACAGCAGCCGCGCGACGGCGGCGACCCCGGCCTACACCGCGTTCCCAGCCGGGGGATTCCGCGACGACGTGATCGGCGCGTCGTTCTGGGGCGCGTACTACCCCGACCAGTGCCAATACAACTTCGTCGGCGATATCGCCCTGGCCATCGAATGGCCCGGCGTGCTGTCCACCGACCAAATAGATGCGATCTACAACGCCTTCGCCACCGGATGGGCGGGCGACAGCTCGGGGGACCGGTTCTCCCGGATCCTGGGCTCCGCCGGATGGAACGGCCCGGCCTGGGTCGACAGCGGCGATTCGGAATCGCTGTCGCCGGCGGTGGATATCGCCGACACCGACGCGGGCACGGCCCTGCAAGCGGTCACCGACACCGAAGGCGGCGTGATGTTCGTCGACGCGGCCGGGAACCTGGTGCTTCAGGCCCGCTCCGCCCGCTGGAACCCGGCCCCGTCGACCGTGGTGTTCGGGGAGAACACCGCAGGAGGGGAGTGGCCGTACCTCGACCAGCCGGTCTTCGACTACGACCCGACGCTGGTGACGAACCTGGCCGAGATCACCCACTCCGCCTCCGGCGTGGTGTTCACCGCCTCCGATTTTCCCTCGCAGATCGCCAACGGCACCCGGGACCGGCAGGTCACCTCGCAAGCCAGCAACACCCAGGAGTGCCAGGACAAGGCCCAGTTCCTGGTGGTGCGGTACAAGACGTCGCGGGTGCGAGTGGCCTCCATGACGGTGAACCCGTCGGCCAACCCTGCGATGTGGCCGGTGGTCCTCGGCCTGGACCTTGGCGACCGCGCCAAGGCCGTGCGCCGCCCGCCGGCCCCGGCTGCCCCGGTGGTTGTCGATGGGTTCGTGGAGAACATCGCCTGGGCTGCCGACATCACCGGCGACGCCCGCCTGACGGTGCAGATCTCCCCGGCCGACACCACTGGCTACGGCGTGTTCGACACCTCCACCTTCGACAACTTCGTCTTCGCCTACTGACACTGTTTCGGAGGTCTGCCGTGACCGGGTATCCCGCGCCGGTCACGGCCGCCACCAAAGCGGTGTTCGCATCCGGCACCTGGAACGCCTCGCCGGCGGCGGTGGACGCCTGGATGCGCAACCCGCCGCTGGCGCTGTTGCAGCAGACCGTCGCCCAGTCCATCCCGTCCGGGAACTCGACGATCGCGATTTCCTTCGACACCACGATTCGTGACGACTACAACGGCCACAAGATGACCGCCAAGGGCGACGCCTGGACCGCCCCCGCCCCAGGGGTCTACCACGTCTGCGGGATGACCAACCTGGCCTGGACCGGGGCGGGCGGCGCTATCGTCAACCCCTCGCTGGTCACCAACAACAGCCAGTGGGCGCAGCTGTGGATTCCGGCGTCCCCATCCCCGGTGCGATTCCAGCACAGCCTGTCTGCGCTGATCCCGATGGCCGCAGGCGACTACGTCCAGTTGCAGCTCTACCAAACCTCCGGGGCGGCCCAGTCCACCGGATTCGTCACCACCGGCTGCCGTCTGTCCGTCCGCTGGATCGGCCTGTAGCCGCGCAGCACCCCACAACTTCATAGCTCGCAGGAGACGCCATGGCCCGAGCCGCCCCCTACGTGCCGCAGGCCTCGCCGGAACAGCCGATCACCGCCGCGCTGTGGAACCAGTACCAGTACGCCGTCGGCTTCCACAGCCACCCGCCAACCGCACTGCTGACCCAGAACACCTTGCAATCGGTTCCCTCGGCCAGCGCCACTCGCATCTTGTTCGACAACGCGATTCGGGATTCGGACGCCGGACACAGCATCACCACCAACCCGTCCCGATACACCGCCCCAATCCCCGGGCTCTACCACATCTGCGTCTTCGGCTCGCTGGAGGGCGGATCCGCAGGCGGCGGCGAGCGTTCGCTGGCGATCGTCCTCAATGGGGGCGCGTACTGGGTCCTGCACCTACTCGCCCCCTCCAGCTACGGCGCCGGCAGCTTCGTCGGCAGCGCCCAGGTCGAGATCCCGATGAACATCGGAGACTACGTTGAGGCCTCCTTCTATCAGGACTCCGGCACCACCCTGAGCACCAGCATCAGTTACTACCAAGCCCGGATGGGCATCCGATGGGTGGGCAACTGATATGCCCCCGTTGTACCCGCTGCCGATCCCCGGAAGGGTCACGGTCGGGCAGACCGGCACAGCCGCGCTGTGGAACTCGCAGATCAATCCCGGCGCCAACTTCCTCGGCAACCGGCCCTACGCCTGGCTGATCCAAAACACTGTCCAGTCGATCGGCAGCGGATACGTCCCGATCGCCTTCGACAGCGGCTTCGACAACGCCGGCGCGCACAGCGCCACCGTCAACAACACCCAGTACTTCTGCCAACTGCCCGGCGTCTACCACGTCACCGGCCAGGTCGGGATCTACCCGACACCCTCCAACCCCGGCAGCTACCCATGGGCCGAACTCAGCATCGGCACGAACGGCTCCAGCACCGGCGGGCTGATCGGCCCGGTGCGGATGTACTTCGACACCAACACCACCTACCGCAGCGGCGGCATCGTGCAGATCTCCACGTACCTGACCATGTCCGCCGGAGACTTCATCCAGCTGTTCGTCACCAGCGCCGTAGCGGCCGGCCTGACTACCGGCCAGGGCTACTACAGCTCACGCATGTACATCCAGTGGGTCAGCACCTGATGACCGATGCCCTTTTCGGCGTTGGTCTCGTGGTCTTTTTCGTCTACGGCAGCGTCACGTTGCTGGCCATCACCGCCATCCCCGCCGCCCGCCAGGCCGCCGCCGTCGCCCGAGCCGCAGCCCGCCTCCTCCACCGCCTGATCCGGCGTAGAGACCGACGCTGACAACTGAATACGAGGCCTGATCTTGAATGTCGAAGCCTGGTCCGTCACGGCCGCCTCGGTCACCGCCGTGGCCGGGGCGGCCTGGACCGTGCTGGTCCGCGGCGGCCGTCACACCCGCCGCATCATGCATGCCGTCGAGCAGATCGAGAAGCATTCGATCGAGCTGGTCCCCAACCATGGCAGCTCCCTGCGCGACCAGGTCGACCGGATCGCCGTCGAGCAGAACCGGCACACCACAGTCCTGGCCGACCACAGCGCGGTCCTGGCCGAGGTGCAGCGCACCGTTGCCCACGTCGCCGTCCTGGTCGCCGACACCGCAGCCCGCGGCACAACCCCCGACCCGACCACGCCGGGCAGCCCTGTGACCGGATAGCCACCTCCCGACCCGGAGCGACAACTGAATAAGGACCCTGACTGTGCCGCTGTTCCACCACGTTCCACACCCGCACATCGCCGCCCGCACCCGCACCGGCACTGCGGACCGGCCAGACCCCCGAGCAGGCCGCGCGGCGGTGTTCAACAACCGCCTGGCCCTGGCCGTCACCCGCGGTGTGGGAACCATGTGGTGCGCCTACGTTTTCGCAGCGCTCGCCCTGGTGTCCCTGCCGGCCGCCCTGGCCAGCGGCGACCTGCTGGTCATCGTCGGCTGGACCGCCCAGACGTTCCTCCAACTGGTCCTGCTGTCGGTGATCCTGCTCGGCGACCGGATTTCCGCCGCCCACGCCGACGACCGCGACGAGCGAACGTTCCTGGACGCCGAAGCCGTACTGCACACCTCCCTGGAGATCCAGCAGCACCTGGCGGCTCAGGACGACGCGCTCACCAACGCCCTCGCGCGGCTCGGTGAGCACTCCGATTCCCTGTCCGGGCTGCACACCCGCCTGGACTCCATGGCCCGCACATCCCCGGTCGCTGCCGTCCAGGCGCCGACCGGCACAACTGAATAGGGCACCCGCGACATGACCGTGTTCTTCCCCGACATCAGCTCCTACGAGGCTGGGCTGGTCATCCAGCCTGGCACCGTCGCCGTGATCGCCAAGGCGACGGAAGGCACCTACTACCGCGACGCGCAGTACCAGAACTTCAAGGACCAGGCCGCCCGGGTCGGCGCGGTGTTCTCCGCCTACCACTTCCTGAAGGCCGGCAACGGCGCGGCGCAGGCCGAGTACTGCTTCTCGATGGTCGGCGCCACGCCGGTGATGCTCGACGTGGAGACCGAAGGCGACTCCAAGCCCGGCGTGGCCGACTGCCTGGACTTCATTGTCCGCATGCGCTCCCTCGGCGGCCGGGTCTGGGGCGCCTACTTCCCCCGCTGGTTCTGGGAGCAGGTCGGCGGCAACCTCGCCGCCTTCGGTGTGGCGATCGTCGCTTCCGGCTACCCCGGCGGCTACTCCGACACCGATCCGAACTGGAACTCCTACGGCGGGACCAGCCCGCTGATCTGGCAGTACACCGACGCCCAGCCCTACGGCGGGCAGCACGTCGACTTCAACGCCTACCGCGGCACCACCGCGCAGCTGGCCGACCTCATCAACGGCACCAGCCCCGGCCC
>NZ_JAAFZA010000120.1 GCF_015356865.1 Catenulispora pinisilvae
CACCAGGGCCGTGCCCACGGCTCCGGCCGCACCTTCCGGCCGACCGGTTCACCTGGTCGGCCGGCTTTCTTGGCCGACCAGCTTTTCTCGGCCGAGCAGCCTTCTGGGCCGACGAGCTTTCCCGCACCGACCGGCCACCCAGCCCCGACCTTGAATCCACCAGGAGCTGTGAGCGATGTCCGAGCCCTCGCCCGAACAGTCCTTCACCATCCACCTGAAGTCGCTGACCGATTTCGCCGACGAGTTCACGACGCAGATCCAGTCGCTTCAGGCTCCGATGGACCACCTCGCCACCATGTCCGGAACCCCGCCGCAATACGGCGCGTTCCACGAAGCCTGGACGCTGGGTGCCGGCGAACAGGCCGCCATCGAAGAGATGTACACCCTGCTCGGGCAGGTCAAACAGGCGATCGCGTTCGCCGGTGACGTCACCGGCACGGTGGCCGACGGCTACCGCAACGCCGACGACAGCATCGCCTACGCCCTCGGCGGATCGCCCGGGTCGGTCTACGGCGGCGGGTCCTCCGGCGGCGACCCCTGGTCGAACGGCCAGGACAACATCCCGGACCAGCAGTCCGGATGGGGCGGCGACCCGAACCAGAACAACGGCGGCGCGGTGTACGGCGCCCCGGTCTCCGACCCGAGCGACTCCGGCCCCTGGGTCCCGAACCAGGACGCCAGCTCCTTCGTCGGCAACACGGTGAGCGCGGTGACCGCGGTCCCGCTGGTCGGCGCGCTGCTCGGCGGGGCCCTGCTGGGCGGGGTGGCCAAGTCCAAGTCGAACAAGCAGCCGCCGAACACCTCGGTGAGCGTCACCGTCGACACCTCCGCGGCCGGTAGCGGCGCGCTGCCGCTGTGGACGCCGCCGCCGGACCCGGGGTCGGTCACCGCGATGCCGACCACCGCCCCGACGCCGCAGTTCCCCGGCCAGGACTCGTCCTGGAACGCCACCTTCCCCGGCTCCGGCCAAGGAGGTTCGTGATCATGCCCACGTCTCCTACTCCCGCCGGAGTCACCGACTTCGCGCAGTACACGGTGCCGCAGCTGACCCAGATGCTCTACGACAGCGACCCGGCCACCGGTACCACCACCGCCCAGACCTGGGACGCCACCGGCAAGATGCTGCACGAGCAGGCCTCGAACCTGGAGGGCCGGCTGCACAGCTTCGACGGTGAGTGGTCCGGCACCGCCTCCGAGGAGTACAAGCGGATGGTCACCGACCTGATCGGCGGCCTGCGCAAGGTGGCCACGACCTCGCTGCAGATGCGCGACCTGACCTTCGACGCCGTCGACTCGCTGAACGCCGCGCGCGCGGCGATGCCGGCGGCGGTGAACGTCCCGGTGGTGCCGCCGACCACGCTGGCGCTGGCCACCACGCCGCTGCCGATCGACGCCGAGACCTCGCCGGCGGCGGTCGCGCAGCTGCAGTCCGACCAGGCCAAGGCGGTCTCGGCGGTGCAGGCGCAGCAGGCGGCGATGGCCGCCTCCAACGCCGCGCACGCCCAGGCGGTCGCGGTGATGACCACCCTGGCCGGCAGCTACGTGGTCGCGCAGGACCGGTTCCCCCCGACCCCCGGCGGCGCCACGCCGACGGTGAACGGCAGCGGCCCCGGTACCGGGATCGGCAGCACCGCGGCGCCGGTGATGCTGAACGCCAACGGCGTCCCGGTGCTGGCGGCGGGCCAGGACCAGGGTCAGGACCAGAACCAGGTGCCGGGCCAACCCACCGGATCCGGAACGGATCAGGGCTCGCAGTCCCTGTTCGGCGACATGTTCACGGTCGGCCTGGCGGCGGCCGCGGCGGCCGCCGGCGGGAAGTTCACCGGCACCGTCATCACCCCGCAGGGCCTGCCGCTGAACGGCGCCGCCAACCAGGGGCAGCAGGTGACCCCGATCACCGGCCGGCTGACCCCGGTGGCCAACCCGACCGGCAACGACGCCGGCAAGCACGCCGCGGTGGACGCCGCCGGCGTACTCGGCGGGCGCTACCTGGCCGGCAAGTTCGGCGGCGGCGGTGGCGCCGGTGGCGGCGCCTCGATCGGCAAGGTCGCCGTCGACCCGAACGGGGCCAAGGCCGCGGCCGACGCCGCGAACCAGGCCAACGCGGCCGAGGCCGCCGCGGTCAACGACTTCGGCGGCGGCGCCCTGGGCGCCGGCGGCGCGGCCGCCGCGGCCGCGGGCCGCAGCGGGATGATGCCGATGATGCCGATGAGCGGCATGGCCGGAGCCGGTATGGGCGGCGGCGACAACCGGCGCATCCCGGCCTGGCTGGTCGAGACCGAGGACGTCTGGGGCGCCAGTGCCCCGGTCTCCCCCGGCGTCATCGGCGGCGACTTCTAAGCCGTCAGTCCCGTACCCGCCCCTGCCCAAGGGGGCGGGTACCCGTCCCCCTGGTACCCGTCCCTGAAAGGGAGCGATCATGGCGAGCCAGATCGGGAGCAGCACGCTCCCGCCGTTCTCAGTCTCCGCCTCCGGCGTGACGTCGGGGCTGACCCAACTCCAGTCCATGACCGGCGGCTCCCACTCGACCCTCGGCGAGGTCGAGGGCCTGGTCCTGGACGTGATGAGCTTCGCCGGCATCGGCTCGGCCGTCGGCAGCGCCAACAACAGCCTGCACACGCAGCTGGTCGGCAGCCTGGGCAAGATCGTCAGCTTCGTCGAGACCCTCACCGGCGCGATCAGCACGGTGCTGAAGGACTACGAGTCGCTGGACCAGAAGACCGCCGACAGCTACAAGGCCCTGGCCCAGACCGGCGGCCAGACCGGCCAGGCCACCGCCGCCTCGGGCACCCAGCACCCGGCCGCGACCGCGACCCCGGCGGCCACCCCGGTCGCCCACGCCACGGCGGCGGCCGGCACGAACGGACTCCCCAACGGCTTCGTCACCAACCTGATGCACTCCGAAGGCGCCAGCGGCAACCAGGGCGGCGTCCCCGAGGTCTACGGCTTCCGGCAGAGCAGCCACAACGGCTACGACCAGATCATGGCCGCCCGCAACCAGTACGGCCAGGGCAGCCCCCAGGAACAGGCCGTCGTGGCCCAGCTGCTGTCCCAGCACGCCGACCAGGCCGGCGCCCAGGACTTCACCGACCCCGGCATCCGCGCCGCCATCGCCTCCAGCGCCCACATGCGCGGCACCGGCGGCACCCGCGCCATCCTGAACTCCATGGCCACCGGCAACACCCCCGACAACTCGGACACCGCGGTGTCGGCGGCCAACATGGCCACCTTGCAGCAGATGACCCCGGACCAGTTCCAGCAGTCGTTCCACGACGCGCGCATCAACTACGACCAGAGCGTCTACGGCAACACCACCACCCACGTCAACGGCCAGGCCATGACCTGGTGGCAGGCCTACGGCCACGGGCTCACCACCCGCTACAACCGCGAACAGACCCAGTTCGACGGCTACTCGCAAGCGGCACAAGGCGGCGGGCAGTAAGGGGCTATCACCCACGCCTTCGTGCGGGCGCACGGCGCGGGTATCGCCGATGTCGCCGCGGTTGTGGCCGGTCCGGGGGTTCGGGCCGGTCATGACCGTTTTTCGGTGGGCCGGCCGACGACTCCATCAGACGACCCCATCAGAGAGCTGCCACTGCTCCAGCCTCCTGCTCCCGCTCCAGAGGCGCCGCCGCACCCGTCACGGCCACAACCCCCCGCCCCCGAGGCAGCACCAAAGCAACCAACCCCCCGACCGCGGCAAGCCCGGCACCAACCTTCAACGCGGCGACGAACCCATCAGTGAACCGCTGCGCACTCGCATAGCTCCCAGAGCCGGCAAACACCGCGACACCCACCGCGGTCCCGAACAAAGCACCGAACTGCCGCAGCATGCTGAAAACGCCCGCGGCCTGCCCGATCTCCCGCGGCCGCACCGCCCCCACCACCGCCTTCTGCACCGGCGGAATCGCGGTGGAGATACCAGTGCCGCTGATTATCAGCACCGGAATCATCGCCGGGTAGCTGGCGTGGTGATCGGCGAGCAGGGCGATCCCCGCCAGCCCGAGTGCCTGCATCCCCAGCCCCACAGAAACCAGCGTGCGCTCACCGAGCCGGTCCGAGAGCCGCCCGGACAACGGCCCGAAAACCAGCAGCGTCGCCGAGAACGGCATCATGCGCACCCCCGCGCCGAACGGCCCGTAGTGCAGCACCGTCTGGAAGTACTGCGCCAGGAAGTACAGCTCCCCATACATCGACCCGGTGAGCAGAAAACTGCTGACGTTGGCCGCTGAGAAGGTGCGGTGCGCGAAGAAGCGCATCGGCACCATCGGCGCCGGGGCCCGCCGCTCCCAGAACACGAAGGCGACCGTCAGCGCCGCTCCGACGACCAGCGAACCCAGCGTCTCCCCCGACAGCCAGCCGACGTCGTTCCCCCGGACCAGAGCCCAGACCAAGCCCAGGACGCCGCCGGTGGTGAGGACGACGCCGACCAGGTCCAGGCGCGCCTGAGGACCGCGGGTCTGCGTCATCCGCGTCAGGACCCCGGCGACGACCAGCACCCCGACCGGGACGTTGACCCAGAACAGCCACTGCCAGGCCAGTCCCTGGGCCACCACGCCGCCGACGAACGGGCCGCCGGCCGTGGCCAGGCCGATGATGCCCGCTGACAGGCCCATCGCGCGGCCGCGCTCGCGGGGCGGGAAGGCGGCGCCGAGTTGGGCCACGGCCAGCGGCATGATGACGGCCGCGCCGGCGCCCTGGACGGCGCGCGCCGCGATCAGCTCGCCGACCGTGCCGGCCAGCCCGCACGCGGCCGAGGCCGCCGTGAACAGCGTCAGCCCGGCCACGAAGACCCGGCGCCGGCCGAAGCGGTCGCCGAGCGCCGCGCCGCTGAGCATCAGCACGGCGAAGGTGAGGATGTAGGCGCTGACGGTCCACTCCAGCGACTCGGTGGAGGCGTGCAGCGATCTGCGGATGGTGGTCAGGGCGGTGGTGACGATGGTGCCGTCCAGCGCGATCATGAACGCGGCCAGCGAGGTGAGGGTCAGGATCCACCGTTGTGCCGCCGTCATCGGCGGCCTTGCGTCCCCTGTGGGACTGATGTCGGGACTGATGTCAGGGCTGATGCCGGGACTGATGCCGGGACTTGTGTCACTACTTGCGCCGTCACTTGTGCCGTTACTCATGCCGGTTCTGACCCGCGCCGCCGCCCGGATTGGGCGCCGAACCACCGCCCAGTTCCGGCCCCGGCCCAAGTCGGTATCGCCGAAGGCACGAACGTGCCAATCTTGAGGCGCCGGGAGAGTGCGGATGACCATCGTGACGAACCAACCGACGGCGGGGTGCGAGATGCGAGTCGAGGACGACTTCGTCCGGCTGGCCGACCCGTTCCGGCCGGAGATCCTCGCGCACTGCTACCGGATGCTCGGCTCGATCCACGACGCCGAGGACCTGGTCCAGGAGACCTACCTGCGCGCGTGGCGCTCCTACGGCGGCTTCGAGGGCCGCGCCTCGCTGCGCACCTGGCTCTACCGGATCGCCACCAACGCCTGCCTGAGCGCGCTCGAACACCGCGCGCGGCGGCCGCTGCCGGTCGCGCTCGGGGCACCGGGCACCGACCCCGAGGGCGACCTGAGCGCGATCCCGCCGGAGATCACGTGGTTGCAGCCGTTCCCGGACGCGCTGCTGACGTCCGGATCGGTCGGCGCGGTCGGCGCGGCGGGCCCGGTCGGCGCGGACCCGGCCTCGGTCGTGGCGGCCCGCTCCGGCCTGCGGCTGGCGCTGGTCGCGGCGTTGCAGTACCTGCCGCCCCGGCAGCGGGCGGTGCTGATCCTGCGCGACGTGCTCGGCTGGCGCGCCGCGGAGGCCGCCTCGCTGCTGGACGTGACGGTCGCGGCGGTCAACAGCCTGCTCAAGCGGGCCCGGGCCCGGATGGCGGAGGTCGCCCCGGACGCCGAGCAGGTCGCCGAGCCGACGGCGGGGCGGCAGCGCGCGATCCTGGACCGCTGGGCCCGGGCGTTCGTGGAGGCCGACATCGACACCCTGATGGAGCTGCTGACCGCGGACGCGATCTGGGAGATGCCGCCGCAGCCGATGTGGTTCCAGGGCGCCGACACCCTGCGCCGGCTGCTGTCGTTCCGGATCGGCAAGCACGGCCGCTACCGCCGCCTGGTCCCGATCACGGCCAACGGCCAGCCCGCGTTCGCCGTCTACTCCAGCCACAGCGACGGCCGGCTGACCGCCGAGTCGCTCCAGGTGCTGACGATGCGCGGCGACCGGATCGCGAAGGTGACGGCGTTCCGGACACCGTCGCTGGTCGGCGTGGCCGGGCTGCCGATGGAGATCGATGTGGAGAGCGACATGGAGAACGATGTGGAGAACGAAGCCTGATGTTGCTGGCACTGACCGGATCCAGCGGCGCGGGCAAGTCCACCCTCGCGTTCGCCGTCGCCGACCGGCTGACCGGGGCCGCGGTGCACGACTTCGACGAGGTCGGCGTCCCGGACCCGCCGATCCCGCCGCACTGGCGCAACGAGATGACCGAGCACTGGATCCGGCGCGCGCTGGAGTACCAGGAGCGCGGTCTGGACCTGGTGCTGACCGGGAACTCGCCGCTGGGCGAGATCCTGGCCGCACCCTCGGCCCCGCTGCTGGACGGGATCGCGGTCTGCCTGATCGACGTCGCCGACGAGCCGCGCCGGGGACGGCTGGCGCGCCGGGACGGCGGCCGATGGGACGAGCGCGCGCTCGACTCCTTCTGCGGCTGGGCGGCCTGGCAGCGCGAGCACGCCCGCGACCCCCGCGCCCGGCCCGGGGTCATCGCCGACGACAGCTGGCCGGAGATGGTGTGGAGCCGCTGGACCGGCTGGGCGTCGCACGATCCGCGGTGGCGGACCGAGGTGATCGACACCACCGGCCGGCCGCTCGCGGCGTCGGCCGAGCGGTTCGAGCGCTGGGTGGCCGAGCAGCGGGCGGCGCACCGCTCGGGCCGCCTGCCGCTGGCCCCGGGCTGGGCCGATGCCGGATGGGCCGATATCGAATAGGCCGGTATCAAACGGGCCGGTATCAAATAGTCCAAGTGATCTGCGGGTTGACGATCGGCACGAACTTCACGCCGAGCGCCTCCATCTCCCCGCGCGCGATGACGTTCATCTCCTTCAAGGTGTCCATCTGCTTCGCGTGCTCGTAGCTGTCCCAGATGCTGACCTGCACCATGCCGTCCGACATGAGGCTGGCGTACCAGCTGATCAGCCCGGGCAGCGCCTTGATGGCCGGCACCAGGTACTCCGCCTGCTTCAGGTTCAGCGCCTCGACCTCGGCGAACAGGCTCGGGTCGAAGCTGCCGCGCGAGAGGCGGACGACAGCGGTTTCGGGCAACGACTCGGTCATGGTTTTCCCCACCCTCGATGACGAATTACGTTCCGATAGGCTATCATAATGTAATGAGCACGCGGCAGGCCAAGGCTGGGCGGCCCCGGAACCCGGCCTTGGACCAGGCAATCCTCACCGCCGCCGCCGAGCAGCTCGGTGAACTCGGCTACCCACGCATGTCGCTGGAGTCGGTGGCGTCGGCCGCCGGCACCACCGTGCCGAGCCTGCGGCGCCGGTTCCGGAACAAGGCGGAGCTGGTCGCCGCGGTGATCAGCTCACTGCGAGTCGAGGAGCCGCCAAAGGAGCCGCCAGCCGGAGCGCCGACACCCCGCGACCACGCGCTGGCGATCCTGGAGAACTTCCACAGCAACCTGCGAGCCGTCCCGGCACTGGCCATCCTCGGCTCACTGCTCGCCGAGGAGTCCCGGCACCCCGAACTGCTCGAAGTCTTCAAGACCCGCATCGTCGAACCGCGCCGGGACCTGCTCCGGCAGGCGCTGGCAGCCGGCGGCCTCCCGGGCTCCGCCGACCTCGACGTGCTCACCAGCATGCTGATCGGCTCTTTCTACGGCCAGTACGTCACCGCGGCCGGGATACCGGACGACTGGCCGAGCCGGGTGCTGAGCGCGGTGTGGCCGGCAGAGGACTAGCGCTGGAGGCAATGGCGTGTTGGCCCCGACGGCATGTCACACGCCACGTGGCCCTCGCGCCGCATCACACCAGCTGATCCCGCCGCCGCGTCAGGTACGCGACCTCAGCCGTGTTCCCCGCCAGCTCGATCGCCCGGTCGTAAGCCGCCCGCGACTCCCCGCTGCGCCCCAACCGCCGCAGCAGGTCGGCGCGCGCCGCGTGGTAAGCGTGGTAGCCGTCCAGCCGGTCGGCGAGGCCGTCGACGGCGGCGAGCGCCACGTTCGGGCCGTCGAGTTCGGCCACTGCGATGGCGCGGTTGAGGGCGACGACCGGCGAGCGGTCGAGCCGGACCAGCTGGTCGTAGAGTGCGACGATCTGGGTCCAGTCGGTGTCGCGGTAGTCGCGGGCGGAGGTGTGGACCGCGTTGATGGCTGCCAGGACCTGGTAGCGGCCCGGGGCCTGGCCGGTGGCCAGGCGTTCCCGGACCAGCCGGTGTCCCTCGGCGATCAGGCCGGGGTCCCAGGCGCCGCGGTCCTGCTCGTCGAGCGCGACGAGTTCGCCGGCGGCCACGCGGGCGCTGCGGCGGGCCTCGATGAGGAGCATCAGGGCCAGCAGCCCCGCGGCTTCGCCGTCCTGCGGCATCAGGGTACGGATCAGCCGCGCCAGCCGGATCGCCTCGGCGGTCAGGTCCTGGCGGACCGGGTCGCTGTCCGGGCCGGTGGCGAGGTAGCCCTCGTTGAAGACCAGGAACAGCACGGCCAGCACGCCGGAGACGCGCGCCGGCAGGTCCTGTGCGTCCGGCACGCGGTAGGGGATCCGGGCCGCCTTGATCTTGGCCTTCGCGCGGGTGATGCGCTGGCCCATGGCCGTTTCCTGGACGAAGAAGGCCCGGGCGATCTCGGGCACCGTGAGGCCGCCGACCATGCGCAGCGTCAGCGCCACCCGGGTCTCCGGCGCCAGGGCCGGGTGGCAGCAGATGAAGAAGAGCCGGAGCCGGTCGTCCTCGATGGCGCCGACCGGCTCGGGGCGTTCGTCGTCGGACAACAACTGGGCCTCCTTGTGCTTGTCGTCGCGCTTGTTCTCGCGCCGGACGCGGTCGATGGCCTTGCGGTGCGCGGTGGTGGTGAGCCAGCCGCCGGGGTTGGGCGGCACGCCGTCGGCGGGCCAGTGCTCGACGGCCGCGGCGAACGCCTCGGCGGCGGCCTCCTCGGCGATGTCGAGGTCGCCGAAGCGCTTGGTCAGGGTGGCGACCACCCGGGCCCACTCTTCGTGATGGGCCCGGGTGACCGCCTCGCGTGCGTCGGTCGCGTCAGTCGCTCCCGTCGTTCCAGTCACGCCGTCACTCCGGCTGCAAGAAGGGCCGGATCTCGACCTTGCGGTTGCAGGCGTGCGAGGCCTCGGCGGCGAGCTTGAGCGCCACGTCGAGGTCGGCGGCCTCGATGACCCAGAACCCGGCCAGGTACTCCTTCGACTCCACGTAGGGACCGTCGCTGAAGATCGGCTCCCCGGCCCCGCGGCTGTCGATCACCGTGGCGCTGACCGTCTCGCCGAGCCCGCCGCCGAACACCCAGTGGCCCTCGGCGATCACCCGGTCGTTGAACACGTCGACCGCCGCCTGCTCCTCCTGGGTGGCCTGGGCGGGACCCTCGGCGATCACGGAGAACAGATACTGCATCTCAGACCAACTCCTGCTGTCTCCCGGCGCCCCCGGTGGGCGGCGGTTCACTCCTACCACGAACACGGTCGCCCGGATCCGACACCGGTGCGACCCCGGATCCGACACCGGATCCAACACCGCTCCGACACCAGTCCGACACCCGACCGGCGGAATTCTTCGCGCGAGCCTGGCAGACTGGGCGACCGTGAAACCGGGTGCGATGACGGAAGGCGCCGTGCTGCTGCTCGGCGGGCGCAGCGAGATCGGGCTGAAGGTGGCCGAGCGGCTGGCCCGGGGCCGGACCGTGGTGCTGGCCGCGCGGCGCAGCCAGGAGTTGGCGGCCGAGACGGCGCTGATGAGCGCCGCCGGGGCGACCGGGGTGCGGTGCGTCGAGTTCGACGCCGACGAGGTGGCCGCGCATCCGGAGCTGATGGCGAAGGTCTTCGCCGACGCCGGCCCGGTCGGGGTCGTGGTGGTCGCGTTCGGCATCCTGGGCGACCAGGAACTCGCCGAACGGGACCCGGCGCACGCCGTGCAGGTAGTCCACACCGACTACGTGGCCCAGATCAGCGTGCTGACCGTGCTGGCCTCCCTGCTCAAGACCCAGGGCCACGGCGACCTGGTGGTCTTCTCCTCGGTCGCGGGCATGCGCGTGCGCCGCGCCAACTACGTCTACGGCTCGGCCAAGGCCGGCCTCGACGGCTTCGCCAGCGGCCTCGGCGACGCGCTGCACGGCACCGGCGTGCACCTGCTGCTGGTCCGCTCCGGCTTCGTCATCGGCCGGATGACCGAGGGCATGAGCCCCGCGCCGCTGTCCAGCACCCCGGACCAGGTCGCCGACGCGGTGGTCAAGGCCCTGCGCAAGCACCGGATCCGGGTCTGGGTGCCCGGCGCGCTGCGGCCGGCGTACTTCGTGGCCCGACTGGTGCCCCAAGCCGTGTGGCGGCGGATGCCCCGCTAGCGTCTGAGACAATCGATCACATGTCCGACCCCGCCGCCCGCGGCCCGTACCGCGTGACCTTCGTCTGCACCGGCAACATCTGCCGCTCCCCCATGGCCGAACACGTGCTGCGCAAGTACATCGAGGACGAGGACCTGAACGCGGTGGCCGACAGCTCCGGGACCGGGGGCTGGCACGCCGGGGACCCGGCCGACCGGCGGACGGTCCGCACGTTGCGGCGCCACGGCTTCACCTCCGACCACTCCGCGCGCAAGTTCCAGCGCGGCTGGTTCGACGACTACGACCTGGTGATCGCGCTGGACGCCGGACATCTGCGGGAGCTGCGGGCGCTGGCGCGCGACGACCGCGACCGGGAGAAGATCAGGCTGCTGCGGTCCTTCGATCCGACCGCCGGGCCGGATCTGGACGTGCCGGATCCCTACTACGAGGACGACGAGGCCTTCGAGCACGTCATGGAGCTGATCGAGCGTGCGGCGCCGGGGATCCTGGACGAGATCCGGAGCGGGCTGAAGAACGCTCGCTGAGACCAGGTCAGGCCCCAGCCGGCTTCCCGCAACCGGCGCGCGCCGCCGGCCTGCTCGCCCGCTCGCCCGATCGCCCGCCAGCCCGCTCGCCTGCTCAATCCGCGGCGCGCCGCGTCACAACCCCCGCGCGACCGGATGCCGCGGCTCGTACAACCCCAGCCGCGTACCGCTCGGCAGCGCCACCCAAGCCCGCACACCCCAGCGCGCCTCGGCCCGCTCCCCCACCGGCTGCACACCCTTGGCCGCCAGCTCGGCCAGCGTCGCGTCCAGGTCGTCGCACATCAGATACAGCTCGCTGGTCGGCTCCCCCTCGGCCGGGTGCACCCCGAGCTCGGCCGGCGGCAGCTGGAAGATGAGCCAGCCTCCGCCCGCGTCCACGTGGGGGAACCCGAGCACATCCCGCAGGAAGTCCCGGTCGGCCTCGGCGTCGGTGCTGTACAGGATCGCGTGTGTGCCGGTAATCATGCCTCGACCGTAGCCCGCCGTTCGCGCCGTGGCATCCGTAGGCTCCTGTCATGACGACTGCCGCGTCGCAAGAAGCGTTCCTGCACGCCTACCATGCCGAACATCCGGCGGTGACCTCCGAATGGCTCGGCCACGGCCGGGCCCCGGACGGCCGCTCCAGCTACGAAATCCTGCGCGATCGGGTGGCCGGCCGCGAACGGGTCCTGGATCTCGGATGCGGCGACGGCCTGCTGCTCGACCTGCTGGCCCGCGACACCTCGGAACCAAGCGCCGGTCGGGAGCACCCGAGGCAGCTCGCCGGAGTGGACCTGTCCCCGGAGACGCTGGCGCTGGCGCGACAGCGGCCGGCGCTCGCCGATACGCGGCTGGAAGAGGCGCGCGCCCAGGAACTCCCCTTTCCCGACGGCAGCTTCGACGCCTGCGTCTCCCACATGGCGCTGATGCTGATGGCCGACATCGAGCAGGTGGCGGCGGAAGTGGCCAGGGTCCTGGCGCCGGGCGGGGTGCTGGCGTGCGTGGTCGGCAACGGCGTCCTGCTCGACGAGGCTTACGACCGGTTCCGCGCGCTGGCGAACGAGGAGATCGCAGACGCCCCGGAGGCCAAGCGCATGCCGGCGTTGGGCGACCGCAGGACCCGCAGTCGCGAAGGGTTCGACGCGATCCTCGGCCCGGCCGGCTTCGCACCGGTGGAGTGGGAGAGCGTCGCCATCGATCTGGGCGGCCCGGTCGACCAGGTGTGGGCCGGCGTCGCGGGTCTCTACAATTACGAGCCGCTTGATCAGGCCGCTATGGAGCGTCTTCGCGGTGCCTTCCTCGACGCGAGGCGCGATTCGATCACGCCGGAGGGAACCGTACCCTTCACAGTGCAGCTCCAGCTCGCCACCGCAGAGCTGCGCTAGCGCTTCGCCGCCGCCAAAGCCGTCGTCACGCTGGTCTCCTTCTTGCCCAGCACCGGATTCGGCTGGAACACGGCCTGGCCCCACGCCTTGATCCCGGCCAGCACCTCGCGCGCCGAGTCGTGCATCATCTCGTTCTCGCCGTCCACCGACTCGCCGGTGTCGGCGACGCCGTAGGCGTCGATCCCGGCGGCGTGGCACAGCAGCAGGGCGCGCGGCATGTGGAAGTCCTGAGTCACCAGCGTGGCGTGGTCGACCCCGAAGATCTTCTTGGCCCGGGCGCAGGAGGCCCAGGTGTCGAAGCCGGCGAAGTCCCGGACGATCCGTGCCGTCGGCACGCCGTGGTTCACCAGGTAGTCGCGCATCACGGTGGGCTCGTCGTAGTTGGGGTGGGAGTTGTCGCCGGTCACCAGGATCACGGTCACCTTGCCCCGCTGGTACAGGTCCAGCGCGACGTCCAGGCGGCGGGCCAGGTACGGCGTCGGCTGACCGTTGGGGGCGCCCGCGCCGAAGACGATCGCCACCGGCTCGTAGGGTACGGCGGCCGCGCTGCGCTCGTAGGAGGACTCGGTGGCATGTACCGCCGTCACCGGCGCGAACAGCAGCACCACTGCCAGCACGGCGGCCTGGTACAGGCGGCGCTGGCTCTTGCGGGTCCGGGGAACGCGCCGGGCGAGCCACCCGGGCGCCTGGAATCGGGTCACGTCGGGTAGACGCGGGTCCGCGGAACTCGGTTGCGCACGCTCGGCGCCGGCGGCATCGGGGAAATCCCGGCCGGCACGGAGTCAGTCGGGACCGAGTCAGCCGAGACCGAGTCCACCGTGACCGAGTCTGCCGTCGCGGAGTCAGCCGTCACGGACTCAGACCGCTTTTATCCGCCGCCGGCGGGCCAACTCGTCCACGATCTCCGGGGACGTGGCATCGGCACCGGAACCGTTGCCGGGGCCGCTCGCCGTCGCGGACCCCGTCACGGTTCCCGCGACCGCTCCCGGGGCGCCGGGGAGGTCGCCTTCGCCGACTCCGGGGAACTGCCGCAGTGTGCCCTCGACCTCGCGGCACACCGCGTCCACGGCGATCCCGAACACTCCCTGGCCGCCCTGGACCAGATCGAAGACCTCGGTCGGGGACGTGCACTCGTAGACGCTGGCGCCGTCACTCATCAGGGTGACGCCGGCCAGGTCCGCCTCGCCCCGGGCCCGCAGGTAGCCGACCGCGATCCGGATGTTCTGCAGCGAGACCCCGGTGTCCAGCAGCCGCTTGACGATCTTCAGCGCGAGGATGTCGCGGAAGCCGTACAGCCGCTGCGACCCGGAGCCCGAGGCGGACCGGATCGACGGCTCGACCAGGCCGGTCCGGGCCCAGTAGTCCAGCTGGCGGTAGGTGATGCCGGCGGCGGCGCAGGCCGTCGGCCCGCGGTAGCCGGCCGGCTGGGCCGGCTGTCCCGGCGCGGGGGCGGCCGGCAGGTCGCCCGGTCCGACCGCGCGCGGGAATCCGCTCCCGCCCGCAGCACTCGTCCCGGTCATGTGCTTGGCCTTCCGCTTGAAGAGCCCCAGTGAGGGAACCCACGCCGATCCGTCTTGTCGGGAAAGATCCTTCGCCCGGTACCTTGACGTCGATCAGTCTCCGCAAACCCCTTTCGGGGTCCTCGATCGGCGCTCCGGTCCGTTTCCAGCCGGCATACGCCGTCCGGGCCACGGTCTCGGCCACCCCTCCAATTGTGTTCGCCTCTAGCTGCCTTCGACCGTATGCGTGGCACCGGGTACCGGTCAACGACATCGGCCGGGAGGCATCGGGCGTGTCTTCGCGAATCGGACTATCCGACCTTCGCGGTGCGCGGGTCTGAGCGCCCCGACGCCCCGCGTCGGCGGGCGCGCCCTTGAGCGCCCGTCGGCACGTGGGCCCCTGGACCCACCGGCCGCGCTCAGGCGCCGAAGTCCTCCGGCGAGACCTGATCCAGGAACTCGCGGAAGCGCTCGACTTCCACCTCGTCCTCCTGCTCGTCCGGGATCAGGATGCTGCTCTCGGCGAGCACTTCCTCGGCCCCGTAGATGGTCGCCCCGGTGCGCAGCGCCAGCGCGATGGCGTCCGAGGGGCGCGCGCTGACCTGCAGGCCGCCGTCGAAGACCAGCTCGGCGTAGAACACCATGTCGCGCATCGCGGTGATGCGGACCTCCAGCAGCTGTCTGCCGAAGGCCGCGAGCACGTCCCGGAACAGGTCGTGCGTCAACGGGCGCGGGGGCGTCACGCCCTGCTGGGCCAGCGCGATGGCCGAGGCCTCGTTGGCCCCGATCCAGATCGGCAGATACCGCTCGCCGGTGACCTCGCGCAGCAGGACGATCGTCTGGTTGGACGGCATCTCGACGCGGACGCCGACGACGTCGAGTTCGTTCACGTTCTCCACCCTATCGCGCTGCGGGCCCGCCGGGCATGCCGGGGTTCCGGGAAGATGCCCGGGATGCCGGTGCGGAAGGGGCCGGTGAGGTGTCGGCGGGGGCCGACGGGGCATGATCCGGCGATGCCGCCGGGGGTGCGGCCGGAGCTGCGGCCGGCAGGAGCCGCCGGGTCCGGACGGCCGCAGGCGGCTGCGCGGATGGAGCCTGCTGAGCAGCCGGATACGGCTGGGCGGCCTGGGTGCCAGCCGGGGTTCCCGGAGCCGCCTGGGTTCCCGGAGCCGGCTGAGCTGCCGGGGCGGTGTCGGCGGCCAGTTCGGCCCGCAGCAGCGCCCCGTAGAGCTTCACGACGGCCGCCGAAGCCTCCGCCGTGCGAGTCGCCGCCCGGGTGGCCGCCGCCTGCCGTGCGGTGCCGGTGACGCCGTCGTGGCGGCGGGCCGGGAGCAGGGTGCCGAGCAGCCCGGCGGTGTTGCGCGCGCCGGTCATCAGCGAACGCAGATGCCGGGGTTCGAGCCCGTATTCGGCCAGCGCCGAGGCCGAGCGCGCGATGAACACGGCGTCGCCGCCGTAGTCCCGGACGTTCGGCAGCAGGCCGTAGGCGACCAGATCGGCGAGGAAGGACTCGGACACGCCCGCGGTCCGAGCCAGCGCCTCGGGCCCCAGGTGCAGCTCGCCGACGTCGGCCCGGGCCGTCAGGTAGAACTCCGGATCGGCGACGGTGGCGGCGCGGCCGCGCGGTTGGGGAAGCGGCGGCAGCGGAGGGGTCAGGGTGGCCGCCGGTGGCAGGGCTTGATGATCGGTGTCAGCCGCTGTCGGCAGACCCGCGCCGGGCTCGACCTCGACCTCGGGATCCGGCTCGGCGCCGTCCTCAGCGCTGTCCTCGGCCCCGGCCGTCAGCGCGGCCACTATGGCGTCGGCGTCCCCGAGGCTCACCCGCGGCCCGTCGGCCGCCAGGTGTTGCCGGATCACCTTCAGCGGCAGGTACTGGTCGCGCTGGGCGGCCAGCACCCAGCGCAGCTTCTCGACGTCCTCCTCGGTGAAGCGCCGGTAGCCCGCCGGGGTCCGCCCGGGGCTGATCAGCCCGCCGCTCTCCAGGTACCGGATCTTGGACACGGTCAGGTCCGGGAAGTCCGCGGCCAGCCGGCCGATGACTTCGCCGATGGTGAGCGCCTCGCCGGACATGCCGGACACCTGCCTCTCCTGCCGGCCCCCCAGCTTGACCGCTTGCCGGTCCGGCCGCGGCGTGCGCGGCCGCCCGGCTCCTCGCCGGTCGGCTCAGCCCGCGTGGAACACCAGGCGGTACTTGCCGACCTGCACCTCGTCGCCGTCGCGCAGCAGCGCCTCCTGGATCAGGTTGCGATCCACGTAGGTGCCGTTGAGGCTCCCGACGTCGCGCACCAGGAAGCCCTGCGCGGTGCGGGCGAACTCGGCGTGCCGGCGGGAGACGGTGACGTCGTCCAGGAAGATGTCGCTGTCCGGGCTGCGCCCGACCGTGGTGACGTCGGCGTCCAGCAGGAACCTGCTGCCGGCGTTCGGGCCGCGGCGCACCACCAGCAGGGCCGAGCCGGCCGGCAGGGCGGCCAGCGCCTCGCGGTCGGCCGGGCCCAGGCCCACCTGCTCGGTCTCCTCCCCGACCACGCCCGCCGTCTCGGCGGCCACCTCCGCGCTGAC
Organism: Catenulispora pinisilvae; assembly: GCF_015356865.1. Lineage (GTDB taxonomy): Bacteria > Actinomycetota > Actinomycetes > Streptomycetales > Catenulisporaceae > Catenulispora > Catenulispora pinisilvae. Next base: position 16,506 of record NZ_JAAFZA010000120.1, read on the forward strand.
CAGCGACATCGTCGAGGTCCGCTCCGCCGCCCCCTCGGGCACCAAGGGGTCACCCGGCAGCGGGGACTCGGCCAAGGCGGTGCCGCAGTGCGAGCAGAAGCGGCTCCCCGCTTGGTTGGCGTTCCCGCACCTGGTGCAGAACGGCATGTCGTGGGCCTCCCGGAGTATTCCTGTGGCGGTTGTGGCTGCCGCCTTGCGTTGGTCGCAACTTATGGGGCGCCTCTTGTCGAGGTCAACCGGAACGCGCCGAGACGGCACGAGTTTCGCCCGTGCCCCGGTGTGCGCATCCCTCCAGATTACTGCGTCTCAGTGCTCGAATGGCCTGCCGGAACAGCGTCCGGAAACACGTCAGGTCCGGGACGGTGGGCACCGGTCCCGGACCTGGGCCCGGCCGTCGGCCGGGCCGGAGGACTCAGCCCTCCAGAGTGGCCTGATAGCCCTTGGCATCCAGCAGCGCCTCCACCTCGGAGGCGTCGTCGGGCTCGACGTCGAAGATCCAGCCCTCGCCGTAGGGGTCGGAGTTCACCAGCTCCGGCGAGGCGTCCAGCTCGCCGTTCACGGCCGTGACGGTGCCGGTCAGCGGGGCGTACAGGTCGCTGACACTCTTGGTCGACTCCAGCTCGCCGCAGGGCTCGCCGGCGGTGATCTTCGCCCCGACCTCCGGCAGCTGCACGAAGACGATGTCGCCCAACTGCTCCTGGGCATAGTCGGTGATCCCGACGCGGACGCTGTCGGAGTCGCCGGCGCGGACCCACTCGTGCTCGGCGGTGTACTTCAGCTCTTCGGGGGTCATCGGCTTCTTTGCCGCCCTTTCCTCACACGGGTTCGACGGCGCGGCGGCCGCCACGGGCCGGTGGGCCCGCGGTCATATTCTGGACCATGCTCGGGCCCGGAGCGCACCGGCCCCGATCAGTTGGCCTTGGCGTACTGCGGGTCGGGCTGCGGCACCACCGCGTCGATCAGCACCTGCCCGGAGGCGATCGTGGCGTTCGCCCCCTGCGTGGACTTCACGTTCGCCACCACGCCGCCGGGGATCTGCATGGCCGGCCCGAGCGTGTTCGGGTCGCCGATCACCTTGTAGACATAGGGCTGGGTCAGCTCGTGCCCGTCCAGCGCGATCCCGCCGTCCGCGGTGTCGACGAAGGACGAGGAGACGACCACCCGCACGTCGTTCACCTGGATCACCTCGGCCCCGGCGGCCCGCAGCTCCTCCAGCGCGTTGAGCAAGGTCGCCGACTTCATCTGCCCCTGCGGATCGGTGATGGTCATGGTGATGCCCGAGCCCTTGGCCTTGACCGTCCCGGCCAGGATCTGCAGGTCCTTCGCCTTCTGCTGGGCCTGCGTCAACGCCGCCTGAGCCTTGTCCGTGCTGTCCTGGATCGTCGCGTTCTGCGTCTCCAGATTCCGCAGCTCCGCATCCAGGCTCTGCCCGCGCGAGGTCACCTCGTCGAGGATGTTGACCAGGTCGTCGGCGCGCGCCCCGCGCAGAATCTCGTCGGAGGTGTTGGTCGCATGGACCTGAATCGCCACCGCCGCGCCGAGCGCCGCCAGCAGCACGCCCACCACGGCCTGGTTGCGCGAGAGGCGCGGGGGCCAGAAGGCGGCGATGAGGCGGCGACGGCCCAGGGAGACGGAGGGAGGCTTGGGAGCGCCGGGCTTGGCGGCGGTGGGGCCGGAGGCTGCTGCCGCGCCTGCGGCCGCCGCACCGGCACCGGCACCGCCACTGGCAGCGGCCGAGCGCGCCTCGGGCCCCGGGTGGCGCTTGGCCGCGTGGTCCGGGGCGTGGTCGGACGGCGGACGGCGCCTGGGACCGGGCTCGGCGGAGGCGTGGGCACTGTGCGGCTGCCCCGGGCCACGCCGCGGGTCCTGGCCGGGCCCGGGGCGGCGCGGAGGCTGGCCGCCGGGCATGGGACGGCGGCGGGGCGGCTCGCCCCCGGCGTCGGCGGGCGAACGGCGGCGCAGCGGCGGCTCGGGCTCATCCGCGCCGGACGGCTTGTCGGCCAGATCCTCCGGCAGCAGGCTTCGAAGATCGACCGTCTCGGCGAGATCGCGCGCGCCAGGCTTTTCTCCGGCAGCCTTGTCCGGGACCAGACCAGCGAGGTCCACGGTCTCAGCGGATTCCGGGGCGCGACGCTTCTCACCCTCCGCGCGCTCACCAGCCGCTTCATCGGGGCCGGTCGCCTCGACGGCATCATCCGGGAGCAAGCCGCCAAGATTTACCGTCTCGCCAAGCTCCGGACCGGACTTCTCAGCACCGGACTTCTCGGCACCGGACTTCTCGGCACCGGGCTTCTCGATGCCGGGCTTCTCAGCCTCATCAGGCGTGTCCGGCAGATCAGCAAGATCCACCGTCTCGCCGGACTCCGGCTCCGGACCGGTCTTCTCTTCCTCAGCGTGCTCGGCTTCAGAGCGCTCGGCCCCAGGGCCCTCCGCCTCAGCGTCGTCCGCCTCAGCAGGCCCCTGAGCCTCTGGCTCATCACCCTCGTCACCCTCGTCACCAGCCTCGGCCGAGTCCTCGTCTGAGCCCTCGTCCGCCAAGCTCTCAAGACTCACCGTCTCGTCGAGCTCCGGCTCGGTCCGGTCGCCCTCAGGCTCGCCGCTCTCGTCCGCGCTACCCGGCCGCGTCTGCACTCCGCACTCCTTCTCAGGCGTGGAAGATGTGGCGGCGGATGGCCGCGGCGTTGGAGAAGATGCGGATGCCCAGCACCACCACCACGCCGGTGGTCAGCTGGGATCCGACGCCGAGCTGGTCGCCGAGGTAGACGATCAGCGCGGCCACCAGGACGTTGGAGACGAAGGAGACCACGAACACCTTGTCGTCGAAGATCCCGTCCAGCAGGGCGCGCACGCCGCCGAACACCGCGTCCAGCGCCGCCACCACCGCGATCGGCAGGTAGGGGGCCAGGCCCTCGGGCACCGTGGGGTGGAAGACCACCCCCGCGATCACGCCGATCACCAGTCCGATCGCCGCGATCACGACGCCCTCCAAGTCATCTCGGTCATGCCGGTCTCAGTCATCGAGAATTGCTGGGGCCACCGTACCGAACCCCCGGCCGTGCTCAAGGCACCGGCACTCATCACGTCCGCGCCGGGCACACGGCCGCGCGCACCGCCGCCCACAGAACCCGCCCTCACTGCGCCGGCACCGCGTCGGTCAGCGACAGCTGCGTGGCCGCCGGCAGGCTCAGCTTGCTCTTGGTGTTCGTGTCGAACTGGATCCCGTACTGCGACTTCAGCTCGAACAGGTACCGGCCGTCCGCGCCGTCGGCGAACTTCGCGGCCATCGACTTCGGGTCGCCGATCGCCTGGATCGTGTACGGCGAGGACAGCGGCCGGAAGTCCACCATGATCGCCGAGCCCGCGGTGCGGATCGCGGACAGCGAGGTGAGCCGCTGGCCGTTGATCGCCACCGCCTCGGCCCCGGCCGCCCACAGCCCGTTGGCCGCGTGCTGAAGGTCCAGGTCCAGCACCCGGCTCTCGTTGTTGCTCTGCTGCCGGGGGTCGCTGCTGCTCGGGCCGTCGGCGCCGGCCGCGTCGCCGAGCACGATCTGCAGCCCGGGCCCGGTCACCGGCGAGGCGCCGGTGACCACCGACATCGCGGTGAACGCCTTGCCCTGCTCCGGTCCCAGCGCCTCGGCCTGCGCGGCCTGCAACTGGCCGCGGACCGTGGAGATCATGGCCTCGTCGGCCGAGTTCTTGCGCTCGGCGTCCTGCACCCGGGAGATCAGCTGCTGCCGCTCCTTCTCCGCGGCCGGCGCCTGCTGGTGGGTCTGGATCGCCGCGATGACCAGAACCAGCGCCAGCGCCGCGACCCCGACCAGCACGGTCGGCGAGAAGCGCTTGGTCCAGTGGCTGGTGCCGCCGCCTTCCCCGCGGGCCTCGCGGCGCGCGGCGGTCTCGGCGTACCCGGGGTCCAGCGTGTCGTTGAGCAGGCTGGTCAGCAGCGACATCGAGGCGTCGCGGCGCGCGGCGGTCCGGGTGTCGGGCGGCGTGGGCATGGAGGCCATCTTGACACGCTCGGGCCGGTGCGGGCGCCTCAGCGTCCGGAGCCGCGGGTGATCTGCTGGGCCTGCACGAAGTACATCCCGCCGGCCAGCAGATACAGCGCGGTCCCCCAGCCGACGAACGCCCAGCCGAAGATGTTGGCGATGTCCGTCAGGTGGTTGGGCTTCTCGCCGAGTTGGCCGAGCAGCAGCAGCGGGAAGGCGTAGAGCAGGTTGAAGGTCGCGGCCTTGCCCAGGAAGTGCACCGGCAGCGCCACGCCGTAGCCGGCCCGGCGCAGTTTCGGCGTGATCAGCACCAGCATCGCCACGTCCCGGCCGACCAGCACGATCGGCAGCCACAGCGGGATGATCTGCCGCATCGTCAGCGCGACCAGGGTGGCCAGGATGTACAGCCGGTCGGCCAGCGGGTCGATCATCGCGCCGAACTTGGTCATCTGGTTCCAGCGCCGGGCCAGCTTGCCGTCCAGCCAGTCGGAGAACCCGGACAGGGCCAGGATGACCAGGGCCCAGACGTCGTACTTCGGGCCGCCGTAGTAGGGCGAGAGGACTAGGGCCAGGAACAGCGGCACGCCGGCCAGCCGGGCCAGGCTGATCAGGTTCGGGATGGTGAGGATGCGGTTGGAGACCGGGAGTTCTTCCTGGTCCTCGCCGTAGTACTCCTCGGAGTAATCGCCGTCGTCGTACCCGTCATCGTGGTAGCCCTCGTCGTGGTACGACCCGTCGTCCTCGTACGGCCCGTCCTGGAACTCGCCGTCGTAGTCGTTGATGTTGACGGTGGCGTCCTCGTCCGGGGAACCGTAGCCGTACTCGTCGTAGGCATCGTGCTCAGGACGGCCGTACCCGTCGTCGTAGTCGCCCGCCCTGCCTCGATTCACACACAGAACGATAGGCGATCTCGGGACCGGCCAGGTCGGCGGCACACGCCCGGGAGGGTTGTACCAAGAAACGGCAAAGTCTGGTTCAAGAAGTACTCCATGATCATCAACTCAGCGTGTCCAAGCGGTAGCCTCTGAGATGCAGGACCGGCCGACCCACCGCACCAGCCCGCACGGTGTCGCCGAGTACGAAACCGCTCCACCCGCGCCCTGTCTCCCTCTCCCCCCAGGTGATCCGGCAGCGCGGGTGGAGCGCTCCGTCTGGCCCCCCCGCCACAACCGAACACCCCCTTGCCGGACTCCGCACCCCCCCCGCACAGGAGTCCGCCGCAGACCTTGAGCGCACGTCAGGGCCCTGCTTCGCGCTGCGCCGCACCCGGATCACCCCGGGTGACGGCGCCCTCGGCGTGTCCACCTGCTTATACCGGCAGTCCGCCGAACGCGACATCCGTAAATCTACGTACACAGATCTACAGCGAAGACCTGCTGTCGTAGTGCCCATTCCGTGAATATGATGGGCTTGAACAAGTCCATTCCACTCGACACGCAACATGAGCGCTGTCACCGCGTTGGCGGGAACGCGGCAAGGGGAATGGCACCAACACGCAAGGGGGGAAGACCCGCTGTGTCAGAACACACATCTGCACACACCACCGAGCACGAGGACGAAGACGACCAGGAACTGGTCCCGGCCTCCGGTGGATCACTCGCCGGCCGCGGCCATCGCCCGGTCCGTTACCGGCCCTCCACGGGCTACCTGCCGTGGCTGCTCACGATGTGCGACCGTGAGCTCGCCCGGCACATGACGCGCCTGCTCGCCGAACTCGACCTCACCGAGGCCCAGTACGGCGTCCTGCAGGCGCTGGTCCATCTGCGCCGCGCCTCCTCGGCGACGCTGGCCCGTTCGGTCTCGGTGACACCGCAGGCCATGGTCGGGCTGGTGGCCGCACTGGAGCGCAAGGGCTACATCACCCGCGAGTTCGGCCGCGGGGCCGGCCGCGTCATCGACGCGGAGGTCACCGCCCGGGGCAAGGAGGCCTACGAGGCCGCCAAGCGCCGGGTGCGGGCCCTGGACCGCTCGCTGCGCCGTTCCTACACCGACGAGGAGTTCGACCAGCTTGTCGGGCTGCTGGAACGACTCCCCGGGGTGCTCGGCCGGCTCGACGACCAGCGCGGCAGCCGCCGCCGGGCCGACGACTAGACCGGCCGCGGGCAGGCTCTGAACGGCGCGGGACGCACAGCGCCACCGCATAACCGTGCGAAAGTAGCCACCTTCTCTTCACCGGCCCTGTCGAACCGCCCTGCCAAACCGCACATCGGACGGCAGGTCAGGCGGCGCTAGACCGGGGCACCACTGAACCACCGCGGGCCGACGTTCCCGGGGCGGCAAATCTGATATACCGTCAGATCCATGACTGACGGCATACCTGCCGCTCCGGGAACCGAAGGATGGTTCCAGGACGGGCCGGACGGCTTCGCCCTGCTCGCCGGCCGCTGCACGTCGTGTGGCGCCCTGAGTTTCCCCCCACGGACCATTCCCGGCTGCCCGGACCCGGACTGCGAGGGCCTGGAGCAAAGCCCTGAGCCGCTGTCCACGAACGGGACTCTGTGGTCTTACACCGACGCCCGCTACGCCCCCCCGCCGCCGTACCCGCGGCCACCGGACGCCGAGTTCTCCCCCTACGCGCTGGCCGCCGTCGAGCTGACCGCCGAGCGGATGATCATCCTGGGCCAGGTCGCCCCGGACGTCCCGGACGAGGCACTGCGGGTCGGAATGATCATGGAATTGGCCCCCGGGACCCTTGTTTCCTCTACGGGCGTTGAGGAAAGGGTCTGGAACTGGCGTCCGGCAGACCATTCCGAGGACTCTGGCGCGGATGTTGAGGCATACGGCGCATACTCCTCAGCCGCCGAGGAGGCGAGCGCATGAGCCGGACCGACTCCGTCGCCGTGGCCGGCGTCGGGATGCACCCCTGGGGAGCCTGGGGCAAACCGTTCGTCGAATACGGACTGGTCGCGGCCCGCGCCGCCCTGGCCGACGCCGGGGTCGGCTGGCGTGACGTGCAGCTGGTGGTGGGCGGCGAGACCATCCGCAACGGCTACCCCGGCTTCGTCGCCGGCTCGGCGCTCTCACAAGCCCTGGGCTGGCAGGGCGCACCGGTCGCGAGCTGCTACGCGGCCTGCGCCACCGGGGCGCAGGCGCTGGCCACGGCCCGCGCGCACATCCTGGCCGGGCTCGCGGACGTGGTGCTGGTGGTCGGCGCGGACACCACGCCCAAGGGCTTCTTCGCCCCGGTCGGCGGCGACCGCCCCGACGACCCGGACTGGCTGCGCTTCCGCCTGCTCGGAGCGACGAACCCGGCGTACTTCGGCCTGTACGCGCGGCGCCGGATGGCATTGCGCGGGTCGACCGAGGTTGACTTCGCGGCGGTGAAAGTAAAGAACGCCCGCGCGGGTTCTCTGAATCCGAACGCGCGCTTCCGCGCGGAGGTGGATACCGAAACCGTCCTGAAGTCACCGATGGTGAGCGATCCATTGCGCTTGTTGCAGATCTGCGCGACGAGCGACGGCGCCGCGGCAGTTGTTCTGACATCCGAGGAATACGCCCGCCGGCTGAACAAGGACGCGGTCCGCATCCGCGCCATTTCCGCGCCGACACCGACCTATCCGAGAACTGTTCCAGATTTCCCGTATCTCGCCTCGGACTCGTTGGCCGCCGCGGCACCGGCGGCGCGCAGCTTCCGCGAGTCGCTGGCGCACGCGGCGTACGAGGCGGCGGGCCTGGGCCCGCGGGACCTGGACCTCGCCGAGGTCTACGACCTGACCACCGCGATGGAGCTGGACTGGTACGAGGAGATCGGCCTGTGCGCCCCGGGCGAGGCCGAGAAACTGCTCCACGACGGCGCGACCGCCCTCGGCGGCCGGATCCCGGTCAACCCCAGCGGCGGCCTGAGCTCCTTCGGCGAGGCGATCCCGGCCCAGGCCATCGCGCAGGTCTGCGAACTGACGTGGCAGCTGCGCGGCGCGGCCGGCGCCCGGCAGGTAGCCGGGGCCCGGGTCGGGGTCGCGGTGAACCAGGGGTTGTTCGGGCACGGGTCGGCGATCGTGGTGGGGCGGGCTTAGAGCGGCGCCATGCCCATGAGTCGCGCAGCTCGCAGCGTGATTCGCGCATCGGGACGTAGCCGGGACGCAGTCAGGACGCAGTCAGCCGGCGGCTCGCGGTCGCCCCTTTGCGCCTGGCGCTCGCGGTCAGCGGCGGCGACAGATCAGATGTCTGATACCGTCGCCGCCGCTTCGGGCCGCCTACGCCCCCGACGGCTGCCCGAGCCCTTCGGCGAAGAAGCTCTGCGCCAGCGCGGCGAACGCGGGCCGCTGCAGGATGTCCATCAGCATCGCGTGCGTAACCACCGGCGTGCCGATACCCGCGGCGGAGTCGGGCGTCTCCCCGGGCCGGATCGCGCCATCGGTGAGATCCGCGTGGCACTGCCCGCCGGGAGCCGAGCAGGGGATGTCGACATACCGCGGGTTGTAGTGGCTACCGAAGGTCATCAGATAAGTGTGCCCGTCCTTGGACCGCACGATCACCTGATACCCGGGGAGACCGCCGGGCCCGGAGACCTCCGCCACCAGTGAACCGCCGAACGGCACCGATTCGCAGGGCGTCGCCCCCCGGCAGCTCACGTGCGGTCCCTCGGCCACCAGGGAGGCGGAGACGACGACCAGGCCCTGCGCTGTCTGGATGTCGAACCCCGACCAACTTTGGGAGCCGGTGTCCGCCTTTTCCTTGCGGGCTGCCGCCCAATCGTCGATGACCTGAGGCTGGGGTCGGCCATAAAGAGACGGGGCAGACGCGTTCTGTGTGCCGACCCGGGTCGCGAAACCCTTCGTGATCTGCGCCCAGCCCGGGTCGAGATCGCCGCTGATCGTGCTCCCGGGGAACACGGCCTGCCACAGCGCCTCGGCTCGGCGGCAGTCGGCCTGCGCCTTGGCCAGGTTGTAGCCCGTCTCCGGCACGAAATTGGTGACACAGTCCTCGACCCGGCCGCCGCTGCTCCCCGCCGCCGACGTCGAACCCTGCGACGGCGCCGAGCTGTGCTGTCCCGGCGGCGCCGTGTTGTTGGTGGTCAGCCACGACCCCGGCGTGGTGCCCGATCCTCCCGAGCCGCCGCCGGCCACCGCCAACGCCACGCTCGCGACGCCCACCAGCGCCACCGACGCCCCGGCCCCGATCACTCCGTTGCGCCACCGCCGATACCGTCGGTAGCCGGCCATCGCGGCCGGTGCCAGATCGTCCGGCGGCACCGACACCCCGCCCTCGTCGAACATCATGCCGAGCAGGTCGCGCGCCGTCTCGCCCGACAACTCTTCCGTGTTCTTCATCGCTGCCCGCCCTCCCGCGTGTACTCGAAGTCGGCGAGGGAATCGCCCAGCAGCTCCCTGAGCTTGGCCAGGGCCCGCGACGAATGGCTCTTCACGTTGCCGGTCGAGCACCCGAGCGCGGCGGCCGTGTCCTCGATGCTGAAGTCCGCCCAGAACCGCAGCACCACCACGGCCCGGCCGCGCGGCGGCAGCGCCGCCAGCCCGGCCAGCAGCGCCAGCCGCAGGTCGGGCTGGTCCTCTCGGGCGAAAGGCGAGGTCGTCACCGCGACCGCCGCCTGTGCCGCACGTTCCCGGCTCCGCTTGCGCCGCCCGCCGAGGAAGGCGTTGATGAGCGTCTTCTGCGCGTAGGCGTCGATGGAGTCGGCCCGCTTGGCCCGATGCCACGCCTTGCACAGGTTCAGCAGCGCGGTCTGGGTGAGGTCCTGCGCCTCATGCCAGTCCCCGCACAGCAGGAACGCCGTGCGTTTCAAATGGCTCTGCCGAGCCGCCGCGTAGTCGGCGAACTCCTCCAGCCGTTCCTGCTCACCCATAGGCCCCTCCCGATTCCCGTTAGTCGAGACACATGAGTGGCCGGGAATCGGAAAGGTTGCGTCGCCGCGTCAGATGCCGCGTCGGATGCCGCGTGAGATGCCGCGCCGGATCAGGTCGCAGACTCCTGAACCCGCGCCACCAGCTCCGCCAACTCGGCGAGCGGCATGCTCCCCGGCGCCCGGCCGGTGGCCGCGAACCGCGAGCTCAGCCGCTGCATCAGCTCGTTGACCGGGGTGGGGATGCCGTGGGTGCGGCCGATGAGGGCGATCTCCCCGGACAGGTAGTCCGTCTCGATCGACCCCGTGCCGCGGGCCAGGCTCTGCCAGCTGGACCCGCCGCCGCGCGGCGTGCCGGGGATCTCGGCGTAGCGCATGCGGTCGCCCTGGACGGCGCGGCGCTCAGCGGTACCGACGAAGGGGATGCCGGCGGCGTTCAGTGCCTGGATGCCCTCCTCGCTCGCGGCGTCCACCAGGCGCTCGGCCAGCTCCTCGTCGGCGGTGAGGTCGCTGACGGCCTCGAAGGCGTTGCCCAGGTTGCTCAGCAGCTTGCCGTACTTCCAGCGCATCACGTCATCGACCACCGGGGCGTCGAACCGGCTCTCGCCGAGGTCGTGGCCGATCTGCTTGATGACGTCGTCGACGCCGTCCGGGTAGCGGCCGACGGTGAGGATGCCGGACTGCGGCGTGCAGTGCGCCGCCACCAGGCCCGGCTCCAGGTGCAGCGAGGGCAGCCAGACGCAGAGCCCGTAGACGTGCGCGAACAGGCGCAGCGCCGTGCGCTCGTTCTCCACGCCGTTCTGCGCGCAGACCACGGGCAGCAGCTGCGAGGCGGTGCCGCCGCCGGCCACCGACACCGGCGCCCACTCGTTCAGCACGCCCGCGGTGTCCTGCGACTTCACGCAGAGCACGAGGACGTCGTCCGGCCGCAGCTCGCCGAGCTCCTTCGGCCCGGCCACCGCCGGGACCGGCAGTCGCAGGTCGGCCTCCGGGGTGAGCAGCCGCAGCCCGTCGCGCCGCAGCGCCTCCAGGTGAGCGCCGCGAGCGACCAGGACCACGTCGTGCCCGGCCTCGGCCAGGCGTCCACCGATGGTGCCGCCGACCGCGCCGGCGCCGATGATGATGTAGCGCATCCTTCGGACTCTAGCGGTCGTGACCGGGTTGTGAAGACTCGAAAGAGTTTTCGTGAACGACGGATTTTGCGATCTTGTGTCCAAGGGGCCTACTGACAACGTTCTCGATACGTGTTTGACTCCGCTTGTGAGCCAGACCGCACCGTCTACCGCCGTGCCCGATCCCTATGCGGACCGGCCCTGGCTGCGGTTCTACGCAGCGGGTGTGCCCACCGACGTGACCGTCCCCGACGTCCCGGTGACCCGGCTGCTGGACGACGCGGCCGCCGCCTACGGGGACCGGGCCGCCCTGGTGTTCTTCGGCCGCAAGACCTCCTACAAGCAGCTGCGCCGCGACGCCGACCGGCTGGCCGGCGCGCTCCGGGCGCTCGGCGTGGGCAAGGGCGACCGCGTAGCCCTGGTGTTGCCGAACTGTCCCGCGGCGATCACGGCGTTCTTCGCAATCACCCGTCTGGGTGCGGTGATGGTCGCGTGCAACCCCCTCTACACCGACTCCGAACTGCGGCACCAGCTCACCGACTCGGGCGCGAAGGTGGCGATCGTCTTCGACGGCGCCTACGCCACGCTGGACGCCGCCCGGCCCGGCACCGCGGTGGAGCACGTGATCTCGGTGTGTCTGGCCGACTTCCTGCCGGCGTTCAAACGCAAGCTGCTGGACCTGCCGCTGGGCGCGGCGCGGGAGAAGCGGGAGCGGCTGATCACACCGCTGCCGCCCGGGGCACGCGCCGTCCCCTATACAGAGTTGATGGAGACCTCCCCGGGCCCGGTCGAGCAGGAGTTCGTGGAGCCCTCAGAGGACCTGGCCGTCCTGCAGTACACCGGCGGCACCACCGGGCGGCCGAAGGGCGCCATGCTCACCCACCGGAACCTGGTCGCCAACGCGCACCAGGTGCAGGCCTGGGACCAGGGCGTCAAGGTGGGGCGGGAGTCGGTGTTGTGCGTGCTGCCGCTGTTCCACGTCTACGGGCTGATGCTGTGCGTGGTCACCGGCGTGCTGCTGGCCGGGACGCTGGTACTGCTGCCGACCTTCGACCCGGAGCTGGTGCTGGACGCGATCAAGCACGAGCGGCCGACCGTGTTCCCGGGCGTGCCGCCGATCTACTCCAAGCTGCTGGAGCACCCGAAGATAGGCAAGTACGACCTGCGCTCCATCCGCACCTGCATCTCCGGCGCGATGCGGCTGCCGGTGGAGACCATCGACGCCTTCCAGGCCGCGACCGGCGGCCGGCTGGCCGAGGGCTACGGCATGACCGAGTCCTCCCCGGTGACGCTGGCCAACCCGCTGAACGCCAACTCCCGGCCCGGCACCATCGGCCTGCCGCTGCCGAACACCCACGTGAAGATCGTCGACGAGTTCCGCCAGGACCGCGTGCTCCCGATCGGCGCGGCCGGGGAGCTGGTGGTCTTCGGCCCGCAGCTGTTCAAGGGCTACTGGAACCAGCAGGACGAGACCAGCCTGGCGCTGCGCAACGGCTGGCTCTACACCGGCGACATCGGGGTGATGTCGCCGGACGGGTACGTGACGCTGATCGACCGCAAACGTGACGTGGTGATCGCCTCCGGGTTCTCGATCTACCCCTCGGAGATCGAGGACGTGCTGCGCGAACACCCGGCGGTCTACGACGCGGCGGTGATCGGCGTCCCGGACCCCTACCGGGGCGAGACGGTGAAGGCGGTCATCCAGCTCGCCGAGGGGATGTCGGCCACCGCCGCGGAGCTGGACGTATTCGCCCACCAGCACCTGGCGCCGTACAAGGTCCCCAAGCTGATCGCGTTCCGCGACGACCTGCCGCGCAACATGATCGGCAAGGTGCTGCGGCGGGTGCTGCGCGAGGAGCACGCGGCGGAGCATCCCGAGGTCGGGGACGAGGGGCCGGGGCAGGATCCGTTCGCGGATTACAGGCGGTAGGGGCGCTGGCGGGTTCGGGCGGTGACTGGCGGCAGTTCGAGCAATGAAACCCATGAGCGCACAACGGCCCCGGTATGAAATTCTCACGGCATGCTCGGTACTGTCGATCTGCCGACCTTCGTGGTCGGCGCACTGCTCATAGTGCTGCTGCCCGGTCCGAACTCGCTGTACGTGCTGACAGTCGGCGCGCGCAAGGGAGTCCGCACCGGCTACCGCGCCGCCTGCGGCGTGTTCCTCGGCGACGCGGTGCTGCTGACACTGACCGCCGCCGGCGCGGCGTCGATGCTGAAGCGCTCACCCGCGACGTTCGACGTCGTGAAGTTCCTCGGCGCCGGCTACCTGGCCTGGCTCGGCTTCGGGATGCTGCGCACCGCGGTGAAGGCCTGGCGCGAGCGGCGCGACACCTCGGCCGCGACGTCCGGCGACGCGACGGAGGCGACGGCGATGGCCGAGGCGGTCCAGGCCGCCGAGCGCCCGTTCAGCCGCGCCCTGGTGGTCAGTCTGCTGAACCCCAAGGCGATCCTGTTCGACCTGGCCTTCCTGACCCAGTTCGTCAGCCCGCACGCGACCTACCCGACCGAGGCCTTCGCACTGCTGTCGACGATCGTGATGCTGTTCTCGGCGGCGTACCTGAGCGTACTGATCTTCACCGGCAACCGACTGGCCACCGCCTTCCGCCGCCGCCGACGCCTGGCCGCAGCCGGAACCGGCGGCATCGGCTCACTGTTCCTGGGCTTCGCGTTCAAGCTGGCAACCGCCTCCCTAGGCGCCTAGTGCTGCTCTTCGAACCCGCAGGCCCCCCACGCGCCGCCGTGGTGCTGTTCCACGGCGGCGGCCTGCGGCACGGATCACCGGAGGAGCTCACACCGCACTGCACAGCGCTGGCCGCCGAGGGGATCCTCGCGGCGGCGGCGGGCTACCGACTGCTGGGCCAGGGCGCCGACCACATCGGCGACTGCCTGGCCGACGTCCGCACCGAGATGGCGAAGTTCCAAGCGGAGTTCCACAACCTGGCCGCACCGACCCTGCCCCTGGCAACCGGCGGCAGCTCAGCCGGCGGCCACCTCGCCCTCCTCGCCACCCTGACCGGGCCGCACTCGGGCTTCGACACTCTGGTCCTGTTCAACCCGATCGTGGACGCGACCCTCGTCGCCCCCGAGGCGCTGACCCGCGCACTCGAGCCCGGCACCACGGCCGAGTCGATCTCGCCGCTGCACCTACTCCGCCCCGGGAGCCCGCGCACCGCCCTGTTCAGCGGCACAGCCGACACCATCGCGCCGATCGAGAGCCTGCGCGCTTTCCGGGACGCGATGCTGGGGGCGGGCGATGTCTGCGAGCTGACGGAGTTCGAGGGTGCCGAACATGCCTTCCACTATCAGGAGCCTTGCTTCGGGCAGGTGGTCGCTGGGACGGCGGGCTTCCTTACGCGCGGTCGGTGACTAGTAGTTGGTGACTGGTAGTTGGTAACAGCTAGTTGGTGACAGCTAGTTCTAGTTCTATGGGCCATTCAGGCTCGGGCTCTGGGCTCGGGGCTCTTCTTGGG
>NZ_JAAFZA010000121.1 GCF_015356865.1 Catenulispora pinisilvae
GCCCCGAACCCCGAGACCGGCCAGTTGTCCGCCCAACTCAAGTGGGATGGGGTCAGGGCGTGCGATCCCACGCTTGCACCATCTCGATGGCCATCTTCATGTCGTTCTTGGAATCGAACGTGAACTTCTGCCCGGGGATCTCCGGCAGCACACGGCCGACCATCACCGCGAAGCGATTCCTGGCCAGCACCGTCGCCAAGGCCGCACGCTTCGGTCGGTTGCGTCGTCCCTTGTAGAGGACTTCGTCGAGGCCGAGTCCCTGGACGATCGCGGCCAGGCTCACATCGCGTTCGCTCGGGTCGGCGCCGGTGGCGACTCGCTCGACGCGGGCCCGGGCCGAGGCTGCGGCATCGGTGTCGAGGAGATGGAAGCGGCCGTACAGAGCCGCCCTGTTCTGGGGTCTGTCCCAGGTGAGGACTTCCCGTCCGCGCAGTGACTTGAGGTGCGCGAACAGCGAAGGCGAGCGCCAGTTCTTGAGGCAGCGTTCGGGATGCCGGTCGCCCTTCTGCGTCTGCCGGACTTCCAGCAGTACCTGCTCCAGGAGTGGCTCCTCGTCGAAGTCCGAGGTGCCGCGCTCGACGACCGTGACACCCGGCGATCCGTCGGCCTGCCGCAGCTGAAGGCGGCCCTGGGCCAGCAACTCGGCGATCCCCGCGGCGTTGAGCCCGACCTGTATCGCCGCCGAGCCCCTGAGTACTCCCTTGTCCGCGTCCAGCGCGACCAGCAGCAGCTCTTCCCCCAATGTCAGCACTCTTCGACGGTAGCTCTGATCGCCCGATCGTCCCACCCCTTCGGCCGCGGATCGACGCCGGATCCGGGCTGAACCGATGCACCGTCAGATTTCCAGAACGTTACCCCGCCGTTATTGCCCAGCCGCCCCGCCGGGTGTTGACTGCTCCCCGGAACCGGTTTCGGAACCGGTGCCGTAAGCGGTCGCGAGACCGGTTCCGGTACCGCGGAGACTGAAGTTCGCAGCTGCCACCAGCCCCCGAAAGGCGCCGTACATGCCGATCACCATCGCCGATGTCGCGGCCCGGGCCGGGGTCAGCAAGACCACGGTCTCGCGTGTGCTCAACGGCAAGGGCGAGCTCGACGCGTCCACCGTGGAGCGGGTGCGGCACGTCATCGACGAACTCGGTTACGTGCCCAGTGCGCGGGCCGTGTCGTTGGCGCGGGGCCGGACCGGTGTCATCGGGATGCTGGTGCCCTCGCTCACCTGGCCGTGGATCGGTGAGGTGATTCAGGGGGCGGTGGACGTGGTGGAGAGCGGCGAGTTCGGGGTCATGCTGTTCACCTGCAATCAGGGCGACCAGTCCATGCGGCGGTTCGCCAGCCAGGTCAACGCCAAGGCCTTCGACGGGCTGCTCGTCATCGAGCCCGACGGGACCTTGGACTACATCACCGAGCTGCACACCAACGGGCTGCCGGTGGTCCTGATCGACGACCGGGAGAGCCGGCCGGGGTTCGCCTCCGTCGCCACCACCAATCGCGCCGGGGGACGGCAGGTGGCGCACCACCTGTTGGAGATCGGCCGCCGCCATCCGGTGGTCGTCACGGGGAATCCGGGCTTCGGCTGTGTCACTGAACGGCTTGAGGGCTTCACCGATGTCTTCGAGCAGGCCGGCATTCCCTTGCCGGCCGAAGCCGTGCTGGAGGGTGACTTCAGCATCGAGTCGGGCCATGCCGCTGTGGCGGGGGCCCTGGCTCGGGGAGTCGAGTTCGACTCCGTGTTCGCGCACAACGACCTCTCCGCTGCGGGCGCCCTACAAGCGCTGAGAGAGGCCGGAATCGCGGTGCCGGGGGACGTCGCCGTCGTCGGGTTCGACGATGTGGAGTTCACCGCGCTGACCGAGCCGCCGCTGACCACGGTCCGCCAGCCCCTGCGCGAGTTGGGGGCGACCGCGGCCCGGATGCTGACGGCGCACCTCGGCGGCGAAGCCCTGCCGACCGAGCCGGTCGTGATCCCGACCGACTTCGTCATCCGGGGCTCCACCGCACCGAAGAGCTAGATCAACGCCAGATCACAGTCAGATCCGACACCGACCACACCGGTCATCGAGATCAACCGAGATCACATACAGATCAACGTCAGATCAAAGCCCGATCATACTGCGACCCCACCCGGATCCGTCCGGCGCCCAAGGCCACCGGCCCGGTGCCGCGCTGCCGCACACCCTGGCCCAGGGGAGCGCGCAGCGGATCCCCCAGCTTGGAGGAGAAGCAATGACCCTCGCGACATCCGGCTCCGCAGCCCGGCGTCCGCTCGCCGCGCTGCTGGCAGCGGGCCTGGCCGTCACCCTCGCCGCCGGTTGCGGCGGCGGGAAGAGCGGTGGTTCCGGCGGTGGCAAGAGCACGCTCAACGTCGGCATGCCGGACGGGGCGACCCTGCCCGCGAACAACAACCCCTTCCTGGACTCCTCGTTCGCCAAGAAGCTCGGCTACACCTGGCTGATCTGGGAGCCGCTGGCCATGCAGGACGAGGCCAAGCCGGACCAGGACCCGGCGCCGTGGCTGGCCACCAAGTGGACCTGGTCGCCGGACTACAGCCAGGTGACGCTCACCGTCCGGGACGGCGTGAAGTGGTCCGACGGCACCCCGCTCACCGCCGACGACGTCGCCTACTCCTTCCAGATCCAGAAGGACCACAAGGACGTCAACTACTACTCGCTGCCGATCACGAACGTGACCACCAGCGGGAACCAGGTCACGGTCGCCTTCGACGGCTCGCAGTACGTGAACCGGACGAAGATCCTGTCCACCCAGGTGATCAACAAGAAGCAGTGGTCGGCGATGGCCGACCCGTCCAAGGACACCGTCGCGAACCCGGTCGGCACCGGCCCCTACACCATCAAGACCACGACGCCCTCGACGGTCACCGTCAGCGCGCGCAGCGGCTACTGGGGCGCCGCGCCCAAGGTGAAGACCATCAACTTCACCACCTACAGCTCCAACGACACCATGGGCGCGGCTCTGGTCGACGGCCAGGCCGAGTGGAGCTACTACTTCATGTCGGACGCCAAGAGCACCTTCGTGGGCAAGGACCCGGCGCACTTCAAGCTCTACTTCCCGGCCCAGCTCTCGGCCGACGGCCTGTGGTTCAACACCACCAAGAAGCCGTTCGACAACCCGCACCTGCGGCGCGCCATGAGCATGGTGATCAACCGGACCGACATCTTCAACCAGGGCGAGGCCGGGTACTTCAAGCCGGAGATCGACAACATCACCGGCATCCCGACCCCGCAGGGCGAGCCGTACATCGCCGCGGAGTTCAAGGGCGTCTCGCCGGTGACCGGCGTGGCCGCGGCGAAGAAGGAGCTGACGGACAACGGCTTCACCTACAGCGGCAACACCCTGATGGATCCGACCGGCAAACCGGTGACGCTGACCATCACCGACCCGGCGGACTGGAACGACTACCAGACCGACCTGGAGATCATCAAGGACAACCTGGCGACCATCGGCGTCACCGCGACCATCGACAAGGCCAACGACGACGCCTGGGACGACGCGATCGCCAAGGGCAACTTCGACGCGATGCTGCACTGGACCAACTCCGGCACCACCCCGTATGACATGTATGAGGAGATCATGGACTCCGCGGGCCTGGAGCCGATCGGCACCGCCGCCACCGCGGACTTCGGCCGGTATCAGAACCCCGCCGCCGACGCCGCGCTGAAGGCGTACTCCAACGCCACCGACGACACCAGCCGCGCGACCGCCATGGAGAACCTGGAGAAGCTGTTCGTCCAGGAGATGCCGATGATCCCGACCTCGGCCGGCAACCTCGGCGCCGAGTACTCCACCCGCAACTGGGCCGGCTGGCCGACCGCGGACAACCCCTATGAGGCCCCGCAGCCGACCCGCTGGGGCATGGAAGACGTCGTCCTGCACCTGACCCCGTCCTCCTGACCGGCCGAACCACAGTCCCTGTGACCAGGGCCGGGCGGAGGCGTTGAGGGGCGCCGCCGCCCGGCCCGTGGAAGGAACCCATCGATGACCTCCGAGGTGGTCCTGGAAGCCGAGGCGCTGACCAAGCACTTCCCGGTGCGGGCCCGCGGCCGTGCGGCGCTTTCGCGCGGACCCAAGGTGGTGCACGCCGTGGACGACGTCTCCCTGAGCCTGCGCCGCGGCCGGGTCACCGCGCTGGTCGGCGAGTCCGGCTCCGGCAAGTCGACCGTCGCCCGGCTGCTGGCCCAGCTGTATCCGCGCACCGGCGGCGACATCCGCATCGGCGGCGTGTCCACCGCGGTCAAGGGCGGCGGCCGGCACTTCAAGGCGTACGCGCGCCGGGTCCAGATGATCTTCCAGGACCCGTTCGCGTCGCTGAACCCGGTGCACACCGTGCGGCACCATCTGACCCGGGCGCTGAAGATCCACGGCCGGTACACCGGCGAGGAGTCCCTGGACGAGCTGCTGGGCCGGGTGCAGCTGACACCGGCCTCGCTGTATTTGGAGAAGTACCCGCACGAACTGTCCGGCGGACAACGCCAGCGGGTGTCGATCGCCCGGGCCCTGGCCGCCGACCCGGAGGCGCTGCTCGCCGACGAGCCGGTGTCGATGCTGGACGTCTCGATCCGGCTCGGCGTGCTGAACCTGTTGCGGGACCTCAAGGAACGGCTGGACCTGGCAGTCCTCTACATCACCCACGACATCGCCTCGGCCCGCTACTTCGCCGACGAGACGCTGGTGATGTACGCGGGGCGGATGGTCGAGGGCGGGGACTCCGAGACCGTCACGCAACGGCCCGCGCACCCGTACACGCACCTGCTGGTCCACTCGGCGCCGGACCCCGAACGCGTGCGGGGTGGACCGGCGCCATACGACGACGAGGACACCGGCGAGCCACCGAGCCTGATCGACCCGCCGAGCGGCTGCCGGTTCCATCCGCGGTGCCCGAAGGCGATGGACGTGTGCCGGGCGCGGGTGCCGGAGCGGACGCTGGTCGGTGACGCCCCGGACCACTGGGTCGCCTGCTGGTTGTTCGACGACGAGGGTAAGGGCGAGGGTAAGGGCACTGACGCCGAGGCTGCTGACATCGAAACCACCGACATCGAAACCACCGACATCGAGATCAGCGATGTCGAAGCCGCCGATGTCGAAGCCGCTGCCGCCGAGGCCCAGGCCCCAGAGCTCGAGGGGGCCGCACCGTGAAGTACTTCGCCGGGCGCGTGGGCTTCTACCTCCTCACCCTCTGGGCCGCCATCACCATCAACTTCTTCATCCCGCGCTTGATCCCCGGGAACCCGGTGGACTCCCTCATCGCGCAGCGCCGCGGTGAGATCGACAGCAACGCGATCAAGTCGCTGGACATCCTGTTCGGCCTGGACAAGCACCAGAGCCTGCTGTCCCAGTACTGGAGCTACCTGGGCCAGCTCGCGCACGGCGACCTCGGCATCAGCTTCCAGAACTTCCCCGAGCCGGTGACCTCGGTCCTGGGCTCGGCGCTGCCCTGGACGCTCGGCCTGATCGGCACCACCACGATCCTGGCGTTCCTGATCGGCACCCTGCTCGGCGTCTTCGCCGGCTGGAAGCGCGGGACCTGGGTGGACGGGCTGCTGCCGGTCACCACGTTCCTGTCGTCGATCCCGTACTTCTGGCTCGGCCTGATCGCGGTGACCCTGTTCACCGGCGTCGACAGCTGGCTGCCCAGCTCCGGCGGCTACGACCCGGGCCTGGTCCCCGGTTGGGATCTCGGCTTCATCGGCAACGCGCTGCGGCACAGCATCCTGCCGGCGGCCACCATCATCATCTCCTCGGTCGGCGGCTGGCTGCTGGCGATGCGGAACATGATGGTCACGGTCTCCGCCGAGGACTACATCACCGTCGCGCACGCCAAGGGCCTGTCCGACCGCCGGGTGATGACCAAGTACGCCGCCCGCAACGCGCTGCTGCCCTCGGTCTCCGGCTTCGGCATGGCCCTGGGCCTGGTGGTCGGCGGGACGTTCCTGGTCGAGTACGTGTTCTCCTATCCCGGCGTCGGCCTGCAACTGCTCAACGCCATCTCCGGGCACGACTACCCGCTGATCCAGGGTGTCTTCCTGACCGTGACCGTCGCCGTCCTGGCCGCGAACTTCCTGGCCGACCTGGCCTACATGGCGCTGGACCCCCGTACTCGGAAGGAGGGCTGAGCGTCATGAAGTTCCACTTCCGGCTGCCGGGCGTGAAGGTCATGGTCGGCCTGGTACTGCTCGCCGTGTTCACGTTCCTGGCGTTCTTCGGCTCCGCGCTGGCCCCGTACGACCCGTCCGCGCGCAGCAACGACATCCTGCAGAGCCCGTCGGCCAAGCACTGGTTCGGCACCACGCACATCGGCCAGGACATCTTCAGCCAGATCCTGGTCGGCACCCGCAGCGTGATGTTCGTCGGCTTCTTCGCCGGGATCCTGGCCACGGTGATCGCCGTCGTCATCGGCGTCACCTCCGGCTACCTGTCCGGGTGGGCCGGCGAGGCGGTGTCCACGGTGTCCAACGTGTTCATCGTCATCCCGGCCCTGCCGCTGATCGTCATCGTCACCAACGTGATCCCGAACTCCGGGGACTGGGCGATCGCGATGGTGATCGGCTGTACCGGGTGGGCCTGGGGCGCCCGGCTTCTCAGAGCCCAGACACTGTCGCTGCGGCAACGCGACTTCGTGCAGGCGGCGCGCGCCAACGGCGAGTCCACCTGGCGGATCGTCGGGGTGGAGATCCTGCCCAACCTGACGGCGATCATCGCCTCGTCGTTCATCGGCACCGTGATGTTCGCGGTGATGACCGAGATCGCGCTGGCGTTCGTCGGGGTCTCCGGCATCTCGCAGTGGAACTGGGGCGAGGTGCTGTTCTGGGCCCAGGGCCAGCAGGCGCTGGCGATCGGCGCCTGGTGGTGGTTCGTGCCGGCCGGGCTGTGCATCGCGCTGCTCGGCACGTCGCTGGCGCTGATCAACTTCGGGATCGACGAGATCGTCAACCCGCGGCTGCGCGGGGCGGGGCGGACCACGGTCCGCACCGCCGACGGCCGCAAGGCCCGGATGCGGTTCGGTTTCACCCCGGTGCTGACGCCGAGCGCGGACGAAGGAGGCGGCCGGTGAGTTCGGAGAACGTGATGAGCGCGCAGAAGTCCGCGAGCCCGCAGAACCCGGCGAGCCCGAAGAGCCCGGAAAGCACGACGGGCCAAGGGCACCCCGTCCTGGAGATCAGGGGCCTGTCGGTCGACTACGGCGTGGGCCCGCAGGCCGTGCGCGCCGTCAACGACGTGCACCTGACGCTGAACCGCGGCGAGGTCCTGGGCCTGGCCGGGGAATCCGGCTCGGGCAAGTCCACGCTCGCCTACGGCGCCACCCGGCTGCTGCCGCCGCCCGGGGTGGTCACCGGCGGATCAGTGCTCTACCACCCGGACGACGGCGATCCGGTCGACCTGCTGCGGATGACGCCCGGGGAGCTGCGGGCCTTCCGCTGGAGCCAGCTCTCGATCGTCTTCCAGGGCGCGATGAACTCGCTGAACCCGGTGGCCACGGTCGCCGCGCAGCTGACCGACGTCATCGCCGAGCACCGGCCCAAGACCGCCAAGGCCGACCGGATGGCGCGCGCCGCCGAGCTGCTGGCCCTGGTCGGCATCGCCCGGGACCGGCTGGACAGCTATCCGCACCAGCTCTCCGGCGGCATGCGCCAGCGCGTGATGATCGCGATGGCCCTGGCCCTGGAGCCGCGGGTGGTGATCATGGACGAGCCGACCACCGCGCTGGACGTCGTGATGCAGCGGCAGATCATGCGGCAGCTGGCCAAGCTCAAGGAGCAGCTGGGGTTCTCCGTCATCTTCATCACCCACGACCTGTCGCTCCTGGTGGAGTTCAGCGACCGGATCGCGATCATGTACGGCGGCCGGATCGTCGAGCAGGCGCCGGCCGTCGAGCTCTACGACAACTCCCTGCACCCCTACAGCGACGGTCTGCTGCACTCGTTCCCCGCGTTGCGCGGCCCGCGCCGGGAGCTGACCGGGATCCCCGGCTCGCCGCCGGACCTGCGGGACATGCCGGCCGGCTGCGCCTTCCAGCCCCGCTGTCCGAAGGCCTTCGACCCCTGCGGCGGCTCGCCACCGCCGCTGGTCCGCCCGGCCTCCGATCCCGGGCGGTCCGTGGCCTGCTACTTGCATCCATCTGCGTGAGCTAGCTGTATCAGATTATTGAGGAGAACCATGTCTTTGGAGCTACCCCGCGACTTCCGGTGGGGCGTCGCGACCTCGGCGTACCAGATCGAGGGAGCGGTCGCTGAGGACGGCCGGACCCCGTCGATCTGGGACACCTTCTGCCGGGTCCCGGGCGCCGTGGAGAACGGCGAGGACGGGGACGTCGCCTGCGACCACTACCACCGGATGCCGGAGGACGTGGCGCTGATCAAGACGCTCGGTGTCGACACCTACCGGTTCTCCGTGGCCTGGCCCCGGATCCAGCCCGGCGGGCGGGGCCCGGCGAACGCCGCCGGACTGGCGTTCTACGACCGGCTCGTGGACGAGTTGCTGAGCGCCGGGATCACTCCCTGGCTGACGCTCTACCACTGGGATCTGCCGCAGGAGTTGGAGGATGCCGGCGGGTGGCCGCACCGTGACACCGCCTACCGGTTCGCCGAGTACGCAGAGCTCGTATATGACGGCCTCGGCGACCGGGTCCGGCACTGGACGACGCTCAACGAGGCGTGGTGCTCGGCGTGGCTGGGCTACGTCGAGGGCGTGCACGCCCCGGGACGCCGCGACTTCGCGGACGGCGTCGCCGCGGTGCACCACCTGCTGCTCGGCCACGGCCTGGCGGTGCAGCGGCTGCGCGCCGCGGCGGCCGCCGCCGACCGGCCGATCGACCTGGCGATCACCCACATCCTGGGCAACGCGGTCCCGGCCTCGGACTCGCCGGTGGACGTCGAGGCCACCCGGCGCGGGGACGCGCTGCACTTCCGGATGTACATGGACCCGATGTTCAAGGGCGCCTACCCGACGGACCTGCTCACCGACCTGGACGCGGTCGGGGTCTCGATCCCGGTCCAGGACGGCGACCTGGAGATCATCTCGGCCCCGCTGGACACCCTCGGCGTCAACTACTACCGCTCGATGAAGACCACCGGCTTCGCCGCCGACGGCACGACCACCACCGACGAGGTCGGCCGCCCGGTGACCCGGACGGTCGACTTCGGCGACCGGCCGAAGACCTACATCGACTGGGAGGTCATGCCGGACGACTTCGCCGACCTGCTGGTCCGCATCGGCACCGACTACCCGGGCATCCCGTTGGTGATCACCGAGAACGGCGCCGCCTACGACGACGTCCCGGACGCCGACGGCTTCGTCGACGACCAGGACCGGACGAACTACATCGCCGAACACCTGGCCGCCGTGGCCCAGGCCCGCCAGCGCGGCGCGGACGTCCGCGGCTACTTCGCCTGGTCGCTCATGGACAACTTCGAGTGGGCCTACGGCTACGACAAGCGCTTCGGCATCATCCGCACCGACTACCAGACCCAGGCCCGCACCCCCAAGCGCAGCGCCCTGTGGCTGCGCGACACCATCGCCCGCGCCCGACGCCCTCGCGGCGAGGACTGACACCGGACTCCCGGCGGCCGATCGCAGCCGGCCGCTGGGCGGTGGGGCGGGGACCGCGTGCGCGGGTTCCCGCCCCTTTCATCGGTCGAGACTGAGTCATCGGTCGAGACTGAGCCATCGGCCCGGGCTGAGTCATCGGTCGAGATCGAGGGCGGCGTTCTCGAAGCCGAAGACGGGAAGCAGCCGCGGATCGCCGAAGGAGACGATCCGCCGGATGTGATCTCCGACGACTTCGAGCACGACGACGCCGTAGGGCTGGTACCGGCCCCGGTCGTCGCGCAGGTACCCGGTGGCCGCGAACTGGGCCAGCGCCGCGCCCGGGAACTCCCCGAAGGCCACCGTCACCATCCGCTCCGCCGCTCCGTCCGCCGCGAACGCGTCGAGGGCGACACGGATGCTCTCCTCATACGCCGCCACGAAGCCGCCGTCACCGTGACTGCCGACGTAGTCCGCATCCTCCCCGGCCTCCAGACTCGCGTCGCCGGACACCGTGGCCGCCCACCAGCGTGCGGCGCTGATGATGTGGTTGATGAGCGCCTGTACGTCCCACGACGCGCACGGCGTCGGCCGGTCCAGGTCGCGCGGCCCGACCTTCCGCAGGACGCTCAGCGTGCTGGCGAAGGCTGAGCTCAATTCCACACCCCGGCCAGCGCTCGGTTCCGTCATCGTCGATCCTCTCATCCGCCGACGGCGGCCGCCGTCGACCAGGCAGACTCGGCGCGCGCGGAAAAGGAATCGGTCAGGTCCGTCACCACTGCTTCAGGTCCGTCACCACTACTTCTGCTCTTGCCCGTGCCGCTTCGCCTCGAGCATCAGCAGGTCCGCCTCCCGGAACGCCTCCGCGAGTCCCTGTCCGGCCAGCGCCGTGAGCCCCATCGTCACCGTCACCGGCGTCCCGGGGGCGAGTTCGGCCCAGTCGTGGGCGGCGACGGCCGCGCTGAGCCGGGCCGTCACCTCGCCGGACTCGGCCAGGGTGGTGCCGGGCAGGACGATCACGAACTCGTCGCCGCCGTAGCGGGCCAGGAAGTCGCCGCCGCGCAGGGTCTGGGACAGGATCGCCGCCGCCTGCTTGAGGACTTCGTCGCCGACCAGGTGGCCGTGGACCGTGTTGACCTCCTTGAAGCCGTCCAGGTCGGCGACCCCCAGGACGCCGGAGCCGCCGTGGTCGGTCAGCTCCGCGACGTAGCGCTCCAGGTGGCGGCGGTTCGGCAGGTCGGTGAGGGGGTCGGTCTGTGCCTCGTCGGCGTAGCGGCTGGCGTTGCGGCGCAGTTCGTCGAAGTCCAGGCGGGCGGTGATGCCGTCGACGAAGAGGTCGTAGACCTGGTCGCTGGCCCGCGCCAGCAGGTAGGTCACCTCGCGGTCGGCGGCGTGCGCCGCGGCGTGGTCGCCGGAGGCGATGTGGGCCAGGGCCCTGAGGCGGGGGACCTCGGCGCGGCCCAGGCGGGTCTTGGAGGTGCGGGCGTCGCCGAGGATCTCCAGGGCCTCCTTCGGCCGGCCCTCGGTGATCTGCAGGGCCGCCTCGCCGAGCCGGGACAGCTCGATGCTCTCCGGGAACTGCTCGTTCCGCAGGCGCAGCAAGCGTCGCGCGTCTCCTTCGTAGGTCCCGCCGAGGACCCCGTAGCGGGCCATCGCGTAGCCGAGGTAGGGGACCTCCATCGCGATCAGGTCGTGGGCGTTCAGCCGGTCGATCAGGTCGCCGAGCACCGCCTTGGCGGTGCCGGTCTCGCCGCGCTGGTCCAGGAACGCCGCCTGCCGGACCCGGATCTCGGGGTGTGCGGTGAGCCGGCGGTCCTCCACGCTGCCGAACCGGGCGATGTCCTCGGCGTGCCGCTGGGCCGCGACGGCGTGCCGGTGGAAGCCGACCAGTGAATAGGTGACGGACATCGAGATCCAGGGGAAGATCGCGCTCCGGTCCGGGGTCGTCGCCTCCAGGGCTTGCGCGCCGCGAACCAGGTCGGTGATGCACCGCTCCAGCGAGCCCTTGCGGTAGGCGAAGAACGCCGCGAGGGCGTGGAACTGGCCGACGTCGGCGGGGCGGGCGCCGTGGTCCCGGATGATCGCCCAGGCCGCGTCGATCACCGGCGGGCAGTCGCTGAGCCGGTCCATGTTCAGCAGCGAGGAGAGCTTGGCCAGCTGCACGCCCAGCACTTCCTGCGGGTCGGTCAGCTCCGCGATCAGCCCGTCGGCCATGGCCACGGCCTCGGCCTGCCGGTTGGACCAGTTCAGCCGGCCCACCGCCGTGCGCGCGTCGTCCTGCGCGTGGGCCGATCCGTATCCGGCCGCGGAGTGCTCGTCGGCGGAGTGCTCGTCATCGGGCAGGTCACCAGCCGTCATCGCCCCCGCCCCCCGGCGACGGAAACGACCAGCACACTCCCATCATCGATGACGGTCGGAAGGCGCGCCACGGCATGCAGAGCACTCCGGCTGGCGTCGCGGTCGCCATTTGAGGGAACCTGTAGGGGTGAATGCCACGCGCCGGAGCGCGCGGGGTCAACGGCGCCACCCCGTCGTCGGTGTGGCCACCGCCCTACTGGAGGCCGACGGCCGCATCGTCCACTGGAGTGCCGGGGCCGAGGCCATGCTGGGCTTCTCCGCCGAAGAGGCCGAGGGCGGCTACGCCATCGAGCTGATGGGGTCCTTGCAGCGGCGTGCTGACATTCTGGCCATCTACGAGCAGATCCTGCACGGCCAGGACTGGTCCGGGGTCTTCCCGGTGCGCCAGCGCGACGGCCACATGGTCGACCTGGAGATCCACACCTACCGGATCGACTCCGGCGACCGGGCGCCGATGGTGCTGGCCACGGCCGTGGACGCGCGCGCCGTGCGCTCGGTCGAGGCCGACCTGGCGGTGCTGGACAGCTTCTTCAACCAGTCGCCGGTCGGGATGGCCGTCTACGACACCGAGACCAGGTTCGTGCAGGTCAACGCGGCGTTGGCGGCGGCGCACGGGATCGGGGTGGCCGAACACCTGGGCCGCCGGGTCCGCGACGTGCTGCCCGGCGGCGAGGGCGCGCGGATCGAGGCGCAGGTCCGGCAGGTGCTCCAGACCGGCGAGCCGATCGCTGACGCCCGCTGGGCCGGTCCGGCCAACGGCGACGCCCAGCACGGCGACGGCGTCCACGACCACACCTGGTCGGCCTGGTATTCCCGGCTCCAGGACGCCCGCGGACGGGTGTTCGGCGTCAGCTCGACCGTCATCGACGTCACCGAGCGTCACGAGGCCGAGGAGCAGGCCGCCCGGGCCCGGCGCGGGCTGGCCCTGCTGGCCGAGGCCGGCGCGGCCATCGGCAGCACGCTGGACGTCCGGCAGGCGGCCGGGGAGCTGGTCACGGCGATGGTGCCGGAGGTCGCCGACGTGTGCGGCGTCCACGTGCTGGAACACCGCTCCGCACCCGGCGACGCCGCGACCCCGGCCGACCCGGAGGTCTCGGTGATGCGCCGGGTGGCCTTCGGCGCGGTCAGCGAGGACTTCCCGCGCGACGACCAGCCGATCGGCCAGCTGCAACGGCTGGAGCCGGGCTCGCCGTTCGCCGAGGCGCTGCGGCGGCGGGAGACGGTCGTCGTCGCGCCGGGGGAGTTGCAGGCGTCGGGCACTGGGCCGGGCAGCGGGCCGGGCAGTGGGCCGGGCGGCGGTTCGGGCGGCGAGTCAAACGGCGGTTCGGGCGGCGCTTCGGCCGGTGCGCCGGGCTCCGCGGACTCGAACGGCCAGCTGAGCACCTTCGCCGCGCTGCGGGCCGAGACGGTGCGCGTCACCCCGCTGGTCGCGCGCGGCGCCGTCCTCGGCTTCGTCTCCTACGCCCGCCGCGAGGAGCGTGAGCCCTTCGACGACCAGGACATCACCCTGGGCGAGGAACTCATCGTCCGCGCGGCCACCGCGTTCGACAACGCCCTGCTCTTCCAGCGCCAGCGGGACACCGCGCTGGCCCGGCAGGAGACGCTGCGCCAGGCGAACGCCGCCCAGGGCCGGCTCGCCCTGCTCAACGACGCCAGCGTGCGCATCGGGACCACGCTGGACCTGCAACGCACCGCCGAAGAACTCATCGACGTGGTGCTGCCGCGCTTCGCCGACTTCGCGACCGTCGACCTGCTGTCCTCGGTGATGCGCGGCGACGAGCCGATCTCGCCGCCGCTGGACCAGCCGGTGGTGCTGCAGGCGGTCGCGGTCGCCGAGTCCTTCCCCTCCGGACTGACATCCATAGCCGACGCGGTGGGGAAGACCACGACGCGCGACCCGCACAAGGGCTATGCCCGAAGCCTGCGAAGCGGCCGGCCGGTCCTGATCCCGATCGTCGACGAGGAATCGCTCGGCGCGATCTCGACGTCCCCCGAACGCGTGGCCCCGGGCCTGGCCGCCGGCATCCACTCCTATCTGATGGTCCCCCTGCGCGCCCGCGGCGTGGTGCTCGGCGGTGCGGAGTTCATCCGCATGCAGGACCGCGAACCCTTCGGCCCGGCCGACGTGGCCCTGGCCGAGGAACTGGCGGCGCGCGCGGCGCTGTGCATCGACAACGCGCGCCTGTATCGGCGGGAGCGCGCGACCGCGCTGACGCTGCAACGCAGTCTCCTGCCGCAGAACATCCACCACACGCTCGGCGTGGAGATCGCGCACCGCTACCTGCCGAGCAGCCGGGTCAGCGAGGTCGGCGGCGACTGGTTCGATGTCGTGCCCTTGTCCTGCGGGCGGGTGGCGCTGCTGGTCGGTGACGTGATGGGGCACGGTATCCGGGCCGCGGCCACGATGGGGCAGCTCCGCACTGTCGCCCGGACCTTGGCCACCCTGGACATGGAGCCGGAGCAGGTGCTGACGCGGCTCGACGCGACGGCGGCGAGTACCGGGCAGGACCAGTTCGCGACGTGTATCTGCGCGGTCTACGACCCGGTGGAGCGTTCCGGCGCGATCGCCTCCGCCGGGCACCTCCCGCCGGTGATCGTGGCTCCGGACGGGACCACGACGCTGCTCGACGTACCGCCCGGACCGCCGCTCGGCGTCGGCGGGGTGCCGTTCGAGAGCGTGGAGTTCAGCCTTTCCGAGCACAGCGTTCTGGCGCTCTACACGGACGGCTTGGTCGAGCGGCGCGGGCGCGACCTCGATGAGGGGATCAACCTGCTGCGCAAGGCGTTGGCGCAGCGTGGCCGACCGTTGGAAGAGGCCTGCGACGCCGTCTTGTCGGCGCTGGTCCCCGGCGGCGCGGAGGACGACGTCGCGCTGATCATGGCCAAGACCGTGTCGCTGGCCGGCGAACGCGTGGCCACCCTGGCGCTGTCCGGCGACCGCCGCATGGCCGGCCAAGCCCGGAGCTTCACCCGGGCCAAGCTGCGCTCCTGGGGCTTGGCCTCGCGCACCGACCTGGCGGAACTGCTGGTCAGCGAGCTGGTGACGAACGCCCTCACGCACACCGACCGGCCCCGGCAGCTCCGTCTCTTCTGCGACCACAACCTCACCATCGAGGTCGCCGACTCCGACCCCCGCGCGCCCACGGTGCGCAGGTTCACCGACTACGACGAGAGCGGCCGCGGCATCGGGCTCGTCGACGAGCTGGCACACCGGTGGGGGAGCCGGACCACTCGGCACGGGAAGGTCGTCTGGTTCGAGTTGGAGTTGCCGTCGGGGTGGCAGCCGTCGGCTGAGTAGGGGTCCCGGGGCGAGATGAACGGCGGCGTCCACACATGTGAGACGCGCGCCGCTCGATCACTCAGGGCGGGGGTTTCCCGCTGCCATCGCCTACTTCTTGAAAACGTCCTTCACGCGGTCCGCCACGTTCTCGGCCATGCCCTTGGCGTCGTCGGTGAGCTGCTTGAACTTGGACTCGGTCTGGTCGTCCTTGCCCTCGGCCGCCATGTCGCGGTCGCCGGTGAACTCCCCGACCTTCTCCTTGGCCTTGCCGACGGCTTCCTTACCCTTGTTGGTGAGGTCGCTCATGGTGCGCTCCTTCCCGGCATCGCGTGCGTGCCGACCGCGCAGTGTCGCGCGTTGACTCCACCTTGCGCAGACCCGCGCGCGGAGCGCATGTCCAGCTGTTCCCGTCCGTCCCACGCGTCGCTGTGGTCTCGGCGGGTCACTTGCTCCGCGACTTGATCGCGCCGGTGAGCGCCCCGGCCGCGAACAGCACGATGCCGATGACCAGCAGCCACAGCAATCCCTTGACCACGGCTCCGACGACCCCGAACACCAGCGCCAGGATGATGATGAGTGCGATCCATGCCATGTCTTCATCATTCGCCGACTTCGCCACCCCCGCAGCCGCAGCGACCCGGCGGCCGTGGGTGCCGATGCCGCAGCCGCCGTGGCCCAGGCCCGGGTCTCACAGGGGCGGGTGAGCCCCACAGTCACGGGATAAACCAGTGGCGGTCCGCCCGCGCAGTACCTACTGTCGCACGCGTGCTTAACGACATCACGTCGCTCACGTGGCGGCCCCTGACCAGCGGGGACGCCCAGGCGTCGGCCGACCTCATCAACGCCAACGAGGTTGTCGATCGGGTCGGCGAGTTCTACACCGCGCAGGACACCCTCCAGGAGCTGATCAGCCCCTACGCGGAGCTGGAGCGTGCGAGCCTCGGTGTTTTCGACGGCGACGTGATGGTCGGTTTCATGAAGGTCGTCTACCGGCCGGCAGCGCAAGACGTCCACCGCATGATGATGGACGGCAATGTACTCGCCGACCATCGCCGCCGGGGCATCGGCACCGCGCTCGTGGAGGCCGGGTTGGCGGCGGCGAAGGTGTTGCACGCGCAGTTCCACCCGACGCTGAAGCTCGAGGTCATCGTGCGGAAGATGGAGGGCGTGGCCGGCGTGGCCGAGCTGATGGCTTCGCAGGGCTTCGCGCCGGTCACGTACGAGGAGTACATGGCGCATCCGCTCGGCGATGCCATTCCCGACGTGGCGATTCCCGACGGGCTGCGGATCGAGCCGTGGTCGGAGCTCAACGACGAGGAGTTCCGGATGATCCGGAACTCCTCGTTCGCGGACGTGGGATCGTCGCCGATGCCCGTGGACAACTGGAAGAACAGGATGACCGACCACTCGTTCCAGCCCGAGGTCAGCTTCCTGGTCCGGGATGTGGCTGACGGGGCGCCGGTAGGCATGGTGCTGACCAAGTTCTGGGAGGGCGACGTAGTGGTCACCGGGGTCCGCGACTTGTTCTTCTTCGCCATCGGCACGCTCCGGGACCACCGCAGGCGAGGCGTGGCCGGCGCGCTGATCACGCACGCGCTGCGGACCGCCGCCGACCAGGGCTTCGACAGCGCCAGCATGAATGTGGACTCGAGCGGGGCGTCCGGGATCTACGGGGAGGCCGGGTTCGCGCCCAAGAAGCGGGTCGTGGTCTGGTCGCGCGAAGCCTGACGGCTCGGTGAGGCAGATATCGTACGGCTACTGATGTCGGACGGTGGTCGATGATTCCATGGTGGTGCCAGGTGGTACCGCTGACCCGCGAGGAGCGCTGGGTCCTGGCACTCGCTGTGCTCCGCGAAAGCCACCTCGCACCGCGAAGGAGCTCGGAGCCATGCTGATCGCCTCGATGAGTGTCTCGGTCGACGGCTTCATCACCGACCGCGACGGCGGGATCGGGTGGACGGCCCCCACCGAGGACCGGTTCCGCTTCCATCTGGAGCAGACCCGCGAGCTCGGCGCGCATCTGCTGGGCCGGAAGCTCTACGAGACCATGCTGGTCTGGGAGACAGACCCGTCGCTGCGCGATGGCGAGCTCTGCACCGAGTTCGCCGACCTCTGGACCGCGCTGCCGAAGGTCGTGTTCAGCCGCACCCTGGACCGTGTGCAGGGCAACGCCCGCCTGGCCCAGGGGCCGCTGACCGACGAGATCGCAGCCGTCCTGGCCACCACCGACAAGCCCGTCGGCATCGGCGGCGCCACCCTGGCCGGCGCGGCGATCGAGCTCGGCCTCGTCGAGGAGTTCCACGTGTTCCGCAACCCGATCGTCGTCGGCGGCGGCACACCCTTCTGGCCGCCGGTCGCCGAGCCGATCGCGCTGGAGCTGATCGAGACGAAGACGTTCGGCTCGCGAGTGGTTTTCGAGCGCTATCGGCGCGCGCAGGGTACGGCATAGACCGAGGTCACGCGGTTACCCTGATCCCCATGGACGAGAATCGAGCGCTCCGCGTCGTCGACGCCCTGCGGGAACGCGGGGTCGACGCGCACGTCGCCAAGGTCAGCGTGTACCAGTTCGGGATCCGGGTGATGCTCCCGGGCGGGCGGCAGGCCGAGTGGGACACCGACGACACCGCGGGCCTGGAAGCGCAGGTGATGAAGGACGGGATGCTGGTCGGGTACGTGCCGACGATCGAGGGCTCCGAGGACTTCGACGAGCAGCAGACCATCGACGCCCTGCTGCGCACCGACTACGACCAGCCCGTCGCCACCCGGCGGACCGAGGCCCCGCCTGCGCAGCCGCCGCTGCCGCGCGACGGTGGCGTGTTCCGGCGGTTCCTCGGCGGGTTCCGCGAGCGCTGAGGCGGTCGGCGGCGGCGATAGGATCGCAGTCCCCTCCGGTCCCAGGTGAGGTCACGATCGCATGAGCAGCCCCGGTATCGTCCATGAAGGCCTGACCTACGCCGAGATCCAAGGCTTCCGGCCGCTCCTGCTGGACCTCCATGTCCCGGCCGCGGCCGGTCCCGAGAACCCGGTGCCGCTTGTGGTCTGGATGCACGGCGGGGCGTTCTGGGCGGGGGACCGGCGCTACCTGCCGTCGAACCTCGCCCCCAACGCGGTGTTCGACACCCTCGTCGCGGCCGGTATCGCCGCTGCCACCATCGACTACCGGCTGTCCGGCGAGGCGCGGTTCCCGGCGCAGCTGGACGATGTCCGGAGCGCTGTCAGATATCTGCGTTCCAACGCCGCGCGGTGGGGGATCGACGCGACGCGGGTCGGGGTCTGGGGCGAGTCGGCCGGCGGGACGCTCGGTGCGCTCGCCGCGCTCGCACCCGCGGAAGCTGAGAATAGTCACGATGCCTCGGGTATCTCCGACGCCCAGCCGCTCGCCGCGGCCGCCCTCTGGTGCTCGCCCACGGATCTGGTCCCGCTGCGCCACTTCAGTGCCATAGCGGCCTTCCTCGGCGGCACCGGCACCGGCGACGGGTTCGAGGCGGTGGCCGCGCAGGCCAGCCCGACGACCCACGTCCGCCGCGACGCACCGCCGTTCTTCATCATGCACGGCGACGCCGACCGCAAATGCCCGGTCCAGCAGGCCGAGGTCCTGCACGAGGCCCTGCTGGCGGCCGGCGCGCGCTCCGAACTCGTCCTGGTCGAAGGCGCCGACCACGTCTTCGAAGGGCACCCCGACGCCCAGGGCCTCGTCGATCAGGTCGTGGCCTTCTTCTCCCGGGAGCTCGCCCCGACCGTCCCGTAGGCGATGCGGTAGAAGGTATCCATGCGTTACCTACTGGAATCCGTGTCGGAGGGCGTCGTCGAGCGCTTCTTCACCCAAGGCGATGCCCGCGGCGTCCTGTGGCTGCCGGCCAAGACCTCCGATGCCAGCCCCCTGATCCTGCTCGGTCACGGCGGCGGCCAGCACAAGGCCTCCGAGGAGCTGGTGGCCAGGGCGCAGCGCTACGTCGCCGAAGGCGGGTTCGCGGTAGCGGCCATCGACCTGCCCGGCTCCGGTAGCCACCCGCACACCGAGCACGGCGAGGAACTGCTCGTGGCGATCAGGCAGCGGGCGGCAGCCGGCGACCCCCACGTCCCAGCCGACGTCCTCCGCTACAACTCCGAACTCGCCGCCCAGGCGATCCCCGAATGGCAGGCGACCTTGGACGCCCTCATGGGCCTGCCCGAGATCGCCGAGCAGGTGGGCTACTGGGGCGTCTCCCTCGGCACGGCACTGGGCCTGCGCCTCCTCGCCGCCGAGCCCCGCATCACCGCGGCCGTCCTCGGTCTGGCTCATGGCCAGGCCCTGCTCGATATCGCACCCACCATCGCGATCCCCATCGAGTTCCACCTCCAATGGGACGACGCCAACGTGCCGCGCGATGCCGGGCTCGCGTTGTTCGACGCCTTCGGCTCCGCGGAGAAGACGCTGCACGCGAATCCCGGCGGGCACAAAGAGACACCGCGATTTGAGGTGGACAGCTCGCTGCGTTTCTTCGGCCGTCATCTGCGTCGGCGCTAAGCAGAACTCTCATGCCGCCGACCGGGGGGGATGGTCGGCGGCATGAGCGACCGCTGCTGTGGGGCACCGATCACCGACCCCGCGTGTGATGACGTGCGATCGGGGGTGCGCATCGTCCGAGCGGGTCCGTCGGGATTCACTGACCCTGCGGCCGGAACGTCAGGCTACCAAGGCAATCTCTTACATTTCGGACGTTCAACTGATGCCTTCTTCGCAGTCGAACGCGTTGACTGCCCCGGTATCCGTGCAGGTCGGGGTGGGACAGCAGGGCTCTGACGGGCAACGGCAGTTGGACGCGGGGCCGGATTCGGCGGGCGTCGCCGTACGATCGGGGCGTTTCGCGGGGGCGGGGCCGATGAGCCCGCCTTCGCCGGCGG
Source organism: Catenulispora pinisilvae (assembly GCF_015356865.1). Lineage (GTDB taxonomy): Bacteria > Actinomycetota > Actinomycetes > Streptomycetales > Catenulisporaceae > Catenulispora > Catenulispora pinisilvae. The sequence goes on from NZ_JAAFZA010000121.1 coordinate 20,060, forward strand.
AGCGTGCTGCCGATGGCGCCGTGACCGCGACGCCCACGGAAGGGGAGAAGGCTCGCCATGGTCCTCGTCCGGCTGCTGCGCGGCTATCTGCGGCCGCACGCGCGCAGCCTGACGCTGATCGGCGTGCTGGTCATGGTCCAGGCCGCGGGCAACCTCTACCTGCCGAGCCTGAACGCCGCCATCATCGACGACGGCGTGCTCGGCGGCGACACCGGGTACATCTGGCGCGCCGGCGGCGTCATGCTGGTCGTCGCGCTCCTGCTCGGCCTCGTCGCGGTCCTGTCCGTCCGGCTCGCCACCGGTGTCGCGAGCGCCGTCGGCGCGGCGCTGCGGGACGGCGTGCACCGGCGGGTGCTGGGCTGGTCCGAGCAGGACCTGAGCCGCTTCGGCATCCCCTCGCTGGTCATCCGGAACGTCAACGACGTCCAGCAGGTGCAGCTGTTCCTCCAGGCGGCTCTCAACCTGCTGCTGTTGTCGGCGGTCACCGCGGCCGGCGCGCTGGTGATGGCGATCCGCTCCGGACCGCGGCTGTCGCTGCTGGTCTGGGGCACGGTCCTGGCGATGGCGGCGATCGTCGCGGTGATGCTGCTGGCCGTCGTCCCGCTGTTCCGGGTGGTGCAGGGCAAGATCGACCGGCTCAACCGGGTGGTGCGCGAACAGATCACCGGGGCCCGGGTGATCCGCGCCTTCGGGCGGGAGAGCGCCGAGGACGCGCGCTACCGCGAGGTCAACGACGACATGACCGGCACCGCGCTGCGGGCCAACCGGATCTTCGCCGCGGTGCTGCCCGCCGTCCTGGGCCTGGTCAACCTCACCAGTGTCGGTCTGATCTGGTTCGGCGGGCGCCTGGTCGGGGCCGGCCAGATGTCGATCGGCGACCTGACGGCCTTCCAGATCTACATCCTGCAGGTGCTGCTCTACGTCGCCATCGGGGTCAGCGTCATCATCCTGCTGCCCCGGGCGGTGGCCGGCGCCGAGCGGATCACCGAGGTGGTCCAGGCCGGCACCGGTATCGCCGATCCGGCGCGGCCGGTCGTGCCCGAGGCCGGCACCGGGACCGTGGAGTTCCGGGACGTCAGCTTCGGCTACCCCGGCAGCCGGCATCCGGTGCTCGCAGGCCTGTCGTTCACCGTGCGGCCGGGCCGGACCACGGCGGTCGTCGGCGGCACGGGCAGCGGCAAGACCACGGTGCTCCAGCTGGCTCTGAGGTTCTGCGCGGCGACCGGCGGCACCGTGGCCGTCAACGGCGTCGACGTGCAGGAGCAGGCGGCCGAGCGGCTGTGGGCCGGGATCGGTCCGGTGCCGCAGACCGCCTTCCTGTTCGCCGGCACGGTCGCGGAGAACCTGCGGATCGCCCGGCCGAAGGCGTCCGAAACAGAGCTCTGGCATGCCCTGGACGTGGCCCAGGCCCTCGACTTCGTCGCCGCCATGCCCGGCGGCCTCGACGCCCCGATCGACTCCGGCGGCCGCAACGTCTCCGGGGGCCAGCGCCAGCGGTTGGCCATCGCCCGCGCGGTACTGCGCCGGCCCGGCCTGTACGTGTTCGACGACTGCTTCTCCGCCCTCGACCCGGCCACCGAGGCCCGGCTGCGCGCGGCCCTGCGCGCCGAGACCGCGCAGGCCGCGGTGCTGATCGCGACCCAGCGCGCGGGCACCATCATGGACGCCGACGAGATCATCGTGCTCGAACACGGGACAGTCGCCGGGCGGGGCACGCACACCGAACTGATCGAGGGCTGCGTTCCCTATCAGGGGATCGTCGCCGCCCAACTCGGCGCCGGGGCGACCGCGTGAGCGCGCCGGCGGTCGGCGTGGCCGACGTGCGGGCCCGGGGCGGCCTGCGGGGCCCGCGCGGGCAGAGCGGCGCGGGCAAGGACAGCGGCCCGGGCGGCGTGACCGGCTCGGGGATCCGGGCCGGACTCCTGGCCGGGGAACGGTTCCGGCTGTCCCTGGTCGTCCTGTTCGGGGTCGCGTCGGTCCTGTGCCTGATCGCCGGGCCGATCGCGCTCGGCGCCGCCTCCGACATCCTGTTCACCGGCCTGGTCGGATCCCAGCAGCCCGCGGGCCTGAGCAAGGCGCAGGCGGTCGCCGAGCTGCGCGCGCAGGGGCACCAGCGCCTGGCCGAGATGGTCTCGGCGATGAACGTGGTGCCCGGGGTCGGCGTCGACTACCACCGCCTGGGCCGGGTACTGCTGCTGGCCGCCGCGATCTTCGCGTTCGGCGCGGTGTTCGGCTGGGCGCAGAACCATCTGATGGCCGGCATCGCCATGCGTGTTGTGCACCGGCTGCGCGCGGCGGTGGCGGGCAAGCTGCACCGGCTGCCGCTGCGCTACTTCGACACCCACCCGCACGGCGAGATCCTGAGTCGGGTCAGCAACGACGTCGACAACCTCAGCACGGCCCTGCTGGAGGGCCCGAGCCCGCTGCTCTCCTCGGTGCTCACCGTGCTCGGCCTGCTGGCCGTGATGTTCTGGCTGTCCCCGCTGCTGGCCCTGGCCGACCTGGTGAGCATCCCGATGGTCATCGCGCTGCTGCTGGTCCTGGCCCGCCGCTCGGCGAAGTGGTTCGCCGAGCAGTGGAAGCTGACCGGGTCGCTCAACGCCATGGTCGAGGAGGGGTACACCGGACACGGGCTGGTCCTGGCGTTCGGCCGCCGGGCCGCGCGGATCGCCGAGTTCGGGCGGCGCAACGACGAGGTGCGCGAGGCGGGTTTGCGTGGCCAGTATCTGTCCGGGCTGACGGTCCCGGCCGTGCTGCTGGTCGGCAACCTCAACTACGTGGTCATCGCGGTGCTCGGCGGCTACCAGGTGAGCACCGGCGCGATCTCGCTGGGCGTGGTGCAGGCGTTCATCCAGTTCTCCCGGCGGTTCACAGTGCCGGTCGGCCAGATCGCCGGGCAGATCAACATCATGCAGTCCGGGCAGGCCTCGGCGGCGCGGGTCTTCGAGCTGCTGGCGGCGCCGGAGGAGGCGGCGGTGGGGCCGGCGGACGGGCAGCCGGCGGGCCCGTCGGCCGTGGCCGGCGACAGCGCCGGCGGGCACCGGGTGGAACTGCGCCACGTGTCCTTCCGCTACCAGCCGGACCGGCCGCTGATCGAGGACCTCAGCCTGGTCGCCGAACCCGGCCAGAGCGTCGCGATCGTCGGCCCCACCGGGGCCGGCAAGACCACCATCGTCAATCTCCTGATGAGGTTCTACGAGATCGACGACGGCTCCATCCTGCTGGACGGGGTGGACTACCGGGAACTGTCCCGGGAGCGGGTGCGCCAGCGGTTCGGCATGGTGCTCCAGGACACCTGGCTGTTCGCCGGGACGATCTGGGAGAACATCGCCTACGGCCGGGCCGGCGCGACCGACGACGAGATCCTCGCCGCGGCCCGGGCGGCCCACGTCGATGAGTTCGTCGGCGCCCTTCCCGACGGCTACCGGACCACGCTGGACGACGAGGCCTCGGTGATCTCCACCGGCCAGCGGCAGTTGCTCACCATCGCCCGGGCCTTCCTGGCCGATCCGGGCGTGCTCATCCTCGACGAGGCCACCAGCAGCGTCGACGTCCGCACCGAGGCGATGATCCGGGACGCGATGGACGGGCTGCGGCACGGCCGCACCGGATTCGTGATCGCGCACCGGCTCTCCACGGTGCGCGAGGCGGACCTCATCGTCGTCATCGACGCCGGCCGGGTCGTCGAGCAGGGCACCCACACCGGGCTCCTGGCCCGGCGCGGGGCCTACCACCACCTGTACACCAGCCAGTCGGACCCGGACAGCGGTCCTGTGCGAGAGGTGTTCGATGTCGAAGTCTGATTCCCTGTCGGCGGTGACCCGGCCCGAGCCCGGACCGTCCGATCCCGGACCGTTGGAAAACGGATCAGCCGCGTCCGCGGCGGTGGCGACGGCGGCGCCCGCCGCGCCGGAACCACCACCGGCGCCGGCGGCGGCCGAGCCCGTCGTCATCCACCCGTTCGACAAGCGGGTCTTCGGGGTCGCCCTGGCCGTCCTGGCCCTGATGATCGCGTTGGCCAGCCGCTACGGCTATTTCGTCGACGAGCTCTACTTCTTCGACTGCCTGCGCCACCTGTCGGCCAGCTACGTCGACCAACCCGGGCTCGCGCCCCTGCTCATGCGGTTCTCGGTGGCGGTGTTCGGGACCTCGGCCACCGCGATCCGGATCCTGCCCGCGCTCGCCGCGGCGGGCACCGTCGTGATCGGCGCTCTGACCGCGCGTGAGTTCGGCGGCACCCGGCGGGCCCAGTTCGTGGCCGCCCTCGGCGTGGCCACCATGCCCGAACTGCTCTCCAGCGCCCACGTCGCCAACACCACCTCCTACGACCTGCTGGCCTGGTCGGCCTTCGCCTTCGTGGCGCTGAAGGTCGAGCGCACCGGACAGCCGCGCTGGTGGCTGCTCGCCGGCGTGGTCCTCGGGCTCGGGCTCAGCGACAGCCGGCTCATCGTCTCCTTCGCCATCGTGTTGGTGATCGGTCTGTGGATCAGCGGCGGCCGCCGGCTGGTGACCAACCGCTGGGCCCTGGGCGGCGCCCTGATCGCGGCGCTGTGCGCGCTGCCCGACCTGTGGTGGCAGACCCAGCACAACTGGGCCGGCTACACGTTCACCCACTCGCTGAACCAGCAGAACGGCGGGCCCGGCAACATCCCGACCTGGTTCGTGGGCCAGCTCTTCCTGGTCAGCCTCGCTCTGGTGGGCGTGTGGATCGGCGGCCTGCGGCACCTGTGGCGCAGCCGCAACCCCATGTGGAAGGCGCTGTTCTGGTCCTACGCCATCTTGTTCGTGCTGTTCGCGGTCACCAGCGGGGGCCGGATCTACTACCTGGCCGGTGCCTACATCTACCTGCTGGCCGCGGGCGCGGTGGCGATCGACGCCCGGTGGTCCTCGCGCCGCCGGCGCGTGCTCTACACCGTGGGCGGCACGCTGACCACGGCTCTGATGTTCATCATCGGCCTGCCGCTGTTGAGCGTGAACAGCATCGGCTGGACGTACGGGGTCAACCGCAACCTCGGCGACACCGTCGGCTGGCCGCAGCTGGCGAACTCGGTCGACGCGGCCTGGCGCTCGCTGCCGGCCGACCAGCGGGCCTCCACCGTCATCTACACCCAGAACGACGGCGAGGCCGGCGCCGTGAACCAGCTGAGCGCCGGCACGGGCCTGCCGACCGCGGTGAGCGCCCAGAACACCGACTGGTTCTGGGGGCCGGGGAACCCGAACGCGACCACCGTGCTGGCCGTGGTCCCGGGACCGGTCGGCGGGAGCCAGGCCGGCTTCAAGGCCGCGCTCCAGGCCGATTTCGCCGACGTGCGCGAGGTCGGCACCATCAGCAACCCGTACGGCATCCACAACAAGGAGTACGGCGGCAAGATCTACGTGTGCACCCGGCCGCGTGAGCCGTGGGGCAAGCTCTGGCCGTCGCTGCTGCACTACGCGTAGCGGACAGCTGCGAGGCCCGCCCGGTGGGGAACCGGGCGGGCCTCAGTGTTCTGTCAGCCGTTCTCTCAACCCAATTCGGATTGCAGTTCCTGGACCTCGGTCTGGAGCTCCTTGGCGAAGTCCAGCCACATCTGCGCCACCTGCCGGGCCAGTTCCATGATCTGCGGCGTGCAGTGCGGCGGTACCACATTTATCAGGTTGTTGAGATCGCTGGCACCCGAGGTGCAGGACCGCAACAGGATCAGCAGTTTGCGACCCGCGTCGTGCTGACGCAGTGACGGGTCGCGGGACAGCTTGGTCAGCAGCAGCGCCGCGTCGCTCACGGCCATCGCCGGCTCGGCCGGGACCGCGGGCTCGGCGACCTGCGTCACCTGCTGCCGGGCCGGTGAGGAGCAGGCCACCTCGGAGACCGTGGACTGGCCGCCGGGCACCGGTTCGAGCCCGGCCTTCAGCCGCTTGCGGACGTCGCTCACCGTCGCCGGGGAGACCCCGGCCATCCGGGCCAGCTCCCGCAGCGAGGCGTGCGGCTGCTTGTCGATGAGCTCGGCGGCGCGCAGCCGGCCCGCGGCGCTGTTCAGGGGGCGTACCCGGCCGTCGCGCCCGATGCGGGCCTGGATCACCGGACCCTGGCCCTCGGTGCGCTCGCGCAGCGTGGCCACGGTCTTGGCGCCGAGCCCGGCGATCTGGGCGATGGCGCGGTCGGACAGGTGGGGGTGGGAACCGATGATCCGCTTGGCGGCCGCGCGCCGGTCGGCCTGGGACAGCGGGTAACCGTGGGTGACATTGGCCTGTACCGCATAAAGGAACGCGTCGTCGCTGGGCCCTTCGAAGAACTCGACTTCGATCGTCTCGCGGCCGCGCAGACACGCCGCCATCAATCGGTGGGTGCCGTCGATCACCCGCATCGTCCGGTGATCCACCAGAATGGGGGGAAGTGGATTGTCGATCTCGGCGAGCCGGGCGATGTGTTCCTTGCTCAACCCGGCCAACCGTGGGGTGTCACCGGGGACGAGCGAGGCGGTGGGGACGGTCAGAGTACGGGCGCGACCGGCGGCCGCGATGAACTCCGCCATCGTGAATCGGGCAGTGTGATCAGGGGTGGGATGTGGACGATTGACCGTTTCAGGGTATGGCAAAGTCATTAGGTTCCCCGTAGCTCGGAATCCCTGAACGAGATTTCAAGTAACGCAAATTGCAGGCGGATGCCTCAATTTCTTGCTTCTTCTTGTTATGTACGTCATGCCAGCCGTCGTCCGGACTGTCACAGCGTGCCACGTGCGGTCGCTTATTGTCGACGTCTGACTTAGTACTACCGAGGTCCGGCCGTCCGACCGGTGCGCGGATCTTGCGAGGTATGCCGTCTACCGGCGCCGATGTTTGCCGGTGGGGGGATCTGGGCAACGCTCGCGGACATCCGCCAGGGGTACCTCGGGCGGCCGGCCGGGCTTCGCGTTCGGTGCCCGGCAGGGGGGTCGGCACCGTCAGGGGTCTACATCGGATCCCACCAATCTGGGTTCTGACACCGGTTTCGGCAGTGCGGCGGCGCGCGCCACCACACCCAGACAACACGTGACGATCATGGCGTCGGCCATGAACACCAGGGCGTCGGTGATGGTGCCGCTCGCGACCCGGTGGGTCGCGCGCCATTGCGCGTACTGCAGGGGGAACAGGTGGACACAGCCGTAGGAGAACCAGGCCCGCGCGCCGAACACCGCGAACCAGACCAGGGCGTACGGCCAGCCGGCGTGACTGGCCGGCCCCCCGGTCCGCTCGCTGTGGAACACGTGGACCAGGCCCAGGGCGGCCAGGCCGCCGACCAGACCCGCCGCGATCCCGGCGAGTTCCACGGTGACCCCCATGCCCTGCGTGGCGATCGAGCGGACGTACAGCAGCACGATGCCGACCGCCACGACGAGCGGGGGGATCGGGCGCAGCATGGTGATCGGCCGTTCCGGCCCGAGCTCGCCGCCGAGCGTGCAGAGCAGGACCGCGCCGTTGACCAGCTGTGCCTGGGTGAGTTGGGTGAGCAAGAGGTGGCTCCTTCGGCGGTGCGGCGGAAAGGCCGGTGGCAGGTGCCTTTCCGCTGCCTCCACCTTCGCCGCTCGCCGCCCGCGCCGAATCGCGGCACGGGTCGCATTCCGGCATGATTTCCGCCGCCCGGGCTCGCCCGGGACTCATACCGCGGTACTAGGAGCCGGACCGCGGGGCTGCGTACCCAGGGCCCATGACACCACCCGGGCCCACCCGTCCCATCTCATACCGGGATGCGACCTCTGAGCCGAGGCGCCGCCGCCGGCCCGCGACCAGGATTGTCAGGGTCGGTATCCCCCGTCGGTGTTCCACTCAGGCCCGTGCGCGACGCCGGCGATCGGAGGAAGTAAGCCGTGTCCGTGACCTCAATCGTCCTCACCCTAGGCATCATCGCCTACGTCATCGTCAGACAGGTGTGCGGCGAGTTGCTGCACGTCAAACGCACCGTGGTGCTGCCGGCGGTGCTCACCGTCGCGGGCTTCGTCCAACTGCACCTGACCCACGGCCACGTGGCGGCCGCCGACATCACCTGTCTGCTGCTCAGCGCCGCGGGCTCGGCGCTGATCGGCTGCGGCTTCGGCGCGCTCATGCAGATCGAATCCCGCGGCGGCTACCTGTGGGCCCGGCTGCGACCGGTCGGTCTGTGGCTGTGGGTGCTGATGGTCGCCTGGCGGTTGCTCATGACCGGGGTCGCGGGCGCGATGCACGCGCACATCGCCGCCTCCACCTCCACGATGCTGCTCACGCTGGGCATCAACCGGCTCGCGCAGGCGGCGGTCATCGTGCCGCGGGCCATGTCCAAGGGGATCCCGTTCGCCCCGGACAACGGTTCGGGCGGCCTATTCGGCGGCGGCCTGCTCGGCGGCGGCCAGGGCGGCCGCTCCGGCGGTCTGCTCCAGGGGTTGCTCGGCGGCGGTGACGCCCCCCGCCGCGATGACGGGTACCGCGACCGCTACGGGGCGGACCAGTACTCCCGCGACCAGTATGCGCGCGACCAACAGTTCGCCCGCGACCAGGCCGCACGGGACCAGTTCGCTCGCGACCAGCAGTACGCCCGGGACCAGCAATACGCGCGGGATCGGTACGAGCAGGACCGTTACGAGCAGGATCGTTACGAGCAGGACCGCTACGACCGGGGCCGGGACTCCCTGCTCGACCGGGGCCGGGACTCCCTGCTCGACCGCGGCGGGGATTCCCTGCTCGGCCGGGGCCGCGGTCGCCGGCCCGACCGGCGCGGCCGTCGGTGACCCTGCGCATTCCTGTTCGCACCTACCGAACGCAGTCCCGTCATACTGGGCCCATGCTGCGCGCCGCCGCCTGGTTCTCCCGCTTGGCGGGACTAGTCCCGATCGGCCTGCTCACCTTCCTGGTGAAGAAGCCGACCGAGCCCGGCGGCGCCGGCACCCAGGCCGTGGTCTACGTCGTGGCGTGCCTGGGCCTGCTGACCCTGCTGGTGCTCGACGTCTGGCCCGGCGGCCTGCCGGACCGGGCCGCGCGGATACTGCTGCCCGGCTGCCACGGTGTGGTGATCGTGGCCGGCTGCGTCGGCGCCTCCGCCGGCGGGACCGGCGACGTCCTGATCTCGTTCTCGGTCGGTTCGCTGATGGCCGCCGGCAGCGAGCTGGGCCTGATCGTCGTGCTCTGGCTCGCCGCGCTCGGCCTGCTCGCGGTCGAGGGCGGGGCGGTGGTGTTCGGCCAGGGCGTCGGCACCCTGGTCGGCTTCCCGCTGCTGCTCGTGGTCGGCACGCTGGTCGGCCGGAACCGGGCCGCCTACCGGATCCAGGCCGAACAAGCCGCCGCGCTGCTGGCCCGGCACGAGCAGCTGCGGGCCGAGGAGCGCTGGGCCGACATCCTCGGCGAGCGGGCGCGGATCGCCCGGGAGATCCACGACGTGCTCGCGCACTCCCTGGGCGCGCTGAGCATCCAGATCCAGACCGCCCGGGCCCTGTTCACCGAGCTCGACGAGCCCGAACGCGCCCTGGACGTACTGGCCACCGCCCAGCGCATGGTCTCCGACGGGCTCACCGAGACCCGGCGCGCGGTGCTCGCGCTGCGCACCGACAGCCTGCCGCTGCACGAGGAACTGGCCCGGGTCGCCGCCGAACACGGCGACGTGTACAGCGTGTCAGTCCGCTGCGTCATCGAGGGCACCCCGCACCCGGTGCCGGCCGACGCCACCATCGCCCTGCTGCGCACCGCCAGCGAGTGCCTGATGAACGCGGCGAAGCACGCCTCCGGCCGGGCCGTCGACATCACCCTGGCCTACGTCCCGGACGGGGTGCGGCTGTCGGTCGTCACCGAGCTGGCGGACGGCTCCCGCGCCGCCGCGGACGAGCCCGCCGGCTCCGGCGTGCCGCAGACCATCAACGGCGGCTACGGACTCACCGGCATACAGGAGCGGTTGCGCCTGCTGCGCGGTACCCTCGACGCTGGCGTCCGGGGCCGAGAGTGGGTCGTCGCCGCCGAACTGCCCCTCGTCCCGTGTCCGACCCCGGAGAGAGCCGATCGATGACCGCGACACCAGGCCGTCGCCTGCGCATCATCATCGCCGACGACCAGGCCAGCGTGCGCCAAGGTCTGGAACTGCTGCTCGGCGCGCTGCCCGACTTCGACGTCGTGGCCGCCGCCGCGGACGGCCGACAGGCCGTCGACCAGGTCGCCGAGCACCACCCGGACGCCATCCTGCTGGACCTGCACATGCCGGTGATGGACGGCGTCGAGGCGACCAGGATCCTGACCGCCGAGCACCCCGAGGTCGCGATCGTCGTGCTCACCACCTACTTCGACGACGCCTCGGTCCTGGACGCACTGCGCGGCGGCGCCCGCAGCTACCTGACGAAGGACGCCGACCGCAAGGACATCGCCCACGCCCTGCGCGCAGCCGCCGACGGCCTGGCCGTGTTCGACCCCCGCGTGCACGCCGCCCTCCTGAGCGC
>NZ_JAAFZA010000122.1 GCF_015356865.1 Catenulispora pinisilvae
CACCGCAACCGCTCCGTCCCCACCGCGACCCGCGCCCCGGGCCAGCGTCGCGCGAGTCCGCCGAGCGCCGCCGCCAGCGTCATTCGGGCCAGGGCCGAGCCGAGGCAGTAGTGCGGGCCCAGGCCGAAGCTCAGTTGGCGGCTGCGCGTCGTTCGGTCCAGTCGCAGCAGCTGCGGGTCGGTGTGGGTCCGGTGGTCGTGGTTCGCCGCCGTGAGGGACAGCAGGACCTGGCTGCCCGCCGGGATCACCGTTCCGGCGATCCGTACGTCGCTGAGCGCGTGGCGCGTCGTCGCGAACGGCCCGGGGGTGTCCATCCGCAGCAGTTCGTCCACGGCGCTCGGCGACAGCTCGCCGGTCGCGGCCAGCGGCGCCAGGCCGTCCGGCTCCGCGCACAGTGCCAGGACCGCGAGGGCCAACATCTGCACCGTGCTGTCGTACCCGGCCAGTAGCAGCATGGCGATCAGGTCCAGCAGCTCTTCCCGGCTCACCGGGGCGGCGCCCGGCGTCTCGTTGCCCGCCGTCCAAGTCCTGATGACCTCCCCGATAACGCCCGCACCGCGATCCGCGGACGCACCGAGATCAACCCGCCACCGCACATAAGAGTCCAGTACGGACACCGCCGCCTCCTTCTCGGCGACGCTGTGCCCCTGGGCGTCGGCCAGCGTGTCCATCGCCGCGCGCAGTGCCGGCCGGTGCGCTTCCGCGATGCCGAACACCTCGCACATCACGCCGAACGCGAACGGCTGCGCGAAATCCGCCAGCAGCTCTACTTCCAGATGCTCAGCTCGGTCCGCGCCCTCCGCGCCCTCCGCGCCCTCCAGGTTCGCCACACCCGCCAAACTTTCCCGGCGCCCAAGCCCGTCCAGCATCCCCTCAGCCAACTCCGCGACCCGCTCCCGCCAAGGCGCGAGCCGCGCCGCCGAGAGCGCCGGCGCGGCCAGCCGCCGGATCCGCGTGTGGTCCGGCGGATCGTAGTTGACCAGCGTCATGTCCAGGGCCCGGTGCGGACGGCCGACGTCGACCGGCTCGCGGGCCAGCGACAGCCGCGGGTTCAGCAGCGCGGCGCGGACGTCGGCCTCGCGCGTGACCACCCACACCTCCTGTCCCGCCGGCGAGGTCGTGTGGGTCACCGGGCACGATTCGCGGAGCCGGTCCAGGACGGGCCGCGGGTCGGCGATGAACCGCCCGCCGAGCGGTGAAGCCGTTCCCGGGGACACAGGTGTCGAGGCCACAGCGCTGTCCCATCTGCTCAGGAGGTTGAGACTACGGATCGATATCAGTGCTCGTGGTGCTCGTAGTGCTCGTAGTGTTTGCGGTGCTCGCGGTACTCGTAGTCAGTGGTCAGGAATGCCCGTTCCCGGCCAGCAACAGATCGCGCACAGCGTCGATCAGCACCAGCCCGGCCGCCCGCCCCGCCTCGTCCAGCCCCTCGACCGCCCGCACCCCGGCGCGCACCCCAACCGCGCCGGGACGCCCTTGCGCCTGCCGCTGCGTCACCAACCGCAGCGCGCCGGCCGACTGCCGCGCGAACAGCGCGAGCAGGTCGAGCTCGGCCAGGTCGGAACGCGCCTGCGGGGAGGGGTCCAGCACCTCCAGGACGCCGAGCACCCCGGACGCGTCCAGCAACGGCGCCGCCATCAGGGCATTGGGAACGTACTGGGTGGACTCGGCCAGATCGCGGGCGAACCCCTGCTCCCGGTTCAGATCGTCCACCACCATCGGCTCGCCGGAACCGGCGACCCAGCCCGCGATCCCGCGTCCGGCCGGGAACCTGCGGCCGACCAGGAAGTCCTCGCCCTGCCCGGAGACCGCCTGGAAGACCAGTTCCCCGGCGGCCTCGTCGAGCAGGAAGATGGAGCTGGCGGCCGCGCCGAAGATCGCGCGGGCGGTGTCCACGATGGACTGGAGCAGTTCCCGCGCCAGCGGGTCGGCTGCCGCATCGGTCACCGCATCGGTCACCACGCCGGCGCCCGCTTCGGCTCCGGACCGGTCCACGACAGTGTTGTCCGGCTGGTTCATGCTGCACCTCTGGTATCGACTTGGACGTTGGCTGCCGTCAGATAGAGCACGCTCTTGAGCTGGAACAGAGTCAGGCCCGGATGCTTGGCCAGGATCCGCGCGCAGGTCCCGGTGACGAACGGAGTGGCGAAGCTGTTGCCGGTGGTGCGGATCGTCTTGCCGCCGAGCCAGGCCACTGAGACGTTCTGGCCGGCGGCGAAGAACTCCACCGGCGGCTCGGGGTTGTACAGGTGCAGATCCTGATCGGTCTCCTGGTGGCTGCCGACCGAGAACACCGAGGAGAACCGCCACGGAAAGCTCTCCACCGGAGTGTTGTGCGCCGAGGCCACCAACGCGGTGCCGCCGAAGTACGCCTCGTCGGCGAGCTCGTGCAGCGCCTGCGCGAACTTCGCACGCGTGGTCGACAGGCTCAGGTTCACCACGTCGAACCGCTGCTGCACCGCCCAGCGTAGCCCGGCCAGCAACACATCACCGGTCCCGGAGAAGCGCTCTCCCAGAACCCTGACACTGTGCAGCTCACAGTCCGGGGCCAGCCGCCGCACGATGCTCGCGCAAGCCGTGCCGTGACCGCACATGTCGCCGGTGTCGGTCGGCACGACGCGGAACCCGTCCTCGTCGCCGACCACCACCCACGACCCGTCGACCTCCCCGACATCCGGATGGTCCCGCTCGACACCGCTGTCCACGACGCAGACCCGGATCCCGCGCCCGGTCGAGCCGCCCCACGCCCACTCCGGCGTGACGTCGATCCCGTCCGCGCTCAGCGCGATCTCGTCCGGCGTCCGCCCGCGCAGGCTCCACGTCAGCCGCGCCGGATCGGGGGAGCTGCGCAACCGCGGCGCGTGCGGCGGATGCGGCGGATGCGGTAACGGCGCCGGACGCGCCGGATGCGGCGGCGCCTCCGCCGGCGCCGACGCGTGCTCGATGGAGTCGGTGGTCATCGGGTGAGCCTTCCTGCGGAAACGACGGCGTCGGCCGGGTTGTGTCCGATCTGGTCCAGCAGCTGCTGCGCGCAGCGCGCTCCCGGCCGGTGCCCCTTTGCGGCGAACAGATCCAGCGCCGAGCGGGCGGCCCGCTCTGCCTCCGACCCCCGGCCCGCGGCCCGCGCACAGCGCGCCAGATCGAGCGCCGCAGTGGCCTTGAGGACCGGCGAGTCAGTAGGACCGGCATCGGCGACCGCGCGTCGAGCCAGTTCCAACGCCCGCCCCGGAGCCGAATCCACCAGCACCCGCGCCAACAACCCTTGCAGATCGACAGCGTCCTCAAGCGACAGCGCGTCAACGGCTTCGATCGGCTCATGTGTATCCGGTTGCAGCACCAGGGCTCTTGCGGAATCAGCATCCCCGGAATCCACCAGCACCCGAGCACGCGCGCGCCGGAACTGGCCCGCCGCGTTGCTCCCACCCATCCGCTCAGCGGCCCGCTCGGCCAGCCGCAGCAGCGTATCGGCCTCCTGCGGCCGGCCGGACAGCGAAGCGATGGTGGCCCGGAAGAAGGGCAGGAACACGGAGGTCTCCGCGTAGCCGGCCGCCTGCGCCTCCTGATCCGCCGCGTCCAAGCAGGCCCCGGCCTCCGCGGGCCGCCCATCCAAAGCGAGCAGCACCGCGAGCGGGCAGTTGAGCGTGATCTGCACGATGCGCCGCACCCCGTGCCGCGCCAGCAGCTCACGGCACCGCGCCACGGCCTCGGCGACCGGCGTCGGCCCGGCGCACAGCGAGACTCCGAGCGCGCCGAGGATGGCCGCGCGCTCGGGCTCGGCATCGGCCCGCACCGCGTGGTCGGCGGCGCTGAGCAGCAACTGCTCGGCCTCGCCATGCCGCCCCAGCGTCTGCCGCGCTTGCGCCACCCGAAGCCGCGACCTGGCTTGCCCCAGTTCGTCGCCGGCCGCGGTGAAGGCGGCGCTCACCTCCTCGGCGACGCGGGCCGTGCCGTCCGGATCGGCGTCCGCACTGTGCACGGCCAGCGCCAGCCGGGCGTGCGCACGCACCAGGTTCGCGGCGGCCGGATCGGCGGCGATCTCGGCCAGCAGGGCCCGGCCCTCGTCCAGGTTCCCGCCGGCCACCAGCACCTCGGCCAACTGCCACAGCACCCGCGGCCGCTGCTCGTCCGCCGGTTCGCTCAGCGCGGTGGCCCGGCGCAGCAGCGGCTCGGCCCAGCCGAGGTCGGCTCGCGCCAGGGCCCGGGCCCCGGCGGCGGCCAGGGTCGTCATCGCGCGGGAGCGCAGCAGTTCGGTGCGGCCGTCGGCCAGCCCGAGCTCGCTGCGGTAGCGGTGGGCGAGCTCCAGGTGGGTGCCGACCTCGTGATCAGTGGCCTGTGACGCCACCAGCAACCCGGCCGTGCGCTCGTGCCGCTCCGCCCGCACCCGCTTGGCAGTGCGCTGATACGAAACCTCCTGGACCAGGCCGCTGCTGAAGCGGAAGTCGTCGCCGGTCGCGGCCTCGATCATCCGGTGCTGGGCCAGCTCGCGCAGCGCCGGGCTGGTCGCGTCGGCGTCCTCGGGTTCGGCGTGCAGATCGCCGCCGGGCCCGCCCTCGGGGCCGGACCGGGCCAGACCGGCGACCTGACTCGCCGTGAACTCGCGGCCCAGGACCGCCGCCAGGGACAAGGCCGCGCGTTCGGCCGTGCCCAAGGCGTCGATGCGGACGCCGAGCAACGCCTGGATCGTAGAGGGCAGACCGTCGGCGCCGTCCAGGTTCGCGGGATCCGCGACCGCGAGCAGCTGCTCCAGCAGCAGCGGGTTGCCCTCCGCCCGATCGAGGACACGGGCCGGAAACCGTTGTGGCACACCGGATTCCCGCTCGGCATAGGCCTCGGCCAGTCGTGCGCAGTCCGCCCTCGGCAGCGGAGGCAGCGTGAGGCATTCCTGGTCCGGGCCGGACTCCAGTAGTTCCGGACGTCCGGCGCAGATCAGCAGCAGCGGGAAGTCGGCGGCCAGTGCGGACAGCCGTTCGACGGTGGCCCGCAATGCCGGGCGTGACCAGTGGAAGTCGTCGAGCACCAGGATCAACGGCGCGTCGGCGGCCAGGTGACGCAGCACCACGGCCAGCGAGGCGCAGGTGTCCTCGACGGACGGATTGGGCGTGCCGTCACGCAGCATCCCGACGTCGAGCAGCGCCAGCGCGTCGGTCACCGCCCCGGGCCAGGACGATCTCGGCTCTGCCTTCGCGCTCGTTCCCGGCCCCGCATGAACGTTGTCCAACAGCGCCGAGACCGCTTCGGCCAGCGCCGTCAGAGTGCCGCTCTGCGCGTGCGGACGGCAGCGGCCGACACCGGCGTGCGCCTGCCGGGAGGGATCACGTTCCAGCCACTCCCGCAGCAGCCTGGTCTTGCCCAGGCCCGCCTCCGCGGCCAACGTCAGTACCCGTACTCGCCCGCCCTCGGCCGTGTCGCGCAGCGCACCGTCCAACGCCACGAACTGCTCCTCACGCCCCACGAAGGGCAGATCGAAGCGGCGCAGCAGCCCCGGATCGTCCCCACGCAGGGCACTGAGCCGGTACGCCCGCACCGGTGCGGACTTCCCCCGCAGGCTCATCGGCCCCGCGTCCTGCGCGACCACCGCCGCGGAGACCGCGCGCCGGGTCTCCGCGTCGATCAGGATCTCGCCGGGCGCGGCGTTCTGTTCGAGCCGGGCCGCCACGTTGGCCACCTCGCCGGAGACGAGCACCTGCCGCTCCTCGGAGTCGGTGCCGACCACCGCCTCGCCGGTGGCGATGCCGATCCGCACGGCCAGCCGCACGCCGAGCGCCGAATGGAGTTCCTCGTTCAGCCGGTCCAGGACCTCGGGCACCTCAAGGGCCGCGGCGACCGCGCGCAGCCCGTCGTCCTCATGCAGATCCGGGATTCCGAAGACGGCCATGACCGCGTCCCCGATGAACTTCTCGACGGTGCCGCCGCGGGACTCGATGGGCTCGCGCACGGCCGCGAAATAGCGCAGCACGACGGAGCGCAGCGTCTCCGGATCGAGCCGTCCGGACAGGGCGGTCGAGCCGACCAGGTCGCAGAACAGCACGGTGACCGGTCGGCGTTCCTCGGCCGGCGCGGTCCCGGTCGCCGGCGCCGGGATCCGGGACGGCGGCGCCGGAACCCGGGCTGGCGCGGGCGTCGGTATCGCCGCCGTCGTGGCGTCCGCGGCGCAAGGCGTACCGCAGTACAGGCAGAAGCGGGCGCTGTCAGGCAGCGTTTCGGAGCATGCGGCGCAGTGCACTGCTTCCCCTCCTCGAAGCTCGGTCGGAACAGGCGGTCAGGCGCTCGGTGCAAGCCGTTCTACAGGTCGCTCTACAAGTCGTTCTGCAAGCTGTTCAGAACAGTGCGCCGCCGGCGATGTTGCCGTGCGCCTGGACCTCGGGTTCGACCTCGTCGAGCTTGGCCTTGAGGTCCACCAACAGGTCCAGCTCCGGTCCGGTGAGCGAACCCAGGACCATGACCTGTTCCTCGCTCAGCGTCGCCAACGGGAATCCGGCCGCCTCGAGTACGGCCAGCGTGGGATTGTCGAAGTCGTTCACGCGTTCCTCCACAGGTCGGTGATCCGTGACAGTTCCCTGATCAGCTCGGTCAGCGCGCCGACGGTGTGCAGCGCGTTCACGCCGATCGCGGAGTCCTGAGCCCGGGTCAGAGGTAGGTCGTCCAGTACGGCGTCCAGGCGGCCGGTGTGGGAGCCGTCCAGTTCGGCGTGCGCGCGAACGGTGCGGAACGCCTCGGCGGGCAGCCCGGTGTCCAGCGCCAGCCGGTCGGCCAGCCACTCGGCGGGAGCCCGGCTTTCGAGCACTGCGATATAGCCGAGCAGCGTCACCGGGTGTCCGTGTTCGATCCAGTAGTACTGCGGGCCGACCAGCCGGGCCGCCGCGAGCCCGGCCGGCGGCGCCGGGAGGTTTCCGTCGTCCCGCACGACGGCGAGGTCTTCCAGCAGCCAGCGATCGTGGTCGCGTTCCTCCTCGATGTGCTCGACCAGGTAGTCGTGCAGGAGGGCGCTGAGCGGATCCGCGTCCCCGCGCTCGGCGCATCGCCGGGCCGCGAGCTCCATGAGCGGGACCGAAGCGCGGATCACCTGATGCATGGCGGCGAGGTAGCGGCCGTAGCGCGGGGCGAGGCCGTCAGCCAGCCAGAGACGGTCCAGCGCGGTGTTCAGAGCGCGGTCGGCGAGGGAGATCTTGACGTGCAGCACGCCGCTGCGCGAGAGGGTCGCGGTCATCGTGGGCCGCCCGGAGCCCCACTCGGAGCCCCGCCCGGAGCCACCAGCTCGGCGTACTTGGCGCAGCCGAAGCGTCGCACCAGCGCGACCGGACCGGCTTCGGCCTGCGTCCGCGTGGCGTGCCGGTCCAGCAGCTCCCCGGCCGGTCCGGCACCGAAGGCGCGGATCGCCGGCAGATCAGTGCTCTGGGGGAGTGCGAGGCAGGCGGCGCAATAGCCGTCCGGACCGGTGTCGCCGTCACCGAATCGGGAGCGCAGGTGCAGCGGACCCAGAGCCCTGATCATCCGCAGCTCGGGTGAGTTCAGGGCCCGCTCGCGCAGCGTCGGCCAGTCGTCTTCGGCGATGTTCCCGAGCAGCAGATGCTCCGGGGCCGGTCGCCGGTCCACGGCGTCCTGACCGCAGCAGGCCAGGACCGTGCCGTCGGCGGCCACCACGGGCCACGCGGCCATGGCGCACGGCAGCACGCGAGTGCGATCCGGTGTGCTTTCCGAGGCCTCGTCAGCCCCGGCGGCGATCCGTGCGGCCGTGGCCCAGGACGTCGCCCGACCCACCGCGCGCACTTCGTTCACCAGCATCGGAACCCGGTCCCCGAACCTGCGCCGGACCTGTGCGGTCACTTCGGCCAGATACGGATCGTCGGCGCCGTGTCCGGTGAGGTGCAGGCTCACCGCCATGCCGTCGTCCAGCAAGGTGGCGAGCGTGCGCAGGACCGCAGCCCTGGGCACCTCTCGCTCGTGTTCGCGGTCCAGGCTCGCGGAGAAGTGGTCGACGGACCGGATCGCCTCCTGGACGTGCGGCGCGATGCGCTCGTGGCGTGCGAAGAACATCCCGCTGAGCAACGCCGTGCGTACTCCGCGAGCAGCGGCGGCCCGGGCAAGCTCGGTCACCAGGCCCGGCCGCAGTAGCGGCTCGCCGCCGGTGAACATGACCAGCTCCGGCCGGTTCTCCGGCCCGAACGAGCCGACCAGCCGGTGCAACGCCGCGGCGTCCGTCTGCGGCCCGGCCATGGTGGACGCGGTGGAGCAGTGCGCGCAGTGCAGGGGGCAGCGCTGAGTCAGCATCAGCAGCACGCCGGCGCAGGGCACCGGACGCAGGCTGATGAGGTCGACCAGTTCCACAGCGCGCTCCTTCTCGGCGGTCGCTCCGAGGACACCGCGTCGAGGGCGTCCGACGAACAATGTCCGCCCGGTCGATTCGCCCTCGGTTAACGCGCGCGCAAATACCGATATGGCCGCAGCTCCGGGCGTTGAGGTAGGGCCCTGACAAGCCGGTGCCGGGCCGTTGTGCGCCCGCCGACGAACCCCGAACCGCGCTGTCAAGCGATCCGACCTGCGGCCATAGCGAAAATGCGGCGCGGTCCAACCGGGCTCGAAGCGCGGCCGCACAGCATGGTCGGCGTCGGCCCCGGTCAACGAGGGCCACAGCGTGAGAAAACCCGCCTTCCGCACGAGTCTGGAGAACACGATGGGCAAGAAGCGTGAGCAGGAGAACGAGCCCGAAGTCGTCGCGCACTCCGGTGAGGACACGCCGTGGTGTGGCGTGAACACCGGCAGCGCCGCCACCGAGGACGACCCGGAGGTGATCGCGCACTCCGGTGAGGACACCCCGTGGTGCGGTGTCAACACCGGCAGCGCCGCCACCGAGGACGACCCGGAGGTGATCGCGCACTCCGGTGACGACACCCCGTGGTGTGGCGTCAACACCGGCAGCGCCGCTACCGAGGATGACCCGGAGGTGATCGCGCACTCCGGTGAGGACACCCCGTGGTGCGCGGTGAACACCGGCACCGCCGCCACCGAGGACACCCCGTGGTGCGGCGTGAACACCGGCAGCGCCTGATCCTCACCACCCCGGGCCAGTCGGCCGCGGCGCCGCCCATCCGGGCCGGCGCTGCGGCCGACCCGCCCGACCCCGCCCCGATCCATCCGACAGGAGGCACCATGCTCCGGACCATTAGCCCGGAACCGCTTGTCGCGGACGCTCCCTCGCGCCTGCTCCCGGCCCGGCAGGGCTGGTGGTTCGTCAGCGAAGGCGGCTCCGCCAAACTCCACCCCGCGCAGGTCGACGCCGACGGCACCGTCGCGCCGGCCACGCTGGACCGGCTGCGCGAACAGGGACTGCTGCGCAAGCGTCCGCCGAGCACCTACTCCCTCACGGTGCTGACCAGCACCGACTGCAATCTGGGCTGCGGCTACTGCTTCCAGAACATCGCGCAGGACCCGCGCGGGGGATCCCGGCCGCCCCGGATCGAGCACGCCCGGCTCAAGCCGGATACGACCTCTGCGATCCTCGACTTCACCCGCGCCCGGATGGCCGAGGCGAAGCTGGACAAGCTCGCCCTGATGCTGTTCGGCGGGGAGCCGCTGCTCAACCTGCGCGGCGCCGTCGACCTTCTGGAACGCGCCGCGGAGCTCGGCAAGCTCACCGTGTCCATGGTCTCCAACGGCACGCTGCTCACGCCGCTGGTCGTCAGGACCCTGAACGCCGCGGGCCTGGGCTCCGTCCAGCTCACCTTCGACGGCGACCGGGACGAGCACGACGCGATCCGCGTCACCCGCTCCGGCGGCCCGACCTTCGACAAGATCGTGGACAACGCGGCGCAGGCGATGAGCGCGGCATCAGTGCGCTGGCATCTTCGGGTCAACGTCTCGCACCTCAACAAGCACGGGATGGACGCGCTGGTGCAGCGGCTGGCCGACCGGCTCGACGTGACACAGTGCACCATCCAGTTCGCGCTCATCGGCGACGTAGGCGTCGGCTACGGCAACGAACTCTCCTACGGCGGCGCGCTCGCCGCGGAGTTCACCCGCTGGCACCGCGCGGCCCAGGAACGCGGCTTCACGCTGACCCGCCCGCGTTCGGGCAAGGGCTGCCAGGCGTGTGAGCACCCGGACGGCCAATACGGCGCGGTGGTCAGCGCCGACGGCTCGCTGGCCAGCTGCTGGGAGACCGCGGGCCGGCCGGAGTGGGTCGTGGGCGACGTCGACGGCGGCTACCTGTCCGGCGAGCACATCGCGGACCGCTGGATCACCTGTACCGACCAGTACCGGCACGGCGAGCACGCGGCGGAGCTGGCGGCGTTCCAGGACGAGGTCGACGCCGAACTGCTCGACCTGCTGCACCCGGCCGGGACCCGCTGACCGGCCCGACCGCTCGGAGGTGGAACGCATGACCAGCACTGGAATCCTGCGCGAGAACCGGGACTTCCGCCGCTTCTGGACCGGCTCGACCCTGTCGACGCTGGGCTCGCAGATGTCCCTGATCGCCTTCCCGCTGCTGGTCCTCTCCCTCGGCGCGGGCGCCGCGGAGGCCGGCCTGGTCGCCACCTGCTCGCTGGTCACCCGGCTGGCCCTGCGGCTGCCGGCCGGCAACCTGGTCGACCGCACGGACCGGCGGCGGCTGATGCTGGCCACCGACCTGGTCCGGCTGGTCGCCCTGGGCAGCATCCCGATCGCCGGGCAGTTCGGCGCGCTCGGCTACCCGCAGCTGCTCGTGGTCGCGATCGTCGAGGGCAGCGCGACGGCGCTGTTCGGCCCGGCCAGCAGGATCGCCGTGCGCGATGTCGTGCCCGAACATCAGCTCTCTGACGCGCTGGCGAAGGAACAGGCCGCGCTCGGGACCGCCACACTGGTCGGACCGTTCCTGGGCGGCTGGCTGTTCGCCGTGGACCGGATCCTGCCGTTCACCGCTGACGCGCTTTCCTATGCGGTCTCTGCGGTTCTTCTGCTGGGGATGGCCACTCGGCCACAGCCCGCCGACCCGGCGGCCCCGCGTCCGACCGGCGCTCTGGCCGGTGTGCGGTGGCTCGGGCGTCGGCCGGCGCTTCTCAGGGCCCTACTGTTCGGCTCGCTGCTGAACTTGGGCGGGGCGGCGGCCGAGGTGGCCGTGGTGGTGATGCTACGGGAGAAGCACACCGCGGGCACCGTCATCGGCCTGGTGATGGCGTGCGCCGGGGTGGGCGCCGTCCTCGGCGCCTTGGCCGCACCACGAGTCATCGCGCTGCTCGACCCCGGGCCGCTGTTCCTCGTGGTGGGCGTGGTCTGGACGCTCGGCTTCGCGGCGTTCGCCGCCGCCCCCACGCCACTGGTGGTCGGTCCGGTGCTGGTGCTGCTCATCTTCCTCACCCCGCCGGCCGGGATCCTGGTCGGACGGGTACTGCTCACCGAGTCCCCGCGCGAGTTGCTCGGCCGGATCTCCACCGCCGCCGATCTGCTGATGGCGGGCCTGGCGTCGCTGGGCCCGGCGGCGGCCGGCGTGCTGCTCCAGGACGCCGGGATCTCGCGGACGTGGGTGCTGTTGGCCGCGGTGATCGCCGCCGGGACGGCTGTCGCGGCGCTCCCGTTGTTGCGGGGCGGGGCGTTGTCGGCGACGACCGAGAATGCGTCGGCCGAGAGTGTGTCGGCCGAGAGTGTGTCGGCCGAGAGTGTGTCGAGCGATAAGGGTGCCTTCCTGGAACCCGATCTCGTCCTGCACTCTGAATCAGGTCTCGACGACGACGACCCGCAGGAGACGCCATGACCGCCGTGAACGAGCGCACCAGTCTCGTCACCCGCGGCTATCCACCGGCTCGGCGCACCGGCCCGGTCGAGGTGCTGCACGGCATCCCGGTCGCGGACCCGTACCGCTGGCTGGAGGACGAGTCCGACCCGGACACCGCGGCGTGGAGCGCGGCTCAGGAGGACCTGTTCGCCGCGCATCGGAGCGGCTGGGCCTGGCTGGAGCCGATGCGCCGGCGCATAGCAGAGCTCGTGGACACCGGCTCGGTCAGCGCTCCGGTCGCACGCGGCGGACTGCTGTTCGACACCCTCCGTGAACCGGGCCGCGACCAAGCCGCGCTGCGTGTCACCGACGCTCGGGGCCAGGACGCGCGGACGCTCTGGGACCCGCTCGTCCACGACCCGACCGGGCTGACGGTGCTGGAGTCCTGGGATCCGTCCCAGGACGGTTCGCTGATCGCCGTGCAGTACTCGGCGGCCGGGACCGAGGACACCCGGCTCGTGGTGCTCGACGTCGCGACCGGCCGCCCGGTGGACGGCCCGATCGAGCGGCTGCGACGCTCCCCGCTGGCGTGGCTGCCGGACTCCAGCGGCTTCTACTACGTGCGCCGCCGCCCGCCGGAGGAGATACCCGGCGAGGAGCGCTACCACCGCCGGGTCCGCCTGCACCGGCTCGGGACCGACCCGGAAGGCGACGCGCTGATCTTCGGCGAAGGCCGGGCCATGGACGACTTCTACACCCCGGCCCTGTCGCCGGACGGCCGCTGGCTCACGATCGCGGTCACGCGCGGCGCGGATCCCGCGACCGAGCTCTGGCTGGCCGACCACGTCGCCGGTACGCCCGAAGCTCCGGCGCTGCGACGGGTGCTCGGGTCCGGGGGAGCGCGGCTGGACTTGGTGATCCCGGCGGGAACCGGGCCGCATGACCGGGCCTATCTGATCAGCTATCAGGACGCGCCGAACGGTCGGCTTGAGAGTGTTTCCCCCGCCGCGCTCACCGGGTCCGACCAGGATTCACGCTCGGCCTTGTCCGGCGATCTCGTCCTCGTACCCGAGGATCCCGAGGCCGTGCTGACCGAGGTCACCGCGCTCGACGGCCTACTCCTCCTCACCCGCGTGCGCCACGCCGTCTCCGAGCTCACCCTCCACGACCCGCACACCGGAGAGCAGCTGCACCGCCTCGCCCTCCCCGGCCCGGGCACTGTCGGAAGCGTGCGCCCCGCACCCGACGGCCGCCAGGCGTGGTTCGGCTACACCGATCACGTCACGCCCAGCCACGTCCTGCACTTCGACGCCCGCTCCGCCGCGCTCACCGCCTGGGCCTCGGCCCCCGGCGCCCCGGTCATCGAGGGCTGCGTCGTCCGGCGGATCCGTTACGCCGCGCATGACGGCACGCCGGTCACCGCCTTCGTCCTGTCCCCGTCCGGACGTCCGGACCGTCCGCGCCCGACCGTGGTCAGCGGCTACGGCGGTTTCGGCGCCTCGATCGTCCCCGGCTGGGCCGCGCAGGCCCTGGCCTGGGTCGAGATGGGCGGCGTCTACGTCTTCACCTGTCTGCGCGGCGGCGGCGAGGAGGGCCGGGCCTGGCACGACGCCGGGCGCCGGGCCAACAAACAGACCACCTTCGACGACCTGGACGCCGCCGCCGACCGGCTGGTCGCCGCCGGGTGGGCCGACCCCGCGCGCCTGGGCCTGCTCGGCAGCTCCAACGGCGGCCTGACCGTCGCCGCCGCGCTGACCCAGCACCCTGAGAAGTACGCGGCCGTCGTCTCCGTCGCCCCGCTCCTGGACATGGTGCGCTACGAACACTCCGGCATGGGCCCCAGCTGGCGCGAGGAGTACGGCAGCGCCGCCGACCCCGCGGACCTCGCCGTCCTGCACGCCTACTCGCCGTACCACCACGTCCGCGAAGCGGTCGACTACCCGGCCGTCCTGTTCGGCGTGGCCGACGGTGACACCCGCGTCGATCCGCTGCACGCCCGCAAGATGTGCGCGGCCCTGCAACACGCCTCGGCCGGGCCCGCCCCGATCCTGCTGCGTCTGGAACGCGGGGTGGGCCACGGCGCCCGCGGCACCGCCACGACCGTCGACCTGTTCGCCGACGTCATGACCTTCCTCGCCGAACACCTCGATCTCGCTCGCGACACCGCGTGATCGGCGTCAGTCGTGGTTCTGCTCAGTCCCGCCGCGCGACCACCCGATACGCGTTCGAGAGTCCGAACCGGCGTATCAGGGCCTTGGGCATGATCCGGTCCAGGACCGTCGCCGCGGCCAGCGCCGGGATGCCGGCGATCACGATCGCCGCCCGCGTGACGCGCTTGAGTCGCCCCGGCCGCCGGGGCAGCCACGGCGCCTCGTCCCGCGGCGCGATGCCGTCCACCGCGAACCAGGTCGCGGCGAGCAGGTCGACCCGGTCGTGCGGCTCGGTGTGCTGTTCGGCCACGACGGTGAACCCGAGCGCGCCGAGCCGTTCGCGCAGGTTGCCCACCGGCAGGAAGTGCAGGTGTTGGGGCTGGAGCCACGGCAGCCAGCGGCGGCCGAGCAGCCGGGAGTAGCGGCTGGCCGCGTCGGGGACCTCGATCAGCAGGTAGCCGCCGGGCCGGATGGCCAGCCGCGCGGCCTCCAACTCCAGCCCGGGCTCCACGCTGTGCTCCAGGTAGTGGAACATGCTCACCACGTCGTAGGTCCCCGCCACGGTCGGCGCGACCTCGACGAAGCTGCCCCGGTAGCCGTGCCGGACGCGTCCGGCACGCTCGGCCAGTTCCGCGCCGTCGGTGAAGTCCAGGCCGTCGAACTCCGTGTGCGGGAAGACGCCGCGCGCCGCCTCGCAGAAGTGGCCGTGTCCGGTGCCGACGTCCAGCCAGGCGGCGGGCTGGTCCGCGTGCGGCGCCAGCGCCTCGGCGCGCTTCCGGTAGATCGCGCCGCGTCCGGCGAACATGTTGCCGGTGCCCTTCTCGCCGAGACCGTCGTAGAAGTCGCGGTAGTAGAACTCCAGGCCCTCGGAACTCAGGCGCGGATTCTGGAAGATGTGCCCGCACTCCAGGCACCGGTCCAGCCGGAATTCGCCGGGTTTGTGTTGGAGCAGGTCCGTGGTGTGCAGCCGCTCCCGGAGCCGGTCCGAGCCGCACCACGGGCAGACGGTCCGTCGGGGTTCGAAGTAGCGGTCGACGCCGTCCTTGAGGTCGGCCTCATATGTGGGGCGCCGTGCTGCGATCTCTTCTGTACGGCTCACGCGCATTGCATATCATACGTCTGATTATGTCGCCAGGGCCGCGCGGCGACAGGGACATGTCAGGTTGTGGTCTTCCGGTGGAAGTTCTCCGCGGCCCCGGCTTCGATTAGCGCTGATCAGGGCATTCGGGCCGCACGTTTCATCTCAGGGTCGGAAGACACCTGCCGTGCGCAATATCGTCGATACAGGTTTACAGCACACATCTTCCGACATCACGTTCGATGTGCCAGACTCCCTACCCGTTGGTAACCCTGAAACCCTGTTTGGTAACCCTGAGTCAGCGGCCTTACGGCCGCGCCGCCAGGACGGAGCTGCGATGCCCGTTGCACGGGATCGACGAGAACTGGTTGTCGGGATCGGCCCCTGTGCTGTCCCGAACGCACGCCTGGCCGCCGCGGTCGGGCGCGGTGGGGGCACCGGGGTCGTGGACCTCGGGGTCGGAGGCAGGGCCGCGCGGGAGGCGCTGGGCTTAGCCGCCGAATGGCTGCCCGACGGGTTCGGCGTCAGGTGCGGACGGGGTTGCGGACTGGAACTCGCCGAGCTCAGCCGGATCGGTTCGGGGCGGATCGACCTGGTGGTGCTGGGCCCGCAGGCTCCGTGGAGCGCGGACGAGGTGTCGCTGGCCGGCTACCGCGTCCTCGTCGAGGTGACCGACGCGTCCGAGGCGCGCGCCGCCGCGACGGCCGGCGCCCACGGCCTGATCGCGAAGGGATCCGAAGCCGGCGGCCGCGTCGGCGAGCTGAGCACCTTCGTCCTGCTCCAACGGCTCCTCGCCGAGCCCGGCCTCGACCTCCCGATCTGGGCGGCCGGCGGCATCGGCGAGCACACCGCCGCGGCGGCGGTCATCGGCGGCGCCGCCGGCGTCGTCCTGGACACCCAGCTGGCGCTGCTGCCGGAAGCCGAGCTGCCCGAAGACATCCGCGCCGCGCTCCGGGCCACGGACGGATCCGAGACCGTGGTCGCCGACGGTCATCGAGTACTGCGAACGCCTGCCTCCGACACCCTGCTCCCGATCGGCCAAGACGGCTTCCTCGCCGACCGCTTCCGCAAGCGTCACACCGACACCGTCGGCGCGGTGCGCGCGGTGCACTCGGCGATCGTCGAAGCGATCCGCGACGAGGACAGCGCCGCGTCCCTTGCCCCGCTCGCCCCCCTCGCCACGGCGCTCGGCCTGCGCGTACCGGTAGCCCAGGGCCCGATGACCCGCGTCAGCGACCAGGCATCCTTCGCCGCAGCGGTCGCCGAGGACGGAGCCCTGCCCTTCCTCGCCCTGGCGCTCGCGAACAGCGATCAGACCCGCGCGATGATGGAGCAGACCAAGGCCGCGCTCGGCGACCGCCCCTGGGGCGTCGGGATCCTCGGCTTCGCTCCCGCGGAACTGAGAGCCGCGCAGCTGGAGATCGTCAGGGAGCTGCGACCGGCGTGCGCGATCGTCGCCGGCGGCCGTCCCGCGCAGGCCCGCGCGCTCGAAGACGTCGGCATCGCGACGTTCCTGCACGCCCCCTCACCAGGCTTGCTCCGGCAGTTCCTCAACGCCGGGGCCCGTAGATTCGTCTTCGAAGGCTCGGAGTGCGGCGGCCATACCGGCCCGCGCGCCAGCTTTCCGCTCTGGGAAGCACAACTCGGCGTCATCGAGGACTGGCTCGCCGAGCAAACGCAATCACAGGCGCAATCACAGGCGCAATCACAGGCGCAAACGCGGGCCGACGGTCTCCAGATCCTGTTCGCCGGCGGCATCCACGACGCACGCTCCGCCGCGATGGTCGCCGCGCTGGCCCGGACGGTCGTCGGCGCCGGAGTGCAGATCGGTGTCCTGATGGGCACCGCCTACCTGTTCACCGAAGAATCCGTGGCCCGCGGCGCGATCCAGCCGCTGTTCCAACGGCAAGCCCTCGCCGCCGAGGCGACCGCGCTGCTGGAATCAGCCCCCGGACACACCACCCGCGGCATCGTCAGCCCCTTCACGACCGAGTTCCAGAGCCTTCGCCGGCAGCTGCAAGCCGGCGACGTGCCGCAGCGCGAAGCCTGGGAGCAGCTTGAACAGCTGAACGTCGGCCGCCTCCGCATCGCCAGCAAAGGCCTGGTGCGCGACGGCGCCGAACTGGTCCCCATCGACGAGGACCGCCAGCTGCGCGACGGCCTGTTCATGGCGGGCCAGGTAGCGGTGCTCCGCGACTCCGTCACCACGGTCGCCGACCTGCACGCCGAGGTCACCCAGGGCGCAAGCGCGTTCTACACCGCGCAGGCTGACGAAGCGGCCCGCGCCCTCGGAATACGCACAGGAACCGACGAAGCCGAGGAACAGCTTCCGGCGCCCCTGGACATCGCCATCGTCGGAATGGCCTGTGTCTTCCCCGGCTCCCCGGACCTCGCCGCCTTCTGGGCGACGATCCTCGACGGCGCCGACCGCATCACCGAGGTCCCGACGGACCGCTGGGACTCAGAGCTCTTCTACGATCCGGACGCGGTCGGCTCCGGAGCCGGTCGCGCGACACCTTCCAAATGGGGCGGCTTCCTCCCGCCGATCCCCTTCGACCCGCTGGGCTACGGGATCCCGCCGAACGCGCTGAGCAGCATCGAACCGACGCAGCTGCTCGCCCTGGAAGTCGCCCGGCGCGCGCTGGCCGACGCCGGATACGACCGCCCCGGGGTGGACCACGACCGCACCTCGGTGGTCTTCGGCGCCGAGGCCGGCAGCGACCTGTCCAACGCGGGCGTGCTGCGCACCACGCTGCCCGCCTACCTCGGCCCGCTCCCGGCCGAACTCGACGAACAACTTCCCCGGCTCACCGAGGACTCGTTCACCGGCGTCCTGGCCAACGTCATCGCCGGCCGCATCGCCAACCGGCTCGACCTCGGCGGCACCAACTACACCGTCGACGCGGCCTGCGCCTCCTCGCTCGCGGCCGTCGACATCGCCTGCAAGGAACTCACGCTCGGCACCAGCGACCTGGTGCTGTGCGGCGGCGTCGACACGCACAACGGGATCAACGACTTCCTGCTCTTCTCCTCGGTCCACGCGCTGTCCCCGACCGGCCGCTCCCGCGCGTTCGACGCCGACGCCGACGGGATCGCCCTCGGCGAGGGCGCCGCCTGCGTCGTGCTGAAACGGCTCGCCGACGCCGAACGTGACGGCGACCGGGTCTACGCGGTCATCAAGGGCGTCGGCAGCGCCAGCGACGGCCGCGCGCTCGGGCTGACCGCGCCGCGACCGGAGGGCCAGCGGCGCGCGCTGGAGCGTTCCTACCGGTCGGCGGGCGTGTCCCCGGCCCGGGTCGGCCTGGTCGAGGCGCACGGCACCGGGACCGTGGTCGGCGACCGCACCGAACTCAGCACCCTGACGAAGCTGTTCGCCGAGGCGGGCGCCGAGCCCGGCGGCTGCGCCCTGGGCTCGGTCAAGTCCCAGATCGGCCACACCAAGTGCGCCGCGGGCCTGGCCGGACTCGTGAAGACCGCACTCGCGGTGCACACCGGAGTGCGGCCGCCGACGGTGAACATCAGCCATCCGAATCCGGCGTGGACCGCCGACCAGAGCCCGTTCACGTTCCGGGCCGCCCCGGCGCCGTGGGCCCGGCCACCCGGCGAACGCCTCGCGGGCATCAGCGCTTTCGGGTTCGGCGGCACCAACTTCCATGTCGTGCTCTCCGGTCACGAGCGAGCCGTGGACCCCCGGCACGGCCGGGACGACTGGGCCGCGGAGCTCTTCGTCTTCCGCGGCGCCGACCGGGCCGCCGCACACCGGGCCATCAGTACCCTGCTCAGCCGGGTGGCCGCCAACGCGGGCAAGACGCCGTGGCGGCTTCGCGACCTGGCGCTGGCCGCGGCCCGAGCGTGCGACGCTCGCACCGACCGCGCGTGGGTGGCCCTGGTCGCCTCAGACCTCGAACACTTCGCGTCCCTGGCCGACCGCGTTCTGGCCGGTGAGCACGACCCGGCCTCGGGACTGCACCAGCCGCCCGACGAAGCGTTCTTCGGAGCCGGCGCCCCGGAATCCGGGGGCACCGCGTTCCTGTTCCCCGGACAGGGGAGTCAGCGCCCCGGGATGCTCGCCGAGTTGTTCGTCGCGTTCCCCGAACTCCAGCACTACCTGCGGCTCGGCCGGGAGTGGGCCGAGATCCTGAACCCGCCGACCGCCTTCGACGACGCCACCGCGGCGGACCAGGGTCGACGCATCCGGGACACGCGGGTCGCGCAGCCGGTGCTCGGCGTCGGCGGGCTCGCCGTCGACCATCTGCTGCGCAAACTCGGGATCCGGCCCGACGCGGTGGGCGGCCACAGCTACGGCGAGCTCGTCGCGCTGGCGAGCGCCGGTGCCCTGGATCCGCCGGCCCTCCTGGACGCCAGCCGGGGACGCGCGCAAGCGATCCTCGACGCGGCCGGCGACGACCCGGGCGCCATGGCCGCGGTCACCGCCGGAGGCGAGGAGATCGCCGCCGTGCTCGCGGAGCACGGCCTCGCCGACCGCGTCGTGCTGGCGAATCAGAACTCTCCCCAACAAGTCGTCATCTCGGGTCCCAGTGAGGCTGTGGACGCTGCGGTCTCCCACCTGCGCGCCGCCGAGATCGGGGCGAAGCGCATCCGGGTCGCCTGCGCGTTCCACAGCCCGGTCGTCGCGGCGGCCGGCGAGGCGTTCGCCCGGCTCATGGACAAGGTGCCGGTGCGCTCCCCGGAGACTCCGGTCTATGCGAACCGCACAGCCGCGCCATACGGCCCGACCGCCGACGACGTCCGAGCCGAACTCGGCGCCCAGATCGGTGCGCCGGTGCGGTTCGCCGACCAGATCGAGGCGATGTACGCCGCGGGCATCCGGGTGTTCGTCGAGGCCGGGCCCGGCAGGGTCCTGACCCACCTGGTGGACGCGATCCTGCAAGACCGCCCGCACCTCGCCGTCGCTTGCGAGGAGCGGCCCGGCGCCGGCGTCCCCGGCCTGCTCGCGGCCGTGGCCCGGCTGGCCACCGCCGGCGTCGCGCTCCGGACCGGCTGGCTGGTGGAGGGCCGCGACGCCCGGGACGCCGGCACCGCGACCGCGTCCGCCCGACCCGGCTGGACGGTCGACGGCCGCCACGTCCGCACCGCCGACGGGGCCGGCGTGCCCGGCGGCCTCACCCCGGCCCGGCGAATCTCTCTGGAGGGCACCATCGTGACGCACGATTCCGTGACCAGGTCGGAAGCGGCCCAGGACGCCTTGCTCGCCGAGTTCCTGAGGACCAACCGCGAGATGATCGCCGCGCAGCGCGACGTGCTGCTGGCGTATCTCGGCGGGGCGCCGGCCGGACGCCTGGTATGGCAGGGTTCTGAGGCACCGGCGCCCTTGGCCGTCCCCGCGGCCATCACGGCTCCGATGACGCCCGCGGTTCCGGCGTCCGCCCCGTCTGCGGTGGCCGCTTCGACCGAGGCGTCGACCGGGGAGACGGCCGAGGAACCCGTCACCGATCTGCTCGGCACGATCCTGGCGATCATCAGCGCGCGCACCGGATACCCGTCCGACATGATCGAGCCCGACCTCGACCTGGAGGCGGAGCTGAGCATCGACTCGATCAAACGCACGGAGATCGCCGGAGAGCTCGCCGAGCGCCTGGGCCTGGCGGCCGCCGAACTCGACGACGACCAGTTGGAGGAACTGGCCAAGGCGCGTACGGCCAATGCCATCGCCGACTGGCTCCGGGACCACCTCGACGGCGGATCCGAGCCGCAACCGGCGCCTATCGCGCCCCCATCCCAGGCCCCTGACTCCGTTTCCTCTGACTCCATCTCCTCTGCGCTGGCTCCGAAGCGTTTCGTCATGAACGAGGAAGACCACAGCTTCGCAGAACCGCTCGATAACGCCATCCTGACCGGAACCCGCTTCGTGGTCGTCGGGGCCGCGGGCACCGGCCCGGTGGAGCAGGCGCTCTCGAATCGGCTCTCAGAGCTCGGCGCGTCCGTCGAGATCCGCGGCGAGCGCACCGAAGCGGCGTCTGAAGTCGAGGTTCAGGCACAGGTCGACGGGATCGTGCACCTCGGAGCACTCGGCGCGGGCGACAGCATGGAGCCCCGGCTCCTCCCGCACGGCTTCGGCGCGATCAAGGAAGCGCTGGCCGGATCCCCGCGCTGGTTCCTCGCCGCCGCGCCACTCCAGGACCGCATCGCCGGCGCCGGGCTACGCGGCCTGTGGCGCACCATCGCCCGCGAGTACCCGCAGACCACCGCACGCCTCGTCGAGGTAGACCGCGACGCGAGCGCCGAAGACCTCGCGGCCCAGGTGGTCGAGGAGATCGTGAGTTCGGACCGCGAGCCGGTCGTCTTGCGCCACAACGGATCCCGCCGCCGGATCACCCCGGTGCAGACCTCGCTCGGCGCACTGGCCACGAACGGGGCCGGACCGGCGGGCGAGGGAACCGCCGAGCTCCAGGCGCTCGGCCTCGACCGCGACTCGGTCGTCGTGCTCATCGGCGGCGCGCGCGGGATCACCGCGCACCTCGCCGAGACATTGGCCGCCGCCTGCCGTTGCCGCGTCGAGCTCGTCGGCCGCACGCCGCTGCCGACCGGAGCCGAGCCGGCCGCGACGGCAGCCGCCCCGGACCGGGCGGCCTTGCGCGCCGCGCTCATCGCCAACGGACTGAGTGCTCCGGCCGAGATCGAACGCGAAGTCGGCCGCATCCTCGCGGGCCGCGAGGTGTCCGCCACACTCGCGCGGCTCGGCGCCCTGGGCAGTGCCGTGCGCTACCACTCGCTCGACGTGCAGAACAGCGAGGCCCTGCACCGGCTGCTGAAAGGCATCCACACCGAGCACGGACGCATCGACGCCGTCTTCTACGCCGCCGGCATCATCGAGGACAAGCTCATCGCCGACAAGGACCCGGCCTCCTTCGCACGCGTCTTCGCCACCAAGGCCGACGGTGCCAGAACCCTGATCGCAGGCCTCGATGATCTCCCTGAGCGTCCCCGCTACACCGTCCTGTTCGGCAGCATCGCGGCCGTCTTCGGCAACCGGGGCCAGTGCGACTACGCCAGCGCCAACGACGCGCTCGAAGCGGTCGGCGCGGACTGGTCGGCCCGGACCGGCGCGCACTGCCTGACGGTGCACTGGGGACCGTGGGCGCCGTCGGCTGAACACGGCGGGATGGTCACGCCGGAGTTGATGCAGGCCTACGGCAAGCGCGGCATCGGCCTGATCGATCCCGAGGAAGGGGTGCTGGCCCTGCTCCGGGAGCTGGCCTGGGGCGATAGCCCGGCGTCGGTGGTCTACACGGCGTCCCAGTGGTGATCGTTAACGCGGACGCGGCTGCCGACGCTGGCCCGGGCGCGGGCCCGGACCTGGCCCCGGTCGCCGTCGTCGGGATGGCGGTGCTGCTGCCCGGGGCCCCGGACCTGGACGCCTACTGGCGCAACCTGGTCGCGGGCACCGACTGCATCACCGACGTTCCGGCCCACCGGTGGGACCCGGAGTTCCACGACCCGGCGGCCGATCCGTCGCGGCCGGATCGGGTCTACTGCCGGCGCGGCGGGTTCGTGGACGGGCTCACGGAGTTCGACCCGCTGGCGTACGGGATCATGCCGGACTCGGTCGCCGGTGCCGAGCCGGACCAGCTGCTCGCGCTGCGGGTGGCGGCCGACGCCATCGCCGACGCGGGCGGTCGGGACCGGCTTCCGGCCGGCGATCGGGTCGGCGTCATCCTGGGCCGGGGCGGGTATCTGACGCCCGGCCTGGTCCGGCTCGACCAGCGCGTCCGCACCGCCAACCAACTGGTCCGGACTCTTCGAGAGCTGATACCCGGCCTGGCCGAGGAGCGGCTGGACACGATCCAGGCCGCCTTCACCGAGGCGCTCGGCCCGAACCGCCCCGAGGCCGCGATCGGCCTGGTCCCGAACCTGGCCGCGTCCCGGATCGCGAACCGGCTGGACCTGCGCGGCCCGGCCTACACCGTGGACGCCGCCTGTGCCTCCTCGCTCGTCGCGGTCGACCAGGCGGTGCGCGAGCTGCTGTCAGGGCGCTGTGACGTGATGTTGGCCGGGGGCGTGCACCACTGCCACGACATCACGTTCTGGAGCGTGTTCAGCCAGCTCGGAGCGCTCTCTCGATCCGGGCGGATCCGGCCGTTCCATCGGGGCGCCGACGGGATCCTGATCGGTGAGGGCACCGGTGTGGTGGTGCTGAAGCGGCTGGCGGACGCGGTGGCCGCCGGTGACCGGGTCTATGCCGTGATCCGCGGCACCGGCGTCGCCAGCGATGGCCGGTCCGCGAGCCTGCTCAACCCGGAGCCGGCCGGACAGATCCGGGCGGTGCGCGCGGCGTGGGCGGCCGCCGGGCTGGACCCGCTCGCCGCCGACGCGATCGGCTTGCTGGAGGCGCACGGCACCGCGACGCCGGCCGGGGACCGTGCGGAGCTGCTGACCATCGCAGAGGTCTTCGGCCCGCCGCGCACCGATGACGAGGCCGCGGGCGGCCCGCCGGCGCTGGGGTCGGTCAAGTCGATGATCGGGCACACCATGCCGGCCGCGGGGATCGCCAGCCTGGTGAAGGCGGCGTTGGCGGTGCATCACGGAGTGCTGCCGCCGACGTTGCACTGCGAGGATCCGCACCCTGATTTGAAGGGCACGCGATTCCGGACTTTGGCCGACGCCGAGGATTGGCCGCAGACCCGGACGCCTCGGCGCGCTGGGGTCAACGCCTTCGGGTTCGGTGGGATCAATGCGCATGTCGTTTTGGAGCAGGCGCCGAATCGGCCTCCGCGGCGTCGGGCCGCGGTTGACGGTGCGGTGCCGGAGCGCGAGGTGCGGCTGGCCGCTGATGATCTCGATGCGCTCGCTCAGATGCTCGACGCGGTGGAGTCCGAGCGGGATCCGGGCTCGTTCCTCCAGCGTGGTAGTGGCGCGTGCCGGATCGCGCTGATCGATCCGACGCCTCGGAGTTTCAAGCTGGCGCGGCGCGTCGTCGCGAACGCGAAGCCGTGGCGCGGTCGCGGGGATCTGTGGTTCACGCCGCGTCCGCTGCTCGCGGGGCGTGGCGGTGAGTCCGGTGCTGAAGCCGGTGCCGAGATTGGCGTCGAATCTGGTGTCGAGTCCGGCGCTGACCGGATCGCGTTCGTGTTCCCGGGGCTCGAAGTCGACTTCGCGCCGCGCGTTGAAGACGTCGCGGCTCGGCTCGGGGTGTCCGGGCCCGGATACGGCGCCGACAGCGTCGGCTCGCACGGGCTCGGCGTGTTCGAGGTCGGGCGGCTGCTTGAACGTGCCCTGACCCAGCTGGGCATCCGACCGGCGGCGGTCGCCGGGCACAGCGTCGGCGAGTGGACCGCGATGGCCAGCGCGGGCATGTTCGCCGGTACCGCGGTGGACGATTTCGTCGCCGGCTTCGACCCGGACTCGCTGCGGGTGCCCGGGCTGGTCTTCGGTGCCGTGGGTGCCGGTGCTGAGCGGGTGACGAAGTTGCTGCCGCGCTATCCGGGGATCGTGTTGTCGCACGACAACGGGCCGAATCAGTGTGTCGCGTGCGGCCCCGAGGAGACGATGGCCGAGTTGCTGCGGGAGCTTCGGCGGCAGAACGTGCTGTGCCAGGTGCTGCCGTTCCGGTCGGGGTTCCACACGCCGATGCTTGAGCCGTACCTCGGCCCGATCCTGGAGGCGTTCGAACACTTCGAGGTGCGGACGCCGACGGTCCCGGTGTGGTCGGCGACGCTGGCCGCGCCGTTCCCGGGGGACGCCGAGGAGGTGCGGCGGGTCTTCGTCCGGCACTTGGTGGAGACCGTTCGGTTCCGGCAGACGATTGAGGGCATGTATGAGGCCGGGATTCGGGCCTTCGTCCAGGTCGGCACCGGGGCTTTGGCGACGGTGATCGGTGATGTGCTCGGCGAGCGGGACCATCTGGCCATCGCGGCGAACGCGCCGCAGCGGGAGGGGATGGCTCAGCTTCGGCGGGTCGCGGCGGCGTTCTGGGCTGAGGGATTCCAGACCAGTGATGCGCTGTTCGGTGGGCGTGCGAAGACGACGCCGGCGAAGCGGCGCAGTGCTCCGATGCAGTTGGATCTTGGTGGTGCGCTCGTCAGTTTGGGGGAGAAGGCTGCCGGGCTTGCGCCGGCTGTCAGTGGGCTGACGGAACTCGATGAGCTGGATGGGCTCGCGGCCCGGCACCCGATGGCGGCGGAGGTCGCGCTGCTGCTGCGTGAGACGGCGGCGAGTACTGGGGCTGTGTTGGCTGCTCGGCAGGCCGCTTCCTCTTCTGCCTCCACCTCTGCTTCGGCTTCTGTTTCTGCTTCCGGCGAGCGGCGGATCACGCTCGCAGTGGGTACCGACTCAATGCCCTATCTCCTCGACCACTGCTTCTTCGCACAGCGCGACGACTGGCCGGACGTGACCGACCGCTTCCCCGTCGTCCCCGCCACCACAGTGATCCAGCACATGATCGACGCCGCGGGCGGTCACGCGATCGCGGTGCGGGACGCTCGGTTCGACCAGTGGACGGCCGCCGCGCCGCCGACCAGCGTCGAGATCGTCGTGCGGCCGGGTGCGGACGGCGCGGTCAAGGTCGAGTTCGGACCCTATGCGCGGGCGACTGTTGAGACAGGGGCCGTATTCTCTCCGGCGCCGCCAGTCTGGCCGGTCGAATCTGTGAGCGAGCGCTCGCCGTCTATCGCCGCCGGGACCCTCTATGACGACCGATGGATGTTCCACGGTCCTTTGTTCCGGGGCGTCGAGGAGCTGACGGCCATCGGGGACCGGCACGTGCGCGGCGTGATCTCTGCGCTGGCGACGCCGGGCGCGATCCTGGACAACGTCGGTCAGTTGCTCGGCTACTGGGTCATGGACACGTTGCCCGATCGGACCGTCGTGTTCCCGATGGGGATGAAGCGCATCGCGTTTCATGGCCCGACGCCGCGTGGGTCAGTGGCCTGCCATATCCGGATCCGGAGCGTCGAGGACACGGTTGTGGTCGCCGACGCTCAGCTGGTCAGCGCCGGTCGGGTCTGGGCCGAGATCTCCGGCTGGACCGATCGCCGGTTCGGGAGCCATCCGGATACCAAGGCCGTCGAACATGATCCGGGCGGCGCGCTGCTGGCCCGCCGGCGTCCCGGTGGTTGGTTCGCGGTCTTCGACCGCTGGACCGACCCGGCCTCGCGGCAGCTGCGGATGCGCAGCTATCTCGGCGCCGCCGAGCGTGACCTGTTCGAGGCGCGGCCGCCGCGTGGCCGGCGGCAGTGGCTATTGGGACGCATCGCGGTCAAGGACGCGGTTCGGCAGGCGATCTGGGACGAGGACGGTCCGCGCAAGCTCTTCCCCGCCGAGATCACGGTGGGCAACGACGAGGCCGGACGGCCTTTCGTCGCGGGCACGCATGGCCGGGGGCTGCCGCCGTTCGCCGTGTCGCTCGCGCATGCCGGGGACCTCGGCGTCGCGATCGTGCGTTCCGCCGCCGGGGATCGTCGCCCGCAGGCCGGGATCGACGTCGAGCTGGTCGCGGCGCGGGACGCCGCGACGCTCGCCTTCGCGCTGTCAGAGGACGAACTCGCTCGGCTGCGAGGGCTCGTTGACCGGGGCGGGGACGGCGGGGACAGCGAAGACCTGTGGTTCGCCCGGTTCTGGACCGCGAAGGAGGCGGTCGCGAAGGCACTGGGTACCGGATTGGCGGGCAACCCGCGGCACTTCGGCGTCGTGCAGGCCACCGCTTCCGGCGCCGTGGTCGAGGTTCGCGGCGGTGCTGCTGGAGTGGGCCGCCTGTTCCGCGTGCGCCTGGAACAGCTCACCAATCCCGATGACCTACCCGCACGACAGTACGTGGTCGCTTGGACCGAGGGACCGGACACCGACAACCATCAGGAGACAGACACGTGACCGCTGAGACGACGACCACGGTGCTCGCGGAAGTCGCCGCCATGCTCGGCTCGATTCTGGACGAGTACGGGATCGACGACATCGACATCGACCGGGACAGCCGGTTCCACGACGATCTGGAGCTGGAGAGCGTGGACCTGGTCACGCTCGCCGGGATGCTCGCGGAGCGGTACGGGGAGCGCGTCAACCTGGCCGAGTTCATCGCCGACCTCGGGCTCGACGAGATCATCGAGCTCACGGTCGGGCAGCTTGTGGAGCATGTGACCGTGTCCCTGGCCGCCGACACCTCTGCCGCCTCCGCTACCTCAGCCACCCCCTTCACCTCCGTCACTAGTTCCGAATCGAGCTGATCGTGATGCCGGCCACCGTCGCCAACGGGATCCGTCAGAACTACGAGGTGCTGCTCCCGCGCGATGCCGCACCGAACCCGCCGACCATCGTGTGCGTCCACGGCATCCTGATCGACAGCCTCGCGAGCTACTACTTCACCGTCGCCCAGGCGCTGCGCGCCGCCGGCTTCCGCGTGGTCCTCTACGACCTGCGCGGCCACGGCAAGACCGAGCAGCCGCCATCGGCCTACCGCCTGGACGACTTCGTCGACGACCTGGCCGCCCTCCTCGACACCCTCGACGTCCCCGAGGCCCACTTCCTCGGCAACTCCTTCGGCGGCACCATCGTCTACGGCCTCGCCGCACGCCACCCCCACCGCGTCACCGGCATCGTCGCCATCGAATCCGAACCGGCCACCGCGCCCTGGTCCACGAAGATGGCCACCAACCTCCACAAAGCCGCGACCCAACTGGGCACCTTCGAAGCAACAGCCTGGATAACCGCCCGCTACGGCCGCGACCTGGCCCGTCGCTCCAAGCGCGCCGCCCGCCTCCTGGCAGCCACCACCCTGGAGCGCGACCTCCCGACCAGCACGGTCCTGTCCGACCCGCAGATCGCTGAAATCGCCTGCCCGACCCTGGCCCTCTACGGCTCCAAGAGCGATCTCGCGGCGCAAGCGGAACACCTACGCACCCTGATGCCCCGCTACGAACCGGTGATCCTGCCGGGCCTGGAACACTCGGTGCTGGTCGAGGCCCCGGCGCGGGTCCTGGACTTGATCCTCGGGTGGCTGGCGGAGCACCGGCTCGCCGAGCGGGGCTCGGCGTGAGCGCGCCAGATCCCGCAAGATCCAGCGCCGCCGAGCCTGCACGCCCGCGCCGCTTCTTGATCGTCGTCCCACCCCTGGTCGGCCACATCAACCCCACCGTCGGCGTCGCCGCCGCCCTGGTCGCGCGCGGTCACCAAGTCGCCTGGGCCGGGAACCCCGAGCTGATCGCCAGTCTCGCCGGCCCTGATGCCAAGGTGCTGGACTGTGCCGTCCCCGGCGCGCCGGTTGTGCGGCCGGCGGGGTTGCGGGGGCCGGGGGCGCTGAAGTTCCTGTGGGAGACGTTCCTCATTCCGCTCGCGCAGGCGATGGTGCCCGGCGTGGCGGCCGCGGTTGAGGCGTTCGCGCCGGATGTCATGCTCGTGGATCAGCAGGCTGTGGCCGGTGCGGTTGTGGCGATGCGGTGCGGCGTGCCGTGGGCGACCTCCGCGACGACAACTGCGGAGCTGGGGAATCCGCTCGCGGCGATGCCCAAGGTCGACGCGTGGGTGCGGGAACTGCTGCTTGAGCTGGAGGTGCGAAACGGTTTGGGGACCACGGCCGCCTCGCCGCGCTATCAGCGTACGTACGGTGACCTGCGCTTCTCCCCGCACCTCGTCCTGGCCTACAGCACCGCCGCGCTGTCCGGTGAGGTCGAGGCCCTGCGTGAGACGCTGCGCTACGTCGGCCCGTCCATCGCCGAGCGCCCGACGGATCCGGAGTTCCCCTGGCACCGGCTCCCCGACGAGCGCCCGCTGGTCTTCGTGAGCGTCGGGACGGCCAACTCGGACGCCGGCGCGTCGTTCCTGCAAGCGTGCGCCGAAGCGATAGCCGACCGGCCGCACCTGTTCGGCGTCGTCGCGGACCCCGCAGCAGCCGTGCCGCCGGCGGACAACGTCCTGACCGTGCCGCACGTCCCGCAACTCGACCTACTCCAGCGCGCCGACGCCGCCATCTGCCACGCGGGCCAGAACACCGTGTGCGAGGCGCTGTACCACGGCGTCCCGCTGGTCCTCGCCCCGATCCGGGACGACCAGCCGGTGGTCGCGCAGCAGGTCACGGCGTCCGGAGCCGGCGTCCGGATCCGCTTCGCGCACGCCCGCCCGGCCCAGATCGGCACGGCCCTGGACCACGTCCTGACCGAGCCGACGTTCGCCGCCGCGGCCCGCCGGATCGGGGAGTCGTTCCGGGTAGCGGGGGGAGCGGCCGCGGCGGCCGACCACCTGGAGTCCCTGGCCCTGGCATAATGGTGGCCATGCGTAACCGACTTCTTGGCAGGTCCACGGGCGCCGACTGGTAGAGGTCGGGCACGCCGGGTGGTCCGGCGGCCCTGCCCTGCGAGGAAGAGTGTCCCGTTCCATTCGGCACGGATCGTTGTGGCCTGCTCAGGCTGGCGACGAGTCCGGTGTCTGTGTTGTTACGCGTGCGCTTTATGACTTGCGCTACTCCGCCGCCGAGGTGGAGCTGGCCGAGGTCGAGGGGCGGCGTGTGCGGCCGCAGCGCATACGGCCCGCCACCGAGAATCCGTGCAGCCGGGGTCGGTGTGGTGATTTCGAGATGATCAACGGTGTGTACGCGGCGGCGCAGAGCAGCGTCCGCACCGCGGAGCGTGCGGCCCTCGGTGAGTTGCGGAAGCTGGCCAACGGCGGCGCCGGGGCGGCTGACGGAGCCGACTTCGACGAGCGCGCCAACGGCCGCCGGGCCGCCTGGTGAAGGAGCCCGGCTGCGGCTGTAGGCCATCGGAGCGAACCTCGGCATGCCGCGCCCGCGTGCGGGACAGAAATCCGGTCATGAGCCCACTGACCAGGGTCGTCACGCTCGCCGCGGCGGTCGCGGTGGCCGCGTGGGCCGGTTTGGAGACCACTGGCCGCGCCGCGCCGCAGCCCGCGCGCACCGCCACAAGCGCGACCGGCAGGGCGATCGCCGCCTCGGCTGCCGCCCCGCGATACCTCCACATCCCCTCCCGCGTGGCACCAGAC